>CAYOKH010000019.1:0-29958 GCA_964404505.1 uncultured Azoarcus sp.
CCCGGGCGTCGCCGTCACGGCCGTTCAACCACGACTCCGCCAGTTCGGGTCGGGGCCGGGCGAAAGTCCATTGCTGGCAGCGACTGCGAATGGTCGGAAGCAGGCGCCTGGGCATCGCCGACACCAGGAGGAAGATGCACCCTCGCGGGGGTTCCTCGAGCAGCTTGAGGAGGGCGTTGGCAGTGTACACGTTCATCGCGTCGGCCGGGGTCACCATGATGACCCGACGGCTGCTTTGATGCCCCGTGACACTGAGCGACTGCTGCAGTTCGCGCACCTGCTCGATGACGATCTGGGCCGACCTTGCCTTGCTAGCAGCGTCGGTGACGGCGGCGTCGATACCATCCTCGGCCACATCTGCTGCAGGCATCACGAGAAACAGATCGGGGTGATTGCCCGAGACACGCAGCTGACAGGGCTGACAACGGCCACACGCATGCCCCGCGTCATCAGGGGCATTGCACAGGAGGCGTGCTGCCACTGCGTCGGCGAAGTCCCGCTTGCCGAGCCCCGCAGGGCCGACGAACAGCAGGGCGTGCGGCAGCCTGCCCTCGAGGGCGACGATACGTCTCCATGCGCCCTCCAGCCAGGGATGGATCATGCGAACCAGCGCTCCCTCACGATCGTCTCGATTTCCTTGCGAATGACATTCTCGGGACGGTCGGCTGCGACGACCCGGATGCGCTCCGGGGCCATGCGCGCACGCTCGAGATAGGCCGTGCGCACCCGCTCGAAAAAACCCCGACGCTCGCGCTCGAATCGGTCCGGGGCGTTGCCCGTGCATGCCAGCCGCGCGGCCGCGACCTCCGGAGCGAGATCGAAGATGAGCGTCAGATCGGGCTGAAAGCCCGGATGGACCCAGGTTTCCAGCACCTCGAATCTGGACGCATCGAGGCCGCGGCCGCCAACCTGATAAGCGTAGGTGGCGTCCGAGAACCGGTCCGACACCACCCACCGGCCCGACTCCAGGGCCGGCATGATTCTCGCGCAAAGGTGCTCGCGGCGTGCCGCGAACATGAGCATGGCCTCGGTTTCGGGGTGCATGGTCTCATGCAGAAGAATCTCGCGCAGACGCTCGCCGAGGACCGTGCCTCCCGGCTCCCGCGTCTGATCGACATCGACGCCCAACTCGCGCAGCAATGCCACGAGAGCGGAAATCTGACTGCTTTTCCCCGCGCCGTCTATACCCTCGAAAGTGATGAAACGACCCCGTTGCGCAATCCGGCTCAACTGCCCCTCCCCCTCTGATAGCGATTGACGGCCCGGTTGTGCTCCCCGAGACTGCGCGAGAAATGGCTGGTGCCGTCACCCCGCGCCACGAAATAGTAAAACTCGGATTCCGGTGGCCGGACCGCGGCGACGAGGGCGTCCCATCCGGGCATTGCGATCGGCGTCGGCGGCAACCCGGCCCGCGTATAAGTGTTGTACTCGTGATCGGTCTGTAGGTGATGTCGGCGCAGCCGCCCTTCTAATTCCTCACCGAAACCGTACATCACGGTCGGATCCGTCTGCAGCCGCATTCCGGTGCGCAGGCGGTTGACGAAGACCGACGCGACGAGTCCGCGCTCATCCAATTGACCGGTTTCCTTCTCGATGATGGACGCCAGGATCAGCGCCTCGTATGGCGAGGCCAGGGGCACGTCGGGGTTGCGCATCTCCCAGGCACGCTCGAGCCGCGCCTGCATCGCCTGATAGGCCGCCTTGAGAACAGCCAATCCGCTCGTATGCCGATCGAACAGGTAGGTGTCGGGATAGAACAATCCCTCGGGATGGGATTCGCCAGCGCCGATACCATCCAGGATCGCAACGTCGGACAGACCGACGGTGTCCTTCTGCAGGTACGGATGGGCCTCGATCGCCGCACGGACCTGACGGAAGGTCCAGCCTTCCACGAGCAGCAGTTCCGCGACAGTCACATCTCCGTCGTGGAGTTTCGCGATCACGTCGCGGGCCGTCACGCCCTCACGTATCTCGTAGCTTCCCGCAACGATGCGTTCGGCCTTGCCGTCGAGGCGGGCGATCCAGTAAAGCGCCTCGGGGTGAACATCGACACCCGCGGCCGCGATGGTCCGTGCAGCCTGACGCATTGTGTGGCCCCGCTGCACGGAGAATTCGATCACGGGTTGGGTCATTGGCAAGGGCCGGTTCGCATACCACCAGGAACTCCCGACGAGTGCCGCGGCGACGATGACGAGGAACAACAGGATTCCGAAAAGCAGCGACTTCATCGAAAACGTGGCGACAAATTGCACAATGGCGTATGAGCGGGTCGGATGTGGAAGACAGTGGCGGTCGCAGGGCCGGAGAAGGACCCCGACGATCACGTGGAGGACCACAGAGCCCGCACAGTCCTATAATACTTCATCGCATTTCCGGACCCGAGCAAAACATGACCTCTCCCTGGACCGAGTTCCTTGCCCGCGAGGGCGCCATCCTCGACAACGGTTCGATCCGCTTCGCGGAAGCCGCAGACATGCAGGCCCGCAACGCGACGATTGCCGTGCCGCTGCTCCATCTCGGGCTGATCCGCTGCGCAGGCGCCGACTCCGCAACGTTTCTGCACAACCTTTTCTCGAACGACGTCAAGAAACTCGCCGCGGACGCCGTGCAGTGGAACAGTTTCAATACGCCCAAGGGGCGCATGCTCGCGAGCATGCTCATCTGGCCGGAACCCGGAGCTCACGTGCTGGCCCTGTCAGCCGACATCCAGCCGGCGATCCTGAAGAAGCTTTCGATGTACGTGCTGCGCAGCAAGGTCGCCCTCACCGACGCCGGGTCCGACACCGCGCTTGTGGGAGCGAGCGGACCACAGGCCGAAGCGATCCTGACTGGAGCGGGCGTACCGGTGCCGGCTGAGCCCATGCACCAGAAGCTCTCCGGGGCGATCCACTGCCTTCGCCTCAACGATGGCAGCTTTGTCGTATCCGCGCCCGTGGCGGAGGCACCGCGGATCTATGCGCAACTGATCGACGGGGGCGCAGCCAGGGCCGGCACGGCCGACTGGCAACTTGCCATGATTCGCGCCGGACTGCCGCTCATCACGGCATCGACCCAGGAGGAGTTCGTCGCACAGATGCTGAACTACGAGATCATCGGCGGCGTCAACTTCAGCAAGGGCTGCTACCCGGGACAGGAGATCGTCGCCCGCACCCAGTACCTGGGCAAGCTCAAGAAACGCATGTACCGGGTGCACGTAACGACCGACCGGCCGCCGCTTCCGGGTGTCGACATCTTCACCCGCGAATTCGGCGATCAGTCTGCCGGCAAACTGGTCAATGTCGCCCCGTCGCCGAACGGCGGCTACGAGGCTCTCGCGGTAATGCAGATGACATGCGCCGAAGCGAATGACGCGCGCCTCGGCAGCCCGACCGGCCCGCAACTCGAATTTCTCGACCTGCCTTACGCCCTGTCCTGACGATGCTCTCCGACGATACCAACCGCACGCTGTCCTATTACGTGTATTACCGTATTCGCGCGAATGCGGATCACGGCGATGCGCGACAGCGTGTCCGGGCAATGCAGCAAAGACTGGCCGACACGCTGGGGCTGACCTGCCGGCTGTTGCAACGCCGGGACGACGAGCACACCTGGATGGAAGTCTACGAAACCGTGACCGATGCGACCGGATTCGAAATCGCGTTGAAACACGAGGTGGAAGCGGCAAGAATCCAGGATCTGATCGAACCCGGCTCGGCTCGCCATATCGAACGTTTCGCCGAATGTGCCTGATCGTCGTCGCCTGGCATGCCCACCCGGACTTTCCGCTGGTCGTCGCAGCCAACAGGGATGAGTTCCTCGCCCGTCCGGCAAGCCCGGCGCACTGGTGGACGGACGCACCAGCGATCCTGGCCGGCCGCGACCTGGAGGCGGGCGGGACCTGGATGGGCATCACGCGCGACGGCCGCTTTGCCGCGCTGACCAACTATCGCGACCCGACCGTGCGTCGTCCGGGCGCGCCGTCACGCGGGGCACTTGTCCGCGACTGCCTCTCCGTTCCGGACCACGTCATTGCGACACTCGAGCGGGTCGCACGGGTCAGTGCAGGGTACGCGGGCTTCAATCTCCTTGTGAGCGACGGCGCCGACCTGGGTATCCACGAAAGCACAACCGGCGCCGTGCGACTCCTCGACGCCGGAATCTACGGTCTGTCGAACCACCTCCTCGACACGCCGTGGCCAAAAGTGCGCCTCGCACGGCAGCGCTTCGAAGCCGCCTTGCACCAGTTACCGTCCGAGCAGGGTCTTCTGGAACTGCTGCGTGACGACACTCCTGCTCCGGATGCCCATCTTCCGCGCACCGGCGTCAGCCCGGAGTGGGAACGCTGGCTGTCTCCGGCGTTCATTCGCGCACCGGGATACGGCACCCGCTGTTCTACAGTCCTGGTGGTGGGGAGCGATGCGAGCGTGCGTCTGCGCGAGTGGACCTGGCACGAGGATGGCAGTGTGGAGTGCGAGGTGGTGCACCGCTTTGCGTTGCCCGGGCATCGGCACGGCTGACACACGGGCGGATGCGGCACCAGGTGAGCGCACTGATTTTGCAGGCCCTCGTCACGTGAACGAGCCACGGGCCGACGCCTAAGACAGGCGCCGGCGCATCAGGCGATGTGCAATTCCGGCCTCCATGAACACCTCCCCTTCGCCCGCGAATCCATGGCGTCCATAAAAACGCTGCGCGTGGACCTGGGCATTGAGCACGACCTCTGCCATCCCGGCTGACTGAGCCTCGCGCAACAGGGCATCGAGGATCCGGCCGCCAATGCCGCGGTTGCGTGCATTCGCGGCAACGGCCATGCGACCGATGTGGCCGTCGGGAACGAGCCGGCCCGTGCCCACGATCGAACCATCGCGCGTTTCGGCCACCGCGTGGCGACACACCGGATCGAGCGCATCCTGCTCCAGTTCGGGGGCAACGCCCTGTTCCAGGACGAACACCGCCTCGCGCAAGGGCATGACCCGCGAAGCGGCCGCATCCCAGTCGAGGATGCTGATCCTGATGGAGTCGTCGTTCACCGTTTCACTCCTCGATGTCAACACGGACACCCACCGGCACCATGTCGAACAACGCGATCACATCGGCGTTGCGCATCCTCACGCAGCCATGCGAGCGTGGTTCGCCCATCGGCTGATCGTCAGGGGTACCGTGAATGTAGATATGGCGACGCATCGAGTCCACCTCGCCGAGGCGGTTGCGTCCCGGCTCACACCCACTCAGCCACAGGATGCGCGACAGGATCCAGTCGCGTTGCGGGTTTGCCCGCGCAAGCTCGGGGGTCCAGGTCTCTCCGGTCGGTCGGCGGCCCCGGAACACGGCACCTGCAGGTGCACCGGCGCCGATCTTCGCGCGAACGCGATGGGCGCCGCGCGGGGTGCAGGCGCTGCCCTCCCGCTCGCCCCCGCCATTGAGCGCGGTTGACACCGGGAAACGCCTCAGCTGCACGCCGCCATCGTCGCACACGACGAGTTCCTGCTTTCCGAGGTTGATCCGGATTCGCATGCCTCAACCAATCAGCGTGCGCCCGCGACGCGACGCGAAGAACGCCGACAGGAGACTGCCGCAATCCTTCGCGAGCACGCCACCGCTCACCTGTGCATGGTGGTTGAGGCGCATTTCCGCGAACAGGTCGATCACACTTCCAGCGGCACCGGTCTTCGGGTCACATGCGCCGAAAACCACTCTGGCGATGCGCGCATGCATGATCGCACCGCAGCACATCACGCATGGTTCGAGCGTGACGAAAAGCGCACAGCCGGGAAGGCGGTAATTTCCGATTCGGGCCGCAGCATCCCGCAAGGCCATCACCTCCGCATGTGCCGTAGGATCGCGACTGCGAATCGGCTGATTGAAGCCACGTCCGACGACCTGCCCGTCACAGACGACGACAGCTCCCACCGGCACCTCATCACAGGCACCGGCTAGCCGAGCCTGCTCCAGGGCCTGCCGCATGAAGATCTCGTCACCCGCCATGACCGCCTCGTCCATTCACGCAGTTTACCCGACCCGCGCGTAACGGGGACAAGCGCTGAAACGGCGACATGCTCCGCCCGGCACGATCGTGGCATGCAATGCCGGATCACCGGTTTCGCCGCGAGGCAATCCGATGGCACAATGGGCAAGGATCAACTTTCGGCGTCCCGGGTGCCGGTGCATCGGACGCGACAAGGAGCTTGGCATGGCAAATGAAGGCTACCACGAACCCATTGCGGAACTGAGCGATGAAACCCGTGACATGCACCGCGCGATCGTTTCGTTGATGGAGGAACTCGAGGCGGTCGACTGGTACAACCAGCGCGTGAACGCATGCAAGGATCCGGACCTGCGGGCCGTCCTCAAGCACAACCGCGACGAGGAGAAGGAGCATGCCGCGATGGTGCTGGAATGGATTCGCCGCCGCGATCCGGCTTTCGACAAGCAGTTGCGCGACTATCTGTTCACCACCAAGTCGATCGATCACGAGTGACACGGCTCGGCCACGAACGATTGTTCGGGGCCGCGATCGCACTCGATGGTGAATTCATTTCCGGGTACGCACGGGACGGACGATGAGCGAAAGTGTGGATGTGGCAATAATCGGTGCAGGTTCGGCCGGCCTGGCTGCCCTGCGTGAAGTGCGCAAGCACACGGACCGCTTTGTCCTGATCAACGCCGGCGAATGGGGAACCACCTGCGCGCGCGTCGGCTGCATGCCGTCCAAGGTGCTCATCGAGGCTGCTAATGCATTCTATCGGCGGCACGATTTCGAGCGTTTCGGGATCCGTGGCTCGGCTTCGCTTTCCGCGGACATTCCGGCCGTGCTCGAGCGCGTGCGCGCGCTGCGGGACGAATTCGTTGCGGGCACCCTCAAGGCCACCAACGAGCTCGGAGAGCGGCGCATCGCCGGGCGGGCACGGCTGCGCGGCCCGGACTGCGTGGAGGTTGGTGGGCGCAGAATAAAGGCGCGCAGCATCATCATCGCCACCGGTGCGCGTCCACTCGTTCCCGCGGCGTGGCGAGAGTACGGAAATCGCGTACTGACGACCGACACGCTGTTCGAACAGCGGGATCTGCCGCAGCGAATTGCGGTGATCGGCATGGGGGCGATCGGACTGGAGATGGCCCAGGCCTTGTCCCGGCTCGGTGTGGATGTCATCGCCTTCGGTTCCGACAGAAGCCTGGGTGGACTGACCGACCCCGCCGTCAATGCGGCGCTCAAGGCACTGCTTCGCGAGGAGTTCGCCATCCACCTCGGGTCATCTGCGGAACTTGTCCGCGATGGCGACGGGCTGCGAGTGCACAACGGCAAGGTGAGCGTCGTCGTCGATGGCATCATGGCCGCGATGGGACGTCGTCCCAACATCGACGACATCGGCCTGGATACGCTCGGCGTGGCTCTGGACCAGCGCGGCATGCCGCCGGTCGATCCGCAGACCGCGCGAATCGGCGACCTGCCGGTCTTCTTCGCCGGCGACGCTAACGGATTTGCGCCTGTGCTGCATGAAGCTGCCGACGAAGGCCACATCGCCGGACTGAACGCCGTTGCCGACGTCTCCCGCTGCTTCGCGCGCCGCACACCACTCGCGATCGTGTTTTCGGCGCCGAACGTCGCAGTCGTCGGCAAGCGCCACGCCGAGCTCGACGAGTCGAAAACGATCGTCGGCGCCGTCAGTTTCGAGCGCCAGGGCCGTGCCCGCGCCGCGCTGCGCAATCATGGCGTGATGCGCATCTATGCCGGTCGCCACGATGGCGCCCTGCTCGGCGCGGAAATGTGCGCGCCGGCGGGCGAACACATGGCGCATCTGCTTGCATTTGCGATCGAGCGTTCGTTAACGGTTCACGACCTGTTGCGCATGCCTTTCTACCATCCCGTGCTCGAAGAGGGAATGCGCAGCGCCCTGCGCGAGCTCGCATCGCAGCTGCCGCATCGCAGTGATTCCGACCTCGCTTCGTGCCCGCCATTCGGTTTCGAGGCTCTGGACTGAACTTTCCGGTCGTCACCCCGGCACGAACGTGCAACATCTTCTGCGAACTCCCCCCTGTGCATTCCGGAGCGCCTGATCCCATGGCCGACGATAACGAGTTCTTCCGCCCGGTCAAGGACTTCTGCCAGCGACGAGTCGTCACATGCACCCCGAACGACTCGTTGGTGGATGTCGTCCAGATCATGCGCGAAAAGAATATCTCGAGCCTCGTGGTGTGCGAGGGGGACGTCCCGACGGGAATCCTTACCGACCGCGATCTGCGCAACAAGGTCGTCGCTCCGGGCAGGGACCCGAAATCACTGCGCGTGTCCGACGTCATGAATGCACCGCTGAGTGTGATCGGCGAGAGTGATTTCCTGTACGAGGCGCTTTATCGCATGTCGCGCGAGGGCATCCATCGACTTGGCGTCGTGGATGCCGACGGCAGGCTCGCAGGCATCATCACCGATACCGACATTCTCAGAGTTCAGGCACATTCGCCCCATCAGCTCGTCCTGGACATCGAAAAGGCGGGTACGCTCGAGGAGCTCAAAACCCTGCATCGGCGCATCCAGGCGCTGGTATTGCATCTGACCGGGACGGGCATCCGCACGCGCGACATGGTACGGTTGATCGCGAATCTGAACGACCAGATCCTGCTGCGTCTGATCGGACTGTTGCGCGAGAACCGTTTCACCGAGCTTCCGCAGGGCTTTGCCTTTGTCGTTCTCGGCAGCGAGGGACGCAGCGAGCAGACATTGTCCACCGATCAGGACAATGCCCTGATCTACGCCGACGATCTGTCGGAACAGGACGTCGAACGGATCGCAGCGTTCGCGATCGCATTGATCGACTCCCTGATCGAGATCGGGGTCCCCCCCTGCCCGGGCGGGATCATGGCAAAGAATCCCGCGTGGAGGAAGAGCCTGGCCCAGTGGAAGCGCGACATCGACCACTGGATTCTGACACCCGTGCCCGAGCACGTCCTGCAAGGCAGCATGTTCGCCGACCTGCGCACGATATACGGCGATCGCACTCTGGAGCAGGATCTCAAGGCCCACATCTTCGCGCACCTGGACCGCAACGAGGGTTTCCTGATGCGGATGGCGAAGAACATGATGGGTTTCGCTCCCCCCCTGGGCTGGTTCGGCAGGATCAAGACCGAACGCAAGGGCGAACACCGCGGCATGTTCGAGATCAAGAAGGCCGGAATCTTTGCCATCACCGACGGGATAAAAGCGCTGGCGCTGCAAGCCCGAAAACTCGACGGCGGCACCCACAAGCGCATTGCCGCGCTGGTCGCCGCGGGTGTTCTGAATCCGCTGCAGGCCGATGACATCGAGGAAAGCTTCGAATTCCTCGTGCACTTGAGACTGCGTGGGCATGTGCAGGCCGTGCGCAACGGGAAGACACCGACAAACTACATTGCTCTCGATCAGCTCAACCGCATGGAACAGGCCAGCCTACGCGGTGCCCTGGAGGGCGTCGCAAAGTTCCAGGAATTCGTCCGCGGTCACTTCAACCTGCATCTGCTGCAATAGTCGATGGATCGAGCCTCCCACGGGCCGGGGTTTGCGCTGTTCCTCGCTTGTCGCCGACGGCTGGCGAAGCACGTCGGATCACTCCCACTCGATCGTCGCCGGCGGCTTCCCGGAGATGTCGTAGACGACGCGGTTGACACCCCGCACCTCGTTGATGATGCGGTTGCTCACCTTGCCGAGCAGACTGTGCGGCAGTTCCGCCCAGTGGGCGGTCATGAAGTCCTGGGTCTGCACGGCGCGGAGCGCGACGACGTACTCGTAGGTACGGCCGTCTCCCATGACGCCGACGCTTCTCACCGGCAGGAACACCGCGAAGGCCTGGCTGGTCTTGTCGTACCAGTCGGCGGCACGCAGTTCGTCGATGAAGATCGCATCGGCTTGGCGCAGGATGTCCGCGTGTTCCTTGCGGACCTCACCAAGTATCCGTACGCCCAGACCCGGGCCCGGAAACGGGTGCCGATAGACCATGTCGTGCGGCAAGCCCAGTGCAACGCCTAGTTCGCGCACTTCGTCCTTGAACAGTTCGCGAAGCGGTTCGAGAAGCTTCAGGTTGAGGGTCTCGGGCAAGCCCCCGACGTTGTGGTGACTCTTGATCGTATGGGCCTTGCCGGTCTTGCTGCCCGCCGATTCGATCACATCCGGGTAGATCGTACCCTGGGCGAGCCATCGCACGGCGGGCAGTTTCCGGGCTTCGGCCTGAAACACCTCGACGAACTCACGTCCGATGATCTTGCGCTTCTGCTCCGGCTCGGAAACATCTTTCAGGTGCCCCATGAACTGCTCGGCAGCATCCACGTGGATCACCCGGACGCCCAGCGAGCGGGCGAAGGTCTGCATCACCTGCTCCGCTTCATTGAGGCGCAGCAGGCCGTTGTCGACGAATACGCAGGTGAGCTGGTCGCCGATGGCGCGGTGAATGAGCGCAGCGGCAACGGAGGAGTCCACCCCGCCCGACAGCCCCAGGATGACCTCGTCGGCACCGACCTGATCGCGGATCCGCGCAACCGCCTCGGCAACGTAGTCGGGCATGTTCCAGTCCCGACCGCAACCGCAGATACCATGCACGAAGCGGGCGATGATGTCCTTGCCCTTGAGCGTATGCGTGACCTCGGGATGAAACTGGACGCCGTAGAAGCCGCGCTCCTCGTCGGCCATCGCCGCGATGGGGGTGGATTCGTTGCTGCCGATGAGCTTGAAGCCGGGCGGCAGGCCGGTGACCTTGTCGCCGTGGCTCATCCACACGTCGAGCAATCCGTGGCCGTGCTCGTTGCTACGGTCCTGGATGCCTTCGAACAGGCGTGAATGGCCGTGTGCACGCATTTCGGCGTAACCGAACTCGCGCTTGCTCGAACTTTCGACCGTACCGCCGAGTTGCGCTGCCATGGTCTGCATCCCGTAGCAGATCCCCAGCACCGGAACGCCGAGTTCGAACACGAGTTGCGGCGCACGCCACTCGCTCGCCTCGTACACCGAATTCGGACCACCGGAAAGGATGATTCCCCTCGGATCGAATTCGCGAATGAAGTCCTCGGATACGTCGAAGGGATGAAGCTCGCAGTACACTTGCTGCTCCCGGACGCGCCGCGCAATTAGCTGCGTCACTTGGGAACCGAAGTCCAGGATCAGGATTTTCTGGTGGGACATGGGTTGCTCTCTACAAATGAGAAGGGCGGCCGTGGCCGCCCGGCAGGCCGTCACGAAACTTCAGTCCACGTGATAGTTGGGCGCCTCCTTGGTGATCTGAACGTCATGTACATGCGATTCGCGCACGCCGGCCGAGGTGATCTGGACGAACTGCGCGGCGCTGCGCATGGCTTCGACGCCGTTACAGCCCAGGTAGCCCATCGAAGCACGAAGTCCGCCGATGAGCTGGTGTATGACCGCGGAGACCGGCCCCTTGTAGGGCACGCGTCCCTCGATGCCTTCGGGGACGAGTTTGTCCGCGTTGCCTTCGGTCTCCTGGAAGTATCGATCGGCCGCACCCTGCTGCATCGCGCCGAGCGACCCCATGCCGCGATAGGCCTTGTACGAGCGCCCCTGATAGAGCACCGTTTCCCCCGGTGCTTCCTCTGTCCCGGCAAACAGGCCGCCGAGCATTACCGCATTCGCGCCGGCCGCGATCGCCTTGGCGATGTCCCCCGAGAAGCGGATTCCCCCGTCGGCAATCATCGGCACACCGCTCCCGGCCAGCGCCGTCGACACATTGTCGATCGCGGTGACTTGCGGCATGCCGACACCGGCAACGATTCGGGTCGTGCAGATGGAGCCCGGGCCTATGCCGACCTTGACCGCGTCCGCTCCCGCGTCGACGAGGGCACGCGCGGCATTGGCCGTGGCGATGTTGCCGCCGATCACGTCCACATGCGGGAAGTGCTTCTTCACCCAGCTCACCCGATCGAGTACGCCTTGCGAATGACCATGGGCAGTATCCACGACGATCACGTCCGCACCTGCCTCGACCAGGGCCTCGCATCGCTCTTCCGTGCCCTTGCCGACACCGATCGCAGCCCCCACCTGCAGGCGGCCGAGGTCGTCTTTCGAAGCCATCGGGTGCTCGGTGGACTTCATCATGTCCTTGACGGTGATGAGACCGCGCAGCTCACCGGCATCATTGAGTACGAGCACCCGCTCGAGACGATGCTTGTGCATCAGCCGACGCGCCTCCTCCAGGGTCCCGCCTTCCTTCACCGTAACCAGGCGCTCGGCCGGCGTCATGATCGCCGATACGGGCTGATCCAGATTGGTCTCGAATCGCATGTCGCGGTTGGTGACGATGCCGACGACCTTGGTGCCTTCGACAACGGGCAGGCCAGAGAACTTGTGCTGCCGGGTCAGCGCGCCGACCTCGCGCACGCTCATGGTCGGAGGAATCGTGATCGGATCCTTCAGCACGCCGGACTCGAAGCGCTTGACCCTGACCACCTCGGCCGCCTGTCGCTTGACCGGCAGGTTCTTGTGAATGATGCCGACACCACCTTCCTGAGCGAGAGCAATCGCAAGCCGGGACTCGGTCACCGTATCCATGGCAGCCGAGACGAGTGGAATATTGATGCGGATGTTCCGCGTCAGCTGGGTTCTGAGGCTGACATCACGCGGCAGGACGGTGGAATGGGCGGGGATGAGAAGGACGTCATCGAACGTCAGCGCCTTCTGAATCACTCGCATGGCTTTTTTCCTTTCGACCAAATCCGTATTATACAGACGGCGCCAACTGCATGTAAGCGGCGCCTCTTATCGGAGCCGCCCAATGTTCAAGTCATGCATGTTCATCCTTGTCCTCTTTCTTGCCCTGCCCGCGACCGGCCAGATCTATGAATGGCGCGATGCCGAGGGGCGTCTCAATTACTCGGATCAGGCGCCCACGGGCGTCGCAGCAAGGCTCATCCGCCCGGGCAGGTCACCTTCGGCGGCCGAGGAAGCCGCGGAGGAGGCCAGCGACCCCCCATCCCTGGAGGAGCGCGAACTCGAGTTCCGCGAGCGACGGGCCGAGGCAGCGACGGCCCAGGCCAGGGCGGAGCAGGAAAGGCAGCAGGCGGAAGAACGCGAGCGCATGTGCACCCAGGCACGGAATCAACTGGCGGCCCTTCAGTCCGGGCAGCGCATAACCCGTTTCAATGAACGTGGCGAAAGGGAATTTCTCGATGACGTCGAACGCGCGGTCGAAATTACGCGCGCCCAGGACTACGTCAGCGCCAACTGCCAGTGAATACGCATGCACATGGGTTATGGGGATAACGGTTAGGCGCCTTCGGCTTCTCCACCACCCTTTTTCATCGTCTTGCCTTCTTCGGCGCGCTTCTTGCGTACCGCCTTGGGGTCGGCGATGAGGGGACGATAGATTTCCACCCGATCCTTGTCTCGCAGTACTGCATCGGTCCGGGCGAGCTTGGCGAAGATGCCGACCATGTTACGCCCGTCGACCTCGATCTCGGGATACGCTTCGAGCAGACCCGAGGCCGCGACCGCATCGCCCACGGTCGCCCCCTCCGGAAGGACCAGTTTCACCAGCTCCTGCCGTTGCGGCAAGGCGTAGCAAACCTCCACATTGATCATCTGTGCCACTTCAGCCCTTCCGGTAAATCTGCTCGGCGCGCTTCACGAAGGAGTCGACGAACGTGTTGGCAATGTGATTGAACACCGGCCCAAGGACCTTCTCCAACAACCTGCTGGAAAATTGATAATGAAGTTTGAATTCGATCTTGCACGCCGTGGCGCCCAGCGGGGTAAAGAACCAACCGCCCTCCAGATGCGTGAACGGCCCTTTCTTCAACTGGATGTGCATCTCGAAAGGTCGGCGCTTGGTGTTCTCCGTCGTGAAGTTTGCCTTGATCCCGTGGTAGTTGATATGGATCGTTGCCACTGTCAGCGTGTCGGTGCGTTCGTGCAGGTCGGCGCCACCACACCAGGGCAGGAAATCCCGGTAGTCCTCGCAACGGTCGACAAGCTCGAACATCTGTTCGGGGGTGAATTCTATCAGGACGAGTTTCTTGACGTCGGCCATGTTTGGGAAGGGTAGTACGAGCTGCTAAAATGATCGATTCTACCGCAAGCAACGATTGCCCGAGGCCCCGGATACCCACCACCCATGAGCATCATCGACAACCGAAAGGCGTTTCATGACTACTTCATAGAGGAGAAGTTCGAGGCCGGACTCGTCCTCGAGGGCTGGGAGGTCAAGGCGATCCGCGCCGGGCGGGCCAACATCAAGGAGGCGTACGTCATCGTCCGTGACGAGGAGATCTTCATCCTCGGCATGCATATCACGCCGCTCACCAGCGCATCGACGCACGTGCGAGCCGATCCCACCCGGACCCGCAAGCTGCTGCTTCACGGGGGCGAAATCGCCAAGCTTATCGGCAAGGTCGAGCGTTCCGGCTTTACCCTCGTGCCGCTTGATCTGCACTTTTCCAAGGGACGCATCAAGGCCACGATCGGACTGGCCAAGGGAAAGAAGATGTACGACAAGCGAGAAGACGAGAAGACGCGCGATTGGGAACGCGAAAAGGCCCGCCTGATGCGGATCAAGGCCTGAGCGTCGCCGTCAGCCTCCACAATCCTCCGGAGACTCGTCAACATGATCGTCCTGATCCTCGGCCTCGTAGTGTTTCTCGGCACCCATTCGGTACGCATCTTCGCCGACCAGTGGCGCACCGGCCAGGTCGCCCGATTCGGAGAACTGCAATGGAAGGCGCTCTACACGATCGTCTCGATTGCGGGATTCGTGCTCATCATCTGGGGCTACGGCCTGGCGCGGCTCGACCCGGTTTACCTGTGGGTTCCCCCAGTATGGACGAGGCATCTTGCAGCGCTCCTGACACTGCCTGCCTTCGTTCTCCTGGTCGCTGCCTACGTGCCCGGCACCCGTATCCGGGCCCGTATGGGACACCCGATGCTGGTCGGCACGAAACTTTGGGCTTTCGCGCACCTGATTGCGAACGGAACGCTCGCCGACGTGTTGCTGTTCGGCAGCTTCCTGATCTGGGCGGTAGCCGCTTTCATTTCGTCGCGCAGACGTGACCGGGCGAGCGGAATCGTACGTCAGGCAATGGGCATTCGCTACGATGCCGCTGCCATCGCGACCGGCGTGGTACTTTGGTTCGTGTTTGCCGTTTATCTGCACGGCTGGCTGTTCGGAATCCGTCCGTTCGGGTGAGACGGCAGGATTCGATGACTGCGTAACGACGGCGCGCCATGATTCGGCGCGAAGCCGTTCATGTTCGCATCCCGTTCCACCTTCGCGAGTGGTGTTCAAACGACATCGTCCTTAGCACGCATCGCGTCCGAGTCCTTCCCGTTGCTGGGCTATAATCCGGCGATCAACAAATTGGAGAAACACCACGATGGGCTTCCTTTCCGGAAAACGCATCCTGATAACCGGGCTTCTCAGCAATCGGTCGATCTCCTACGGAATCGCCAAGGCCATGCACCGTGAAGGGGCCGAACTCGCTTTTGCCTACCAGAACGAGCGTTTCAAGGAGCGCGTCTCGAAAATGGCTGCCGAATTCGGCAGCACCCTGGTAATTCCCTGCGATGTCCAGACCGATGCGGAGATAGCGAGCCTGTTCGACGAAATTGCCCGTGTCTGGGACGGACTGGACGGCTTCGTGCACTCGATCGCCTATGCGCCCACGGAAGCCCTCGAGGGCGACTTTCTCGACGCCTTCTCGCGCGACGCCTTCCGCATCTCCCAGGAAATCAGCGCAGCAAGCTTCCCGCTGATGGCAAAGGCCGCCCGCCCGCTGATGAAGGGCCGCAATGGCGCAATGCTGACGATGTCCTATCTGGGGGCAATCCGCACCATGCCCAACTACAACATCATGGGCCTCGCCAAGGCCAGTCTGGAAGCCTCGGTGCGCTATCTCGCCGTGTGCCTGGGTCCCGAAGGAACCCGGGTCAATGCGATCTCGGCGGGTCCGATCAAGACACTTGCCGCCGCGGGGATCGGAAATTTCAGCAAGCTGCTGTCCTTCAATGAACGGAATGCCCCGCTGCGCCGCAACGTCACCATCGAAGAGGTCGGCAATGCGGCGGCATTCCTGTGTTCGGATCTAGCCAGCGGCGTGACCGGCGAGATCATGTATGTCGATGGCGGCTTCAACACCACTGCGCTGGGGAACTCCGAGCAGGGTTGAGGAACCTCACCTGCGCCGACGCCAGCAAGAAGCCCGGCATGTGGCCGGGCTTTCACTTTTCCGGGCCGGCGGCCTCAGCGTTCCGGGCCACCCCGCAATGCCGCAGCGCGAATCTCGACCTTGTAACGCTCCCTGAGCGAAGACAGGTAGGCCGCGAAATCCTTGTCGGCCACGAGTCTTGCATACTCGTCGGCAAGCATCTGCAGACGCGGATCATTCTCGCCGGGTTCGGGTCGATTCACCGACTCCACGCGGTAGATCGTGTAGGTCCCATCGGGAGCCACCGCACCGACGTGAGCAGGCAGATCCCTGACGGAAGCCCCGAACACGGCCCGCAACGCCGCAGGCGGCAGGGTCGGTTCCTCGCGGCGGACGGCGCGCACTGCACTCCACTGCACCTCCGGAGTTTCGCCCGCAACAAGCCGGGCGAGCACCGCCTCACCACGCTCACGCGCAATTCTGACGCCTTCCTCCTCACGCAACTGCTCTTCGATGGCCGAGCGCACCTCCTCGAAGGCGAGGCGTTGCGCCTCCTCGTATTCGATCACCCGTGCGGAAACCAGCGTCCCCCGCTCGACTTCGATGGCTTCGATGTTTTCGCCGTTCACGCGCACATCCTCGGAGAAGAGCGCGCTGACCAGCCGTTCGTCATTGAAGCGCCCGACGCGCCCGTTTTCCCGGCTGATCCAGTCCGTCGTGCGAATTTCCAGTCCCAGCGTCTCGGCGGCGGGCTCTAGACTGTCGGGCTGCTCGTACACGATGTTGGCAAACTGCTCGGCCAACAGCGCGAACTGGCGCGCAACCTCCTGGCGTCCGAGCTCGCCGACGATCTCCTCGCGCACCTGTTCGAGCGGCAACACCGTGCTCGGCTTGACGCCGGTAAGTTGAATGATGTGGAAACCGAAGTCAGAGCGCACGACATCGCTGATGGCACCCTCGGAGAGACTGAAGACGGCATCCTCGAACGCCTGTACCATCGCCCCCGGGCCGAAGAAACCAAGGTCGCCGCCACTTTCGGCCGAACCCGGATCCTCGGATTCGGCTCTCGCGAGTTCCTCGAACCGCTCCGGCTGATCGCGCAGGGTGTCCAGTAGCTGCTGCGCCTTGTTCCGCGCCGCTTCAACCTCGGCGGCTGAGGCGTCCGGTCCGGCCTGGATCAGGATGTGGCGCGCCCGATGTTCTTCAGGCTGCCCGAAGCGGTCCGGGTTGCTCGCATAGAACTGCTCAACGTCGGCATCGGAGACTTCGATACGGGCCAGAAGGGCTTCGTGGTCGAGGACCACATACTCGGCACGCAGGCGCGGCGGCCTTTCGAACCGCGACGGATTCGCGTCATAGTACGCCCGCACTGCCTCGTCCGTGATGGCTACTTCATCGACGTAGCGCACGGCCGGAAAATCGACTTCGCGGATCTCTCGCTCCTCGAGCTGTGCAAGCAGAAGCCGCCTGGCCGAGGCGAGCCCGACGAAGGCGGATTCGCCAACCGCCTGGGCGATCTGCTGCGTGCGCAGATCCTGTGCGAGCTGGCGCTCGAACATCGCAGGCGACATTCCCTGCGCACGCAGCAGCGCCTCGTAGCGATTGAGGGAGAATCGTCCTTCGTCCTGGAAAGCCGGAAGTGAAACGATGACTTCCTGGACCTGCTGATCCGTCACGACCATGCGGTTCTCAAGCGCATGCAACAGCAGAATGCGCTGATTGATCAGGCTTTCGAGCACGGCGCGGCGGAACGCCTCGGACTCGAACTGGGCCCGGTCGATCTGGCCACCGGTTGTATCGCGTATACGATCCTGCTGTTGGCGCAGTGCCTGATCGAATTCCATCACCGAGATTTTCGAGCCGCCTACGGTGGCGACCTCGGCACTTCCGGGCGAACCGCTGAAATAGGCGTCCATACCGAAGAAAGCGAACGGGACAATGATGATCGCGAGGATCACCTGCGAGATACGCTTGTTTTTGCGAACTGCCTCAAACATCGACTGGTTTCCATTTAATCGAGCACGGATGGGACACGTCTGGTCTTTTCGCCTGCGTCCGACCGGGGATTATCGCATTGTGCCGGCCCGCAGGCCAGAACATGCGCCACGCACCGTCGCGCGGTGCCGACCTCCGCCCGCCTTCGCGGACACCTGAACCTTGTGGAAACGAATGTGTCCGCCACCCCGCCTGCCGGAGAGCCAGAGGCCCAACGAAATTCCGTCAAGAATCAGGCGTCCTTGCTTGCGACGCGAGGGCACAGGAAGGTACCGGCACGAACCGCGGGCGGCCGTGCCGGTATCGACGCTGGACCAGTCCGGCCGAAGCGCTCAGGCAGCCTTCGAGAAAACGATGGTTCGATGATCGAGTGCGACCCGGATCCGGTCCTTCGGCGCGAACTGCCCCTCGAGAATGGCTTTCGCAAGCGGGTTCTCGATCCGATCCTGGATCGCACGCTTGAGCGGTCTTGCCCCGAATACCGGATCGAACCCGGCCTCGGCAAGTTCCGCCAGGGCCTCTTCGCTGACATCCATGCTCATTTCCAGCCGTGCCAGGCGCTTCTCCAGATAGTGCAACTGAATGCGTGCAATTTTGGCGATGTGCTTCTCGTCCAGCGCATGGAACACCACGACCTCGTCGATTCGGTTGATAAACTCGGGACGGAAGAAGCTCTTGACCTCGGCCATCACCGCCACCTTGATCACACCGTAGTCGTCGCCCGCCATCTGCTGGATCATCTGACTGCCCAGGTTGGAGGTCATCACGATGACCGTGTTCTTGAAATCCACGGTACGGCCCTGTCCGTCGGTCATTCGCCCGTCATCGAGCACCTGAAGCAGTACGTTGAAGACGTCCTGATGGGCCTTTTCGACCTCGTCGAAGAGGATCACGCTATAGGGCTTGCGCCGCACCTGTTCGGTCAGGTAACCGCCCTCCTCGTAACCCACGTAGCCCGGAGGCGCACCAATGAGCCGCGCCACGGAATGCTTCTCCATGAACTCGCTCATGTCGACGCGGATCAGGTGGTCCTCGGAATCGAACAGGAATTCTGCTAGCGCCTTGCACAGCTCGGTCTTGCCGACACCCGTGGGTCCCAGGAACAGGAAAGACCCATACGGCCGATTCTCGTCCGAAAGTCCGGCACGCGAGCGCCGGATCGCATCTGACACCATCCGCACGGCTTCGTCCTGCCCGACCACTCGCTCGTGCAGGCGTGTCTCCATCCGCAGCAGCTTTTCGCGCTCGCCCTGCATCATCTTGCTCACCGGGATGCCGGTTGCGCGGGACACGACCTCGGCGATCTCCTCGGCCCCGACCTGGGTGCGCAACAACTTGTTGGGCTGAGCGCCCTCGCCGACCTGCTCGGCTGCCTTCAACTGCGCATCCAGTTGCGGCAGCTTGCCGTACTGGAGCTCGGCGACCTTGTCGAGTTGCCCCTTGCGCTGGAACTCGGCCATCTGCGCCCGAAGACTGTCGATCTCTTCCTTGATGTGGGCCGAACCCTGCGCCTTGGCCTTTTCCGCTTTCCAGATTTCCTCGAGATCGTTGTACTCGCGTTCGAGTTTTTCGAGTTCCTCCTCGATCAATTGCAGCCGCTTCTGCGAAGCTTCGTCCTTCTCCTTCTTGACCGCTTCGCGCTCGATCTTGAGCTGGATCATGCGTCTGTCCAGTTTGTCCATCACTTCCGGTTTGGAGTCGATCTCCATCTTGATTCGCGCAGCCGCCTCGTCTATCAGGTCGATCGCCTTGTCCGGCAGGAATCGATCGGTGATGTAGCGATGGGACAACTCGGCGGCTGCCACGATCGCCGGATCGGTGATCTCCACGCCGTGATGGATCTCGTACTTCTCCTGCAGGCCACGCAGAATCGCAATCGTCGCCTCGACCGACGGCTCGTCGACCAGCACCTTCTGGAAACGGCGCTCGAGTGCGGCGTCCTTCTCGAGGTACTTGCGATACTCGTCCAGCGTGGTTGCACCGATACAGTGGAGTTCGCCACGTGCCAGTGCAGGCTTGAGCATGTTTCCGGCATCGATGGCACCTTCGGCCTTGCCGGCCCCCACCATGGTATGGAGCTCGTCGATGAAAACGATGATGCGTCCCTCTTCCTGCGCAATCTCCTTGAGCACGGCCTTGAGCCGCTCCTCGAACTCGCCGCGGTACTTGGCACCGGCCAGAAGCGCCGCCATGTCGAGCGACAGCACCCTCTTGCCCTTGAGCGTTTCGGGCACCTCGCCATTGACGATGCGCTGGGCCAGGCCCTCGACGATCGCCGTCTTTCCGACGCCCGGCTCACCGATCAGCACCGGGTTGTTCTTGGTGCGCCGCTGAAGGATCTGAATGGCGCGACGGATCTCGTCGTCGCGGCCGATGACCGGGTCAAGCTTGCCCTGCCGGGCGCGTTCGGTGAGATCGAGGCAGTACTTCTTCAGCGATTCGCGCTGTCCTTCGGCCTCCTGGCTACCGACACCCTGGCCACCGCGCACCGCCTCGATCGCAGCCTCCAGCGCCTTGCGCACGAGACCGTGATCCCTGAGCAGCCTTCCGGTCTCGCCCTTGTCGTCCGTCAACACGAGCAGGAAGAGTTCGCTCGCAATGTACTGGTCGCCACGCTTTTGTGCTTCCCGGTCGGTGAGATTGAGCAGGTTGGTAAGGTCGCGACCCACCTGCAGCTCGCCGCCGTGCCCCTCCACCTTGGGAAGCCGGCCTATCGCCGCCTTCAAGGCCGTATTGAGCGGCGTAACATTGGCACCGGCCCGCTGAAGCAGCGAGACCGTCGCACCATCGTCCTGCGCGAGAAGTGCCGCAAGCAGATGCTGCGGTTCGATGAACTGGTTGTCATTTCCGATCGCGATGCTCTGGGCATCGGAAAAGGCCTGCTGAAACTTTGTTGTGAGCTTGTCGAAGCGCATCGCGGATTTCCTCGGCGTATTCTGGGTGCAAGGGATATGGGGCCGTTCGGGGTGAAGTCAACTCACCGCTCGGCACCACCATACCGGCGGAAGGAGAAGGACACCCGGATTGTGTTGTTGCAACGCAACATCCAATGCGGGTTGCGCCGGCCCGGTTGCCAAAAAGGGAAGCAAATGAACACGGGTGTGATATTTTTAACGGTGAGACGAGCTAGGGTAGCGTAGCACCCGGGTCGAAGTCAGCACGACCCCATTGCGGCGGCATCATGAACGCCTCACTCATGACTCGCAAGGATTCGGGCGAGCACCCCGCCCGGACGCGAAGGTCGGAGTCACCTGCGAGTTCCCAGTATTCAAACAAGTGTCAGCGGGAGTAAGAAATGGCTACCAAACAGGATCAATTCAACGAACTTCACAAGAAGAACCTCGAAGCAGCAATGCGCCTGGCGCAGATGTCGATCGAAAACTCGCAACGCATCATGGAGTTGCAGGTCACAACCGCGAAGAACCTGTTCGAGGAGGGCGTCAAGAACGCGAAGGCACTGTCGACCGCCAAGGATCCGCAATCGCTCCTGGAGCTGCGCACGAAGTTTGCGCAGACGTCGACCGAACAGATGCTCGCATGCGCGCGCGAAATGGCGGAACTGGCCAGCCGCGCCCAGGCTGAAGTGGGCAAACTTGTCGGGGAACAGCTCACCAGCGGCGGACAGGACGTTTTCGAAGCGATGCAGAAGATGTTCCAGGGCATGCCGATCACCGACCAGAACGCCATGACTGCGATCCAGACCGCCATGGATACGACGCGCGCCGCGTTCGAACAGATGACCCGTGCCTCCACAGAAGCGTTCCAGGCTTTCAATCAGATGGGCGGAGGCGCCAAGGGCAAGAAGTGAATCCTCCGTAGTTGCGGCTTGAAACGGAAATGGCGCCCGAGGGCGCCATTTCCGTTTTCGGGATCGGGCAGCGCCCTTCAACGCCGCATGGCTATGTCGTCCCAGCGGCCTGCCGCGCCGTCGTCACTGTCTCGCGCCTCGACCCAGCGAGCCCCTTGGGGGGTCTCCTCGCGCTTCCAGAACGGCGCACGGGTCTTCAGATAGTCCATGATGAATTCACAGGCCGCAAATGCCTCGCCGCGATGCGCACTGGCAATACCGACAAAGACGATCCGGTCGCCCGGCTCGAGCCTGCCGAACCGATGGATCACGCGCACGCCATCCAGATGCCACCGCTCGCGAGCATCGGCGACGATATCCTCCAGGGCCTTCTCCGTCATCCCCGGATAGTGCTCGAGTGTCATCGCCAACACGCGGGGATCCTCGATGGAGCAGCGTACCAAGCCGACGAAGGTGGCTACCGCCCCAACCTCCGGACGCCCCTGGGACAGCGCGGCGATCTCGGCGCCCGCATCGAAATCCGCTTCCTGCACGCTGACTGACATGCTCATCCCCCGGTCACTGGCGGAAAAAACGCGATCTCATCCCCCGGCGATACAGGCTCGGACAAACCCACCATGCGCTGGTTGCGCGCCGCCCTGACGTTCCTGCCCACTTCGAGGGCCTTCCATTGTTCACCCCGATCGGCCAGAAAGAGCTGCAGCTCGCCAACGGTCGCAACCCCGGGCGGAAGTGCCAGGGATTCCGCCGAGCGTCCCAGCGCGTCGCGAAGTGCTGCGAAGTACAATACCTTTATAGTCATGCGATCAACCCGGCTCAATACAGCAGCTCACCATAAGGAATGAATCGGACGGACTCCCCCGCCCGGATGGGTGTCCCGGCAGGCACATCGACCAGCCCGCCGGCCCAGACGATGGATGACAATGCGGCCGAACCCTGCTGTGCGTGAATCTCCAGCCCCCCCCGCGCATTGGCTCGGCCCCGGAGAAACTCGCGGCGTCGATCCGGGCGTGGCCAGTCGAAATCCGCGCGCATGTCGATGACCGCCGGCGCGACGTCCGACACGCCCTGTGTAGCGAGCACGAAAGGACGTACCAGCATCAGGAAGGTAACGAAGCTCGAAACGGGATTGCCCGGCAGGCCGATGAATGCGGCGGCAGCGACGCGCCCGTATGCGAGCGGCTTCCCCGGCTTCATCGCGATCTTCCACACTTCGAGTACGCCCTCGGCCTCCACCGCGGGCTTCACGTGATCTTCCTCACCGACGGAGACACCGCCACTTGTCAGGATCAGATCATGACCCTCGGCCGCTTCGCGCAGGACCTTGCGCGTCATCGCCAGATCGTCGGCGACAATTCCGAAATCGCTGATCTCGCAGCCGAGCTGCTCGAGCAGCGCACGCAACTGGAAACGATTGGAGTTGTATACGCCTCCTGGCGGAAGTGACTCGCCTGGCATGACGAGCTCGCTGCCGGTCGAGAACAAGGCGACGCGAACCCGGCGCAAGACCGGAAGCTGTGCAATTCCCACGGACGCGGCGAGTCCGAGCTCCTGCGGTCTGAGCCGCACGCCGGCAGGCAGGATCACCTGACCGGGGGCGACCTCGCTGCCGGCGAGTCGCACGGCCTCCCCCGCATGCGGACGGTGATTGATCGCCACCTCCGTGCCGTGCACTTCGCACAGTTCCTGCATCACCACGGCATCGGCCCCTGGCGGCATCGGCGCTCCGGTGAAGATGCGCGCGGCACTGCCAGGCTGAAGCGCATGGCCGACACTGCCGGCGGGAATGCGCTGGCGCACCGGCAGACGCACACCTTCGACGGGAACGTCCGCGACGCGTACCGCATAGCCATCCATGGAGGAGGTGTCCATGGGCGGGACCGAAAGCGGAGAGTGTAACGCACTCGCAAGCACCCTCCCCCGCGCGACCATCGTATCGGCCATCTCGATCTCGCGCACGGGATGGGCGTTTCCGACCAGGGTTGCGAGCGCCTCGTCGAACGAAAGCATGTCGATATTCATCCAGGTAACCGTTCCAAATCGCGTTCCAGCCCGCACACCGGCCGCTCGCACCGCATGGCACGCGCTGATCTCATCCCAACGCGTCACCCACTGATGACCCTCGAGGCGCGGCGGTTTCACGATCATACGACAGTATGAAGTCCACCACCGCAGCAGGATCGTTCAGTCCCAGCCGGGGGAGCGGGCAATCAATGTCTGCATCGGCCGCGACCGCCACGACATGCGGGTTCTCGGGCCACAGCGGGGGTTTCCCGTTAGCCTCGCGGTATACCTCGACCTTCGGGACCTCGGCTGCCTTGAAACCCTCGATCAGCACGATGTCGCAGGGCCCGAGCAGGCGGAGCTGGATGTCGAGAGTCGGCTCAGGCTCGTCGCGCAGTTCATGCATCAATACCCAGCGCTGCTCCGAGAGCATCAATACCTGGGTCGCTCCGGCCTCGCGGTGACGCCAAGAATCCTTGCCCGGACGATCGAGATCGAAACCGTGGTGGGCATGCTTGATCACCGAGACGCTCATGCCGCGCCTCGTAAACTCGGGGATGAGCTTTTCGATCAGCGTCGTCTTGCCCGAACCCGACCAGCCCGCAATTCCAAATAAAATCATGTTTCTTGCGTGAAAACCCGACCCGGCAAGGATACAGCATCAGCCGCAGGCCCGGATATCGCGCCATGCGGCGGAGGCGGTGAGCATCGATCCGACGTGGAGGCCATTTCCTCGAGGCATGCGACAACCTCGGCCTGAACACGCGTCCGGTGCATCGGCGGCAGGCTCTGCCACACGACCTTGCCATAGCGTTTGGTGATCATGCGCGGGTCGCAGATACACAGCACGCCGCGATCGCTTTCGCTGCGGATGAGTCGCCCCGCACCCTGCTTCATGTTGATCACCGCACGTGGCAGCTGATACTGCATGAACGGATTGTGGCCCATCCTGCGCAGGTGCTCCACGCGCGCAGCGAGGACCGGATCGTCGGGCGGGGCAAATGGCAGCTTGTCGATAATGACCAGCGACAGGGCGTCCCCGGGTACGTCGACGCCCTCCCAGAAGCTCTGGCTTGCGACCAGCACCGCATTTCCGAGCTTGCGAAACCTTTCAAGAAGTTCGCTGCGCGAACTTTCGCCCTGAAGCAGCAAGGGAAGCGTCTCGCCGGCATCCTCCAAACCCTCCGCAAGCAGACCGTGGATGCGGCGCATCGCCCGCAGCGAGGTACACAGCACGAAACTTCGTCCGCGCGCCGCCCGAACCAGGGGTAGACTTACGCGCGCGACCGCCTCCGCATAGTCCGGATGGTTCGGATCGGGCATACCCTCGGGCGCGTAGAGCACGGCCTGTTGCGCGTAATCGAAAGGGCTGCCCCATACCGCTGTCGCGGGGGGATCCGCGAGCAGGGAAAGGCCGAGTTCGTCGCAGTAATGGCGGAAATCACGACCCACGGCGAGCGTCGCCGAAGTGAAGATCCATGCCCGCGGCTGCGCCTCGACCTGCCGGCGAAAGATCTCCGATACCTGCAGCGGCGTCGCGTTCAGCACCATCGACTGTGAAAATACCTCGACCCAGCGAACGATCCCGCTGTCGCCGGGAGAGCACCAGCGGGCAAGACGCGCGCCGATCTCTGCGCACCGGCGCAGGCAGTTGGCCAGACCCTCGGAGCGTTCCGCCTGGGTGCCGAGGACCGTTCCGAACGCCTCCAGTTGCTCGCCCAGCCGCCCCACGGCTTGATCGAAGCCGGGTCGTTCGCCGGCCTGCGAATGCGAAAGACGCGCGGACTCCGCACCGAACGCGAGGCGCAGATCACGCGCTGCCTTCTCCAGCGAACGCGTCGCGTCGGCCAGTTCGCGACAGTCGCGCGCACCCGCGAGGGTCTCTGACCGGGTGTCGCGCGCGAGTTCGAGCAACTGGGCGGTCGATACACTCTCGCCGAAGAACAGGCTTGCCGTTTCAGGCAGCTGATGCGCTTCATCGAAAATCACCGCATTGCACGCGGGCAGAAGTTCGCCCATACCCTCGTCGCGCAGCATCACATCCGCGAAAAAGAGATGGTGATTGACCACCACGATGTCCGCGTCCATAGCTGCGCGACGGGCTGCGAGCACGAAACAGTCGCGGACGTTCGGGCACTCCTGACCCAGACAGTTGTCACGGCTGGACGTCGCCGCCTGCCACGCCCCGGAGTCCTCGCGAACCGATGTGCACTCGGCCCGGTCGCCGCTGCGGGTAACACGGGAAAAGCGCACGATCGCGCGCATGTCCGCCGCCTCCTGGGGACTCTGGAAGCGCCCGTCGCGCGCGTTGCGCTCGAGGTGATAGGGACACACGTAATTGGCACGGCCCTTGAGCAGGGCCACGCTTACCGGAACCTTGAGCGCTGCCCTCACCGTCGGTAGATCACGATTGAACAGCTGATCCTGCAGTGTCCTGGTGCCGGTCGAGATGATCACCTTGTCGCCGCTGAGCAAAGCCGGGACCAGATAGGCGAAGGTCTTGCCGGTCCCCGTACCGGCCTCGGCGACGAGAATTCGCCGCTCGCGCAAGGTCTCCGCAATGAGTTGCGCCATCTCGATCTGCTGCGGGCGACTGCGAAAACCAGGTATGGCAGCTGACAACGGTCCGTCGACGGCAAAGATGGAAGCGGGATCCGGCATACGGCAATCGACTGTGAAAGCGTGATCTTACGTCGAAATCGGTTTCGGCGGATCGTTCGGCACGTGCGTACGCATGCAAACGCACACCATCGGACGTACCGCGACTGTCGTCAGGGCGCGTTTCGGAATCGCAGCAGCGTCCAGTAGCCAAACACGTTCACCGGCATGGCGTCGGTCAGTTCAAGACGTGTCAGCGAGATGAAGGCATCCATCGGAAACAGCGGGCGGAATCCGAGCGAACGGGCCATCGGTGCCAGTCCCTTCTCGATGCGCGAAGCGAGTCCATCGTGGCGGGTGAAGTGATTGACGATCAGGACCTCGCCACCGGGACGACATACCCGCTCGAGTTCCCGCATCATCTGCGCCGGATCCGGAACCACCGAGGCCACGTAGAGCGCCGAAATCTTGTCGAAGCTCGCATCCGGGAAGGAAAGACGCTGCACATCCATCGCCATGAGACTCACGTTCTTCAGATCGTGGCGGCGCACCTGGGTCCCCGCACGCGCAAGCATGTGGGGGGAGAGGTCGATCCCGGTGACCCGCGCGTGCGCCGGATAGTAGCGCAATGACAGGCCCGTGCCTACGCCTACCTCCAGCACTTCATCGCCGGGCCGGCAGTCGAGGGCCTCGACGACGCGCCTGCGTCCCGGTTCGAAAACAGCACCGAACAGGAAATCGTAGACGGGTGCATAACGTCGGTAGGCTGCGGTGATCGCTTCCTGGTCCATGGCTCTGGCAGTAGAAAAGCCCATATCGATGTCGATGGATGCCCCGCGCCCATGTTAGCAGGCTGTCCATGACACGTGGCGGGTACCGAGTTCCTATTCGACGCGGTGGGCGGCGGCGAGAAAGTCGTGACTGCGCATCTCCATGAGGCGACTGACCGTGCGCACGAACTCGTGGGCATTGTGGCCCTCGGAGTAGAGCTCATGCGCTTCGACCTCCGCACTCAGGATGAGCTTCACCCGATGGTCGTACAGGACGTCCACGAGCCACGTGAAGCGACGCGCCTCGGACGCCTTCGCCGGCGGCATCCTTGGGACACTCGATACCAGCACGGTGTGATGCTCGCGGGCGATCTCAAGATAGTCGTTCTGCGAGCGCGGACCCCCGCACAGGGTTTCGAACCCGAACCAGATCACACCCGGCGCCTGCGCCACCACCGGCAGGGAGCGCCCCAGGATCTCGACCGCATCGGCCACCGGATCGTTCGCCGAGAGGCGACGAAAATCATCGCGCATCTTGCGCGCGGCCTCATCATCGGCCGGTGTCAGATAGATTTCCATCTGCTCCAGCGAACGCAGCCGATAATCCGTGCCGTCATCGATCTCCAGGACATCGAAGCGGCGTTTCATCATTTCAATGGTCGGGACGAAGTTGATGCGCTGCAATCCGTTCGGATAGAGCCCCTCCGGCGGATAGTTCGATGTCATCACGAAGATCACGCCGCGCGCAAACAGCGCCTCGAGCAGGCGCCCGAGCATCATCGCATCGGCGATATCGGATACGTGAAACTCGTCGAAGCACAGCAGGCGCGTCTGGCGGGCGATCCGCCCGGCCACCTTCTGCAGGGGGTCGGGTTCGTTCCTGTAATTCCTGAGATCGTTGTGCACTTCCTGCATGAAGGCATGGAAGTGCACCCGCCGCTTGCGCCGGTATGGCACGGCATCATAGAAGCAATCCATCAGAAAGCTCTTGCCGCGCCCAACGCCCCCCCAGAAGTAGACGCTGCGCGGCATGCGCGGACGCACGAAAATTCTGCGCAGGGTTCCGCTCCGGCCGGCCTTGAAATCAATCAGCTCCGAGTAAAGTGTCTGCAGACGCCTGGCCGCAGTGCGCTGCGCCGGATCGGCCTTGTAACCGCGCGCCTCGAGTTGGGCCTCATAGGCGTCGATCATCCCGTGTTCCGGAACTTTGAGTAGTCGATGAGGCATCTTGTCGGGGCCTTGAGGCCGGGACCGGGGCGCCGCATCCCCGTTCCCGGCAACCCGGTCAGAAATGCAATGGACGCCTGTCGACCGCGAGTGCGGCCTCGTGCACCACTTCCGACATGGTCGGATGGGCATGACAGATCCGCGCCAGATCCTCGCTGCTGCCCGCGAACTCCATTGCGACGACAGCTTCCGCGATGACTTCCGAGGCATTGGCCCCGATGATGTGCACTCCGAGAATCCGGTCGGTGTTCGCGTCAGCAAGCATCTTGACGAAACCGTCAGGCGCGGCCATGCCCATGGCGCGCCCATTGAACTGGAACGGGATCTTGCCTGCACGGTAGGCGATGCCTGCACTCTTGAGTTCCTGTTCGGTCTTTCCGACCCATGCAATCTCGGGACTGGTGTAGATAACCCAGGGCACCGTGTTCAGGTCGCAATGACCGGCCTGACCGGCCATCAGCTCCGCGACCATCACCCCTTCTTCCATTGCCTTGTGCGCCAGCATCGGACCGCGCACGACGTCCCCGACCGCCCATACCCCGGGCAGACTGGTGCGGCAGTGCTCGTCCACGTCGATCATCCCGCGTTTGTCCAGCTTGAGCCCCACGCCCTCCGCGTTGAGTCCGGCAGTATTGGGAACGCGTCCGACCGAGACGATCAGGCGGTCGGCAACAAGCATCTGCTCGGCGCCGCTCTTGTCCGTGTAGGCGATCGACACCCCCTTCTTGCCGGTCTTGACATCCTTGATCGTGCAGCCAAGCTGGATGTCGAGCCCCTGCCTGCTGAAGAGCTTGAGGGCTTCCCTCGCAACATCCCCATCCGCAAGTGCGAGAAAATCGGGCATGGCCTCGAGAACGGTCACTTCGGCGCCAAGGCGCCGCCACACCGATCCCATTTCCAGCCCTATCACCCCGGCACCGATCACGGCGAGCCTCTTTGGCACCGCGCTCAGATCGAGCGCACCGACGTTGTCGCACACGAGCTTGTTGTCGACTGCAATCCCGGGCAGCTGGCGCGCGCTGGAACCGGTCGCGACGATCACCTGCCGGGCGGTCACGCGCTCCGCGCCGACCTTGACCTCCCAGCCCTCACCCGCCTTGCCGACAAAGCTGCCATGACCATTGAGCAAGGTCACCTTGTTCTTCTTGAACAAGCCCTTGATGCCGCTTGTCAACTGATCGACGACGGCGTTCTTGCGCCCGATCATCTTTGTCACGTCGATCTTCGGAGTCCCGACATTGATGCCCTGCTGGGCAAAGCCATGCCCTGCCTCCTCGAATAGGTGCGAAGTATGCAGCAGCGCCTTGGATGGAATGCAACCCACGTTCAGGCACGTACCGCCGAGACGGGGTTCGCCCTTCGGATCTGCATACGGGTTGGATTCGCAGCACGCGGTCCTGAAACCGAGCTGAGCCGCACGAATGGCGGCCACGTAGCCGCCCGGGCCGCCGCCGATGACAAGGACATCGA
>CAYOKH010000020.1:0-28771 GCA_964404505.1 uncultured Azoarcus sp.
GTCCGGCAGCGGCTTCGCGGTCCTGCGGCTGCTGCGCACGTTCGGCGGGCTCGGGACGCTTGCCCTGCCTGCCCCCCTTGGCCGCCTCTGCGCCATCGCCGCGTTCCGTGCGCTGAGCGTCGCGACGATTGCGATTACCGGGGCGGCGACTGTCGCTACGTTCGCCACGCGCACGCGAATCGCTCTTGACCGCGACTTCGCCCACCGCCACTGCGACAGGCTCGGCCCCCTTTTCCTTGCGGAACCAGCCGAACAGTCGCGCGATCAGTCCATGTCCGGGAACCGGGGCGAGCGGGGCCGCAGCGCCTTCGGCGGCTTCGGCACGCGCTTCCATATTCGGCGCGGGTTGCCCCGGTGCGATGCCCTTGACCACGGCCTCGGCGCGCGGCATCTTGCCCTCGCCCTCGGCAGCCTGCAGTCGCAGGTCCTCCTGCTCGGGACGAATTGCCATCTGGTAACTGGCCAGTGCGATGTCTTCCTGGTTGAGTTGATCGTGACGCAGCCTCACGATCTCATGTTGCGGCGTTTCCAGATATCGGTTCGGGACGATGATCAGCAGGATCTTGTGCCGCATCTCGATGCGCGCGATATCCGAACGCTTCTCGTTCAGCAGGAACGTGGCGACATCGACCGGAACCTGGACGTGCACCGCGCCGGTGTTGTCCTTCATCGCTTCCTCTTCGAGGATGCGCAGGATGTGCAGAGCCGAGGACTCGGTGCTGCGGATGTGTCCGGTTCCATTGCAGCGCGGGCAGGGAATGTAGCTCGTCTCGGCCAGGGCCGGGCGCAGACGCTGGCGGGACAGTTCGAGCAGGCCGAAACGGCTGATTCTCGAGGTCTGGACGCGTGCGCGGTCGAAGTGCAGCGCGTCACGCAGCCGGTTCTCGACCTCGCGCTGGGCCTTCTGCGATTCCATGTCGATGAAATCGATCACGATGAGGCCGCCCAGGTCGCGCAGGCGCAGCTGACGGGCAATCTCGTCGGCCGCTTCGAGGTTGGTGCGCAGGGCCGTTTCCTCGATGTCCGCACCCTTGGTCGAGCGGCCCGAGTTGACGTCGATCGAGACGAGCGCCTCGGTGTGGTCGATGACAACTGCGCCTCCGCTCGGCAGCGTCACCTGGCGTGCGTATGCTGACTCGATCTGATGCTCGATCTGGAAGCGCGAGAAGAGCGGGACGTCATCGTTGTATCGCTTGACCTTGGCGACATTGCCCGGCATGACGTGGGCCATGAACTGGCTGGCCTGTTCGAAGATGTCGTCAGTGTCGATCAGGATTTCGCCGATCTCCGGCTGGAAGTAGTCACGAATTGCGCGAATCACGAGACTGCCTTCCTGATAGATGAGAAAGGCACCCTTCTGGCCCTGGGCCGCACCTTCGATCGCCTGCCACAGCTGCATCAGGTAATTCAGATCCCACTGCAATTCCTCGGCCGAGCGACCGATCGCCGCGGTGCGCGCGATCAGGCTCATGCCGGGCGGCACGTCGAGCTGGTCCATGATGTCGCGGAGTTCGGCCCGCTCGTCGCCCTCGACGCGGCGCGACACGCCGCCCCCACGCGGATTGTTGGGCATCAGGACGAGGTAGCGGCCCGCCAGGGAGATGTAGGTGGTGAGGGCGGCTCCCTTGTTGCCTCGCTCGTCCTTTTCGACCTGGACGATGACTTCCTGGCCGACGGAGAGCGCGTCCTGGATACGCGCCTTGCCCGCGTCGGAGCCGGCCGCATAACAGTTCTTGCCGATCTCCTTGAAGGGCAGGAAGCCATGGCGCTCGGACCCATAGTCCACGAACGCAGCCTCGAGGCTGGGCTCGAGACGGGTGATGACCGCCTTGTAGATGTTGCTCTTGCGTTCTTCCTTCGATGCCGATTCGATGTCTAGGTCGATGAGCTTCTGACCATCAACGATCGCGACGCGGAGTTCCTCGGCCTGCGTCGCATTGAAAAGCATGCGCTTCATTTATTTCGTTCTCCCGCGAAGACACACGGGCAGGACGAACGGCGCGCACCATCGCGCTTTACGGTTTCAGGAGCAATTGGTTGAAGCTTCTTTCATCCGGTTGTTGATCGGCTGTGATGGGTCGGCTGGTCGTTCACTGCACTCGCGCCCCGAAGCAATCAAGCCCCGTGCGGAGCACTTTATCCTGCATGTATGCTGCGCGTCTAAATCCAATCCAATGGATCGAAGTTTGTCGATTGCGTTACCATCGCTGCCATTTCCGGCAATGAAGGCACGATTGATCTGACCGGGAGCTCGCTTGTGGGCTCGATGCCGAATTCATGCCTCCGCGTTGAGGGGCAAGGGAATCGGACCGCAACCGGTTCAATCGGACTAGAGTATCTCATGATGATGATCCAAAGCAAAGTGCTGCGCGGGGGCGTTGCCTGCGCATGAGCGATTCGATCGACTCCCCGGAGAAGCACGGGGCACCATCGGCGGGGCCGTCAGTCCGGCACGAGCGGGTGGATGAATCTGTCGCGGGCCAGCGCATCGACAACTATCTGCTGCGCATATGCAAGGGCGTGCCGAAGAGTCACGTCTATCGGATTCTGCGCAGTGGAGAGGTGCGGGTAAATGGTGGCCGGGTCGCGCCCACATACCGGCTTTCCGATGGGGACGAGGTGCGTATCCCGCCGGTTCGCATCGCCCGGCCGGCGCATCCGGGGGTGGCTCCGCCGGGAAGGCCGCTGGCCGTCGTGTACGAGGATGATGCGCTGCTGGTGGTGGACAAACCTTCGGGCAAGGCCGTGCACGGCGGAAGCGGTGTGAGCTTCGGCGTCATCGAGCAGTTGCGCAGCCAGCGACCGGAGGCACGCCTGCTCGAACTCGTTCATCGCATCGACCGCGAAACCTCCGGCTTGCTGATCATCGCGAAGAAGCGTGCCGCGCTCAAGGCAATGCATGACATGATGCGCGAGGGGGCGGTCGAAAAGCATTATCTGACGCTCGTGGCCGGCCGCTGGAGCAATCCGCTGCAGCACGTCAAGGTTCCGTTGTTCAAGTACCTGACGCCGGGCGGCGAGCGCCGCGTGCGCGTGAGCGATGAGGGCAAGGCTGCGCACAGCGTCGTGCGCCTCGTTGGACGCTGGGCCGGGTTCAGCCTGCTGGACGTGGAACTCAAGACCGGCCGGACGCATCAGATTCGTGTCCACCTCGCGCATCTGGGGTTCCCCCTGTGCGGGGATGAGAAGTACGGGGACTTCTCGCTGAACAAGCGCCTGGAATCGGCGGGACTCAAGCGCATGTTTCTGCATGCCGCGAAACTCTCGTTCGTGCACCCGCTCACCGGCGAGAGGGTGGAACTGGAATCGGAACTGCCGCCCGAACTGAAGGCTTTCGTCGATCGCATGGAAGAAGGGCCATTGGAAGGCCATGAATAATCGTTTCGATCTCATCGTGTTCGACTGGGACGGTACGCTGATGGATTCGGCAGCTGCCATCGTTCACGCAATCGGAGCTGCATGCCGCGATCTGGGTTTGCCGGAGCCGCCCGAGGAACGTGCGCGTCACGTCATCGGGCTGGGCCTGAAGGACGCTCTCGAGCATGCCGTGCCCGAACTTGCCCCGGCGGACTATCCGCGCATGGTGGAGCGCTACCGATTTCACTATCTCTCATCGGATCACGAACTGACGCTCTTTCCGGGAACGCGCGAGATGATCCGCGAACTCGCGGACATGGGGCGCATGCTCGGGGTGGCCACGGGCAAGAGCCGCGTCGGACTGGACCGGGCGCTCGATCACAGCCGACTGGGCGGGTTCTTTCACAGCACGCGCTGCGCAGATGAGTGCTTCTCGAAACCGCATCCGGCGATGCTGGAAGAAATCATGGACGAACTCGGCACGAGGCGCGAACGCACCCTGATGGTCGGAGACACGACGCACGATGTCCACATGGCAAGGAATGCCGGTGTCGCGGGGCTGGCGGTGTCGTTTGGCGCACATCCCCGCGCTGCGCTCGAGGATGCGTCACCCGAGGCCATTGTCGATTCGTCGGCGGCGCTCAGGACATGGTTGCGCGAAAACGCCTGATCTGCGCCTCCGCGGCGGTTGTCGATGGTGGCGATGGTGTCAGGTTCGAAGTGCTCACGGGCGGCGAGCGGGTGCCGGCATTTGCCGTGCGCTATGGCGGGCAGGTGCGGGCCTTCCTCAATCGCTGTGCCCATGTGCCGGTCGAACTGGACTGGCTGCCCGGAAAGTTCTTCGACCTTACCGGTCACTACGTCATATGCGCCGTACATGGCGCCCACTACTGTCCCGTGTCGGGGCGCTGCGAACTGGGACCGGGCAAGGGCGCCTCGCTGGTTCCGGTGCCGTTGCTCGAATGTGACGGCCAGTTGTTCGTACTCGAGGAGGTGCAGGAACTTCCTGCTGCAGGGGTCAGTCGGCCAGAATGAGGAACAGCGACGGCCTGCGCGCAAGATCGGGTATCGTGTCCGTCCGCCATTGCGCGATGCTGCGCGTGCGAATCCATTCATCCACGGTCGTGACCTCCCGCGCAATGCACAGGCGTGTGGACGGGCGGCACACCTTCAGCAGGGCCTCGAGCATGCGCTCGTTGCGGTAGGGCGTTTCGATGAAGATCTGCGTCCGGTCGAGCCTGCGCGATTCGGCTTCCAACTCGCGGATACGACTGTCGCGCTCGGCGTCCGACACCGGCAGATAGCCGCAGAACGCAAAACTCTGGCCGTTCAGTCCGGACCCCATCAATGCCAGCAGGATGGAGGACGGCCCGACGAGGGGGCGAACGCGGATGTCCAGCGCGTGGGCGCGAGCGACGAGGCGTGCTCCCGGATCGGCGACTGCCGGACAGCCGGCGTCCGACATGAGCCCGACATCCTCGCCCGCAAGCGCGGGGGCGAGCAGGGTGTCGAGGGCTGCGATGTCGCCATGTTCAGGCAGGGCCTTGATGTCGAGCGCGCGCAGCGGCCCTGGATGTTCCATGCGCTTGAGCTGACTGCGTGCCGCCTTGGGATTCTCGACGACGAAATGGCGGATGCCCGTCACATGCCGTTGCGCATCGTCGGGAAGAAAACCCGACCACGCGGTGTCGCCCAGGCTTACCGGAACGAGAACCAGCGCGCCGCGCGACACACTCATGGCAGGATGATGCCTTCCGAGCGCAGCATGCGTGATAGTGCGATCAGGGGCAGTCCGATCAGGGCAGTGGGGTCGTCCCCGCTGAGGGATTCGAGCAGGGCGATGCCGAGGCCTTCGGATTTCGCACTGCCGGCACAGTCGAGCGGGCGCTCCTTCGCGACGTAACGTATGATCTCGTCGTCGGAAAGATCGCGGAATCGCACCAGGGTCGGAACGCTGTCGCACTGGACGTTGCCGCTGCCCGTGTTGATCAGCGCGAGGGCGGTGTGAAAGACAATCGTCCTGCCGCTCATGCGACGCAGCTGATCAATCGCGCGCTCCACGGTGCCGGGCTTGCCGAATACTTCGCCGTCCAGATGAGCCACCTGATCACTGCCGATGACAAGTGCATTGGCAAATGTTTCTGCCACAGCTCGCGCCTTCTCGACCGCAAGCCGATTGGCCGTGGCTGGAGGGGTTTCGTCGGGCAGGGGTGTTTCATCGACTTGCGGGCGCGCCGTTTCGAATGGCACCTGCAAGCGCTCGAGCAGCGTGCGGCGATAGGCGGACGTCGAGGCGAGAACGAGTTTCATCGGATCGCGTAACCGGGCTTTGACAGGGGTGGGCGGAAATAATATCATCCGCCTCTTATGTCGCAACGATGCATTGTCTCCGACCCCTTCCGTTTTGCCGCGGAAGGGCGAAGTCTCTCAGGGACGGTTCCGCTGCTTCGGCTCGGTCGGCTGGCCGACATCCTGTTCCGCAACGAGGGTGATGTGTCGTTTACCCTTTCCGGCAGTGTCGCGGTGGATGGCAAGGACTTCCTGAGGCTTGCGGCTTCGGGCGTGCTGACCTTGCAGTGCCAGCGCTGCCTGTCCCGGCTGGACTGGAATCTGGCTCTCGAGTCCGTCCTGCACCTGGTGAGTCCGGGCACGCCGATTCCGGACGAGGAACTCGAGATCGACAGCTTCGACACGATAGAGGCAGTGTCCGACATGGATGTCCTGGCCCTGCTCGAAGAAGAGATCATGCTCGCAGTGCCGATCGTCCCGCGACATGATGATTGTGAAGCGCCGCACCCCGAGGGTACGGCCGAGAAGGAGTCGCCTTTTGCTGCACTCGCAGGTTTGCGCAGGAACAGCGGGGCACAATAGACACCAAACTGTTCCGGGAGCGTTTTCATGGCCGTTCAGCAAAACAAGAAGTCCCCGTCCAAGCGCGGCATGCATCGCGCGCATGATTCTCTGACCAGTCCGCCGCTGGCCGTCGAAGCCACGACCGGCGAGGTGCACCTGCGTCATCACATCAGCCCTAATGGCTTCTACCGGGGCAAGAAGGTAGTGAGAACGAAGGGCGAGTAATTCCTCTCTCGTGAAGACGGCGTAGCGCTCGAGGCGACTGCGCCTTTTTTTTCCTGTCTGGAACACATGAGAAGCCCATGGATGTCACCGTTGCAATAGACTGCATGGGTGGCGATCACGGTCCCGCAGTGACGGTACCGGCCACTCGGGCTTTCCTGGGCCACCATCCCGGAGCCCGCGCAATACTCGTAGGACGTCCCGACGCACTCGACGAGCCGCTCGCTCGTATCGGCAAGGGTTTTGGCGATCGTCTGAGCGTTCAGCATGCGGGGGAAGTCGTTGGCATGGACGAGGCTCCGGCCAGCGCGATGCGCAACAAGAAGGATTCGTCGATGCGGGTCACGATCGACATGGTCAAGCAGGGTCGGGCCCAGGCTGCGGTCTCGGCAGGCAACACCGGCGCCCTGATGGCGATCTCGCGTTTCGTATTGAAGACTTTGCCGGGAATCGATCGCCCCGCGATCGCTTCGGCGATGCCCACCCGCAAGGGGCAAAGCTACGTGCTCGACCTCGGTGCGAACGTGGATTGCACCCCCGAGCATCTGTTGCAGTTCGGTGTAATGGGCGCCATGCTGGTGGCCGCGATCGAGCACATCGACCGGCCCTCGGTGGGCCTGCTCAACATCGGCGAGGAGGCAATCAAGGGCAACGACATGGTCAAGCAGGCAGCCGACCTCCTGCGCCAGAGCGGGCTCAATTTCAAGGGCAATGTCGAAGGCGACGACATTTACAAGGGTACGACCGATGTGGTCGTGTGCGACGGTTTTGTGGGAAATGTCGCCCTCAAGGCCTCCGAGGGCCTGGCCCAGATGTTCGCGAGCTTCCTGCGAGAGGAATTCCAACGCAATCTGATGACCCGGGCGATGGCGCTGATGGCGATGCCGGTGCTCAAGCGTTTCAAGCACCGCGTCGATCATCGTCGCTACAATGGCGCCGCACTCGTCGGCCTGCGCGGAGTGGTGGTGAAGAGTCATGGATCGGCCGACGAATTTGCTTTCGAGCAGGCCATCTACCGTGCGGCAGAAGCGGCTTCGAATCGCCTGATTGAACGCATCACGGACCGGATGGCGGCGATGGATGGAGTAACGGCATGATCTACGCTCGAGTCGCCGGAACCGGCAGCTGTCTGCCAGGCGAGCCCGTCACCAACGCGGATCTCGTCGCCCGGGGCATCAATACGTCGGATGAATGGATCGTCGCGCGGACCGGCATCCGCGCCCGCCACCTGGCTGCGCCCGGTCTCGCGAGCAGCGATCTGGCATGCAGCGCCAGCCTGAACGCGCTCGCTGCAGCCGGGATAAAGGCGAACGACATCGATCTGATTATAGTCGCCACCTCCACCCCGGATTGCATCTTTCCAAGTACGGCGACCCTTCTGCAGTCCAAGCTCGGTATCACCAACGGGAGTGCGGCCTTTGACATCCAGGCAGTGTGCAGCGGATTCATCTACGGATTGACGGTGGCGGAGAAGTTCATCCGCTCGGGCAGTCACAAACGCGCCCTCATCGTCGGCGCGGAGGTCTTTTCCCGAATTCTGGACTGGTCGGATCGTGGCACCTGCGTGTTGTTCGGTGACGGTGCAGGTGCCATGGTTCTGGAAGCGTCCGATTCACCAGGCGTACTTTCCAGCGCGCTCCACGCGGACGGCAGTCACCACCCGATCCTCTGTGTGCCCGGCGGCGTGGCCTCGGGTCAGGTGATCGGCGATCCCTTCCTGCGAATGGACGGACAGGCCGTATTCAAGTTTGCGGTGAAGGTGCTGGGTGATGTGGCCAACGAGGTCCTCGATCATGCCGGGCTGCCCATCGATGGCGTCGACTGGCTGATTCCGCACCAGGCCAATATCCGCATCATCCAGTCGACCGCGAAGCGTCTCGGGCTTCCAATGGAGAAAGTGGTTGCGACCGTGGATCTGCACGGCAACACGTCGGCCGCCTCGATTCCCCTGGCCCTCGATGTGGCGGTGCGCGACGGGCGCATCCGTGCGGGCCAGCGCATCGTTCTGGAAGGCGTCGGCGGCGGGTTCACGTGGGGTGCAGCGCTGCTGCAGTACTGAACGGAAGCAAAGACCATGAAATGTTCGCTCGTATTCCCGGGACAGGGTTCCCAGTCGGTAGGAATGATGTCGGCCTATGGTGAAAATCCGGTCATTCGCGCGACGTTTGCCGAAGCATCCGAAGCGCTCGGCGAGGATTTGTGGGAGATGGTGTGCGAGGGCCCGGCCGAGCGCCTCGCCCTTACGGTCAATACGCAACCTCTGATGCTTGCCGCCGGCGTGGCCGTCTATCGCGCCTGGGCCGCAGCTGGCGGTCCGGTTCCGGCCGTGCTCGCCGGTCACAGCCTCGGTGAGTACTCCGCACTGGTCGTTGCCGGTGCGCTGAGTTTTTCCGATGCCGTGCCGCTGGTACGTTTTCGGGCGCAGGCGATGCAGCAGGCGGTGCCGGCCGGGGACGGTGCGATGGCGGCGCTTCTCGGGCTGGAAGCGGATGCGGTTCGGCAACTGTGTGTCGACGCCGCGGCTGGTGAAGTGGTGGAAGCGGCCAATCTGAATGCGCCCGATCAGATCGTCATCGCCGGTTCCCGGGCCGCCGTGGGGCGTGCAATCGAGCTGGCAAAAGCTCGCGGCGCAAAGCGTGCGATACCTCTGCCGGTCAGCGCGCCATTTCACTGCGCGCTGATGAGACCTGCGGCCGAGAGGCTTGCCGAGCGGCTCGCCGCAGTCCCGATTTCACCGCCCGTGATAGCAGTTCTTAACAACGTCGATGTGGTAGTCTGCGATTCGCCGGAGCAGATTCGCGACGCCCTGGTGCGCCAGGCGTTCTCGCCGGTGCGCTGGATCGAGTCGATCCGGGCAATCGAGGCGCGCGGGGTTTCGCATGTCATCGAATGCGGCCCGGGTCGTGTGCTGGCCGGTATGAACAGGCGAATCGCGAAGAATCTGCAATGCGGCTCGCTTCATGATGCGGCCAGCCTCGATCAGACCGTCGCGATGCTTGAGGAAGGGTCATGAGTCTCTTGCTTGAAGGACAGGTTGCGCTCGTCACCGGAGCGTCACGCGGGATCGGGCGGGCCGTCGCCCTGGAACTGGGCCGTCTGGGCGCAACGGTAGTGGGTACCGCAACGTCGTCGGCAGGCGCTGCCGAGATCGAGAAGACTTTCGCCGAAACGGGGATCTCCGGATCGGGATTGGCGCTCGATGTGACCGACGCAACTGCATGTGAAGCGGCAGTCGGTGCGATCGAGCAGCGTTTCGGGCCTGTTTCGGTGCTGGTAAACAATGCCGGAATCACGCGCGACAATCTGGCGATGCGGATGAAGGACGACGAATGGGATGCGGTCATCGACACCAATCTCAATGCGGTCTTCCGTATGTCCAAGCTGGTCATGCGTGGAATGATGAAGGCCCGTGGCGGACGCATCATCAATATCACCTCGGTCGTTGCGAGTTCCGGAAACCCGGGTCAGGCCAACTATGCTGCGGCCAAGGCAGGCGTGGCAGGGATGACGCGCGCGCTCGCCCGCGAACTGGGCAGTCGCAACATCACGGTCAATTGCGTTGCCCCGGGATTCATCGACACGGACATGACACGCGCCCTGCCGGACGGCGCGCGCGACGGCCTGCTTGCCCAGATCGCGCTCGGTCGCCTGGGGCGGCCCGAGGAGATCGCCGCCGCGGTCGCATTTCTCGCGGCTCCGGCGGCGAGCTATATTACCGGTACCACCCTGCACGTGAACGGCGGCATGTACATGTCGTAAACAGAACAAGTTGCGAGCAGTCTCCGGCGTTTTTGGTAGAATACGCCGGCTTTTTTCATATCTCTATATTTCAGGGAAGGAGTCTCTTCATGGAGAACATCGAACAGCGCGTCAAGAAGATCGTTGCTGAGCAGCTTGGCGTGAACGAGTCGGAGATCAAGAACGAATCTTCGTTCGTCGATGATCTGGGTGCGGATTCGCTGGATACGGTCGAGCTGGTGATGGCGCTCGAGGAGGAGTTCGAGTGCGAGATTCCGGATGAGGAAGCCGAGAAGATCACCACCGTCCAACAGGCGATCGACTACGTCAACGCCCACCTCAAGAAATAAGACCGAGAAACAGCCGGAGCGAACATTGACCCGTCGCAGAGTCGTCATTACCGGTCTGGGTATCATTTCCCCGGTCGGGAATACCATTCCGGAAGCCTGGGACAACATCATCAGTGGCCGTTCCGGAATCAGTGAGATCACCCGCTTCGATGCATCCGCCTTTCCCGTGAGGATTGCGGGCGAGGTCAAGGCTTTCGATGTCGGCGCCTACCTTTCTCCGAAGGAGGCCCGTCGCATGGATATATTCATCCACTATGGGCTTGCCGCAGGCATTCAGGCAATCGGGGATTCCGGAATCGAGGTCACCCCTTCCAATGCCGAGCGCATTGGCGTGAATATCGGTTCGGGCATCGGCGGTCTGCCGATGATCGAGGCGACACACGACGATTTCCTCAAGGCCGGACATCGAAAGATCTCGCCGTTCTTCATTCCCGGTACGATCATCAACATGATTGCAGGCAACCTGTCGATCATGTTCGGATTGAAGGGGCCGTGTCTGGCAATGGTCACGGCATGTACCACAGCGACGCATTGCATCGGAGAGGCCGCGCGCCTGATAGAGCGCGGCGATGTCGACGTCATGGTTGCGGGCGGCGCCGAATCGTCCGTGACGCCTCTGGCGATCGGGGGCTTCGCGTCGGCGAAAGCCCTGTCGACACGCAACGACGATCCACGCACTGCGAGCCGGCCCTGGGACAAGGGTCGTGACGGATTCGTCCTCGGGGAGGGGGCGGGCGTTCTGGTGCTCGAAGAGTACGAACATGCGAAGGCGCGCGGTGCGCGCATCTACGCCGAGGTTGCAGGATACGGCATGAGCGCCGATGCATATCACATGACTGCGCCGTGCGAAGACGGCGAGGGTGCGGCACGCTGCATGGTGAGCGCCATGCGCGATGCCGGCCTGTCGATCGACGAAGTCGATTACGTGAACGCACATGGCACGTCGACGCCGCTGGGTGATGTCGCCGAAACCGTTGCCGTGAAACGGTGCTTCGGGGACCGGGCAAGGTCGATTGTGGTGAATTCCACCAAATCGATGACGGGACACCTTCTCGGTGCTGCGGGCGGGGTCGAGGCCGTGTTCTCGGCCCTGGCGCTTTTCCATCAGATCGCTCCGCCGACGATCAACATTTTCGATCAGGACGAGCAGTGCGATCTGGATTACGTGGCGAACGTGGCGCGTCCGATGCGAATCCGCGCCGCATTGTCGAATTCGTTCGGCTTTGGTGGTACCAACGGAACGTTGGCCTTCCGCCAGATCTGAACACGCGTTAGTGTGCGGCTCGCAGACCGTGCGTCATCCTCTTGAAATTGCGCTGAGACCGTCCGGACGCATGCATTTCCTGATCGCCGCGATCCATCTGGTCGCGGCGATCGCGTTTCTGCTCGTTCTGAATCACGCGCTGACCGGTATGCTCCTGATCCTGGCCCTCGGGGTGTCGGTCGCCCTGTCGATAACCCGCGACCGCAGCAGATCGAATCGGGTGCTGGTACTCGGCGATGGAGGGGTGCTGGATGTTCGTTCCAGCGCCGGGACCGTTTCGGTGCGCGTGTTGCCGGGATCGGCAGATTTTGGCTGGGCGATCTGGCTCCAATGGCGTGAGATCGAGGCCGAAGGGAACGGTGTGCACGGAAGCTCGGACGCGATGATGCTTCTGCCCGATTGTGTTTCCGGTGACGATTGGCGGCATCTGCGCATATGGCTGCGCCACTGCAGCGGTGCGCGTTTCAGCGGCGATGCGGCCTGAGAGGGCGAATTACCGTATTGCGGGCCTTGGCGAGAAGTTCGGGGTAGTCGCGAGACGAATGCAGGCCGCGACTCTCCTTGCGCCTGAGGGCGCAGCGCACGATCAGGTCCGCGGTGACCACCAGGTTGCGTAACTCGATCAGATCATTGCTGATGCGGAAATTGGAATAGTACTCGTTGATTTCATGCGTAAGCAGCCGAATCCTGTGTTGCGCGCGCTGCAAGCGCTTGGTCGTTCGCACGATGCCCACGTAATCCCACATGCAGCGACGCAGTTCGGCCCAGTTGTGGGAGATGACCACCTCTTCATCTGCGTCCGTAACCCGGCTTTCGTCCCAGGGGGGGAGCGTCGGAGAAGCGCCTGGACGGTGTGCAAGAATGTCTGCAGCGGCCGCCTCGCCGAACACCAGACATTCGAGCAGGGAATTGCTGGCGAGGCGGTTTGCTCCGTGCAGACCGGTAAAGGCTGCCTCCCCGACGCAATAGAGCCGGGCGACGTCGGTACGCGCCGACAGGTCGGTCACGACTCCGCCGCAGGTATAGTGTGCCGCAGGCACCACAGGGATCGGCTCGCGCGTGATGTCGATGCCGAGTTCGAGACAGCGGGCATGGATGTTGGGGAAGTGCTTCATCAGCCAGTCCGCGGGTTTGTGGCTGATATCGAGAAACACGCAGTCAAGGCCGCGTTTCTTCATCTCGAAGTCGATTGCTCTTGCGACGACGTCCCGTGGTGCAAGTTCTGCCCTCGCATCATGCTCCGGCATGAAACGAGTACCGTCCGGGAGACGAAGTATCCCGCCTTCACCCCGCACTGCCTCCGTGACGAGGAAAGATTTCGCCTGGGGGTGATAGAGGCAGGTCGGGTGGAACTGGATGAACTCCATGTTGGCGACGCGGCAACCGGCTCGCCACGCCATGGCGATCCCATCACCAGTGGCTACGTCCGGATTGGTCGTGAACAGATAGACCTTGCCCGCACCTCCCGTGGCAAGCACGGTACTGTTGGCACCGATCGTGACGACCGTCCCGTGGGCGAGATCGAGCACGTAGGCGCCTAGACAACCGTCCTCGGGTCTGCCGATCTTCTCGCCGAGAATCAGGTCGACGCCGATGTGGTTTTCGAACACGTCGATGTTCGGATGGCTGCACACCTGCCCGGTAAGCGTTGCCTGAACTGCCGCGCCGGTGGCGTCCGCGGCATGAATGATACGGCGATGCGAGTGTCCGCCTTCGCGTGTGAGGTGGTAGCCCACTGCCGACGGGTTTTCGCGGGTGAAGGCCACGCCGCGCTCGATCAGCCAGTGGATGGCCTCTCTGCCGTGTTCGACCACAAAGCGCGTTGCGGCCGGGTCGCACAGTCCCGCACCCGCCGTGAAGGTGTCCTGGATGTGTGCCTCGATGCTGTCGGTGGCATCGAGCACGGCCGCGATGCCGCCTTGGGCCCAGGCACTTGCACTGTCGGTGATCGAGCGTTTGGTGACGAGCGCAATACGCCGCCGATCGGCGAGACGCAACGCCAGCGACTGACCGGCTGCGCCGCTCCCGAGAATGAGAACATCGTACTGTTTGAACAATGCAGTAACTCGCATGCTGGTTTTTCGCGGAGGAGAATAGCATGGTCGCGACCCCCCGCAGTGGTCCGTCGCCCTTTCATGGCAGCTAATGGCCCTGACGCCATATGAACTATTCCCCAGCGACCGTGTCTTTCGCTTAGGCTCCGGCTTTGCCGTACTCATGCCGGGTCGTTATACTTCTACGGTTTTGTGCCCCATCACCGAGAGAAACGACCCCTTCATGAGTGATCGCGAGACTGACCAACTTCTTGTCGAGCGCGTACAACGCGGCGACAAGGAAGCATTCGGTTTGCTGGTGACGAAGTACCAGCGCAAGCTGCACCGACTGCTTTCGCGCCTGATCCGCGATCCGGCCGAGGTCGAGGATGTCGCGCAGGAAACATTCATCAAGGCGTATCGCGCTTTGGGTTCGTTCCGCGGCGACAGTGCTTTTTATACGTGGCTTTATCGGATCGGGATCAATACGGCCAAGAACTACCTCGTTTCGCAGAGCAGGAGGGCTCCGACGTCCACCGGGTTTGACTCGACCGATGCGGAGACCTTTGACGAAGGTGATCAGCTGCGCGATATCAACACGCCTGAACGCCTGATGATGACGCGGCAAATCGGCGAAACAGTCGATGATGCGATGGCTGCGCTGCCCGAGGAACTTAGGACGGCGATCATGCTCCGAGAGCTGGAAGGGCTCAGTTATGAGGAGATCGCCAACATCATGGACTGCCCCATCGGGACGGTCCGGTCCCGGATATTCCGGGCGCGCGAGGCAATCTCGGAACGACTCCGGCCGTTGCTGGATACGGCTCCCGACAAACGTTGGTAGGTGGAACTCATGAAAGATGAACTTTCTGTACTCCTGGATGGCGATCTGGATGAGGAATCGGCCCGGCCGGTCTTCGAGTCGATTCGACGCGACCCGTCGTTACGCTCCCGGTGGAGTTCATATTGCCTGATCGGCGACGTCTTGCGTGGGGACAGCCCGGGCGCTGCAGACCTGTCGGCGCGTGTCATGGACTGCATCCGCAGCGAGCCGACCCTTGTCGCTCCCCCCGCGACAAGCTCTTCCGACCAGGCCGTGCGCGGATGGCGCACGCTGATGCCGCTTGCGGCGTCGGTCATGGGCGTCGCAGCGGTCGGCCTGGTTGCATTCACCCTTTATCCGCAACCGGATGACGCGGTGGGGCATGCGACAGTGGCACCCGCCACGCAGCCGGTCGAGGTTGCGGCGGTGCGCGGTACCGTCCCGGTGGCATCGGTGGAACGCGAGGATGCGCATCACAAGTACGTGTTCGTCCATCAGGCCATGAGTGGCGGCGGGCCGATCCCCGGTGGCGTGCAGTATGTGCGTACCGTTTCAGAGGCTCGGGGAGATGTTCGCCGATGAATCGCTTCGCCGTGGTTCTGGCCGCGTGTGCACTGCTGGCGCCGGTGCACACGATTGCAGATGAAAGGCCGTCTGATCCGATCCTGTGGTTGAGCAAGATTTCGACTGCGGCGCAGCGCCTGAACTACACCGGAACTTTCATATATCAGTCCGGCAAGAATTTAGAGACCTCCCGCATCACCCATATGGTCGATGCGGGGGGCGAGCATGAAAGGCTCGAGGTGCTCGACGGGAGCCCGCGTGAGGTGATTCGTTCGAACAGTGAAGTTCGCTGCGTGCTTCCGGATCAGAAGACCATCATCATCGACCGTGCCGGCGGTCAGCGCGCCTTCCCGGCGCGACTGCCCACGTCCTATGCCGGCGTGTCGGAGAATTACCGTGTGAGCATGGGCGAGGTGAGCCGGGTCGCCGGTCTCGATACGCAACTGATCGTGCTCGAGCCGAGGGACAGTCTGCGCTACGGGCACATGCTATGGGCCGACGTCGTCTCCGGGCTGCTGCTCAAGGCGCGCACGGTAGACGAAGACGGGGAGATTATCGAGCAGTTCGCCTTCAGCGACGTCAGGATCGGGGGTGAGATCGACCCGGGGGCGCTCAAACCCAGCTATACGGAAGATGGCGACTGGCGTGTGATCAATGCACACGGCAACGAGGTCGGCATGTCGGAGAGCGGGTGGGTGCTTGCCGCACCACTGCCGGGATATACATTGAAATCGATCGTGCGGCGACCGCTCGGGCGGGACCGTGGCGATATCCTCCACCTCGTCTTCAGCGACGGACTTGCAGCCATTTCGGTGTTCATCGAACCGGTCGAGCCTGATCGGTTGCGCAACGGTCCCGGAGCGCTTGCGAGCGGCGCAATCAACATCTATCGCCGGATCGTAGCCGACGAGCATCTCTTGACCGCGCTCGGCGAGGTTCCCCTGCTTGCATTGCAGCGCCTCGGGGATGGTATCGAGCCCGTCCGATGATCGAAGCGAAAGCCGTTGTCGTGAAGGTCGACGCCGGCCGCGCCTGGATAAGGGTCAGCGACCGCCAGGACGGTTGTGGACGGTGCGACGAACCGGGCGGCTGCCGTTCCGTGAAGATCGCCTACGCCCTGAAACCTCCCAACGAGGTCTTCAGCGTTCCGGATACGCTGGGGGTTGCGGTCGGCGACCGGGTCCGGGTGTACATGCACGACGGTGCACCTCTGCTCGGCGCACTGACCAGCTACGGCCTGGGAGCGTGTCTGCTCCTGATCGGAGCCGCATCGGGTCATGGACTCGCACCTTCGGGAAGCGAGGACTCAGTGGCACTCGCCGGTGCAATCCTCGGCCTGTTCGCGGCATTCGGTCTCAATCGTGCCCTACACCGAAGTCGGCGCTGGCGCGGCGCCCTGAAAATTCAACTCGACAGAGATGAGGGGCCGTGTCCCCTCGAGCCCGGGACATCCCCATGAATGGTTTGCGACACATCCTGGCAGTATCGGCAGTCATGCTGTGGACCGTGCTGGCGGGGCCGGCATGGGCCAGTTCACTGCCGGACTTCACATCGCTGGTCGAACGGCACGGGCCGGCTGTCGTGAATATCAGCGCCACACAGACCGCGCGTCCTCACCCGTTTCCGTTTCCCGGCATGGACGAGAACGACCCGATGTTCGAGTTTTTCCGGCGTTTCATCCCGCGGCTTCCCGATATGCCGCGTTCGGAGCGCGAGAGCCGTTCGCTCGGGTCCGGCTTCATCATCAGCGACGACGGCTACATTCTCACGAATGCGCACGTCGTCCAGGACGCGAAGGAGATCCTCGTCCGGCTGGTGGACCGGCGCGAGTTCCGTGCGGAGGTGGTCGGCACGGATACGCGTACTGATGTCGCCGTAATCAGGATCCAGGCGTCCGGTTTGCCCGTGGTCGTACTGGGCGATCCCGACCGTCTCAAGGTCGGCGAATGGGTGGTTGCCATCGGATCGCCGTTCGGTTTCGATCACACGGTGACGGCCGGCATCGTCAGTGCCAAGGGCCGCAGCCTTCCGGACGAAAACTTCGTACCCTTCATCCAGACCGATGTTGCGATCAATCCGGGCAATTCCGGCGGCCCATTGTTCAACCTCCGCGGTGAAGTGGTCGGCATCAACTCCCAGATCTACAGCCAGACGGGGGGGTTCATGGGACTCTCGTTCGCCATTCCGATCGATGTCGCGATGGACGTCCAGCGCCAGCTCCGGGACTCCGGACGTGTCCAGCGCGGGCGGATCGGCGTTGGGATTCAGGAGGTCACGCGGGCGCTCGCGGAATCCTTCGGCCTCGAGCGTCCCGAAGGTGCCCTGGTGAGCTCGGTCGACCCCGAAGGCCCTGCGGCGCGCGCCGGAGTGACTGTGGGCGACGTGATCCTGACGTTCGACGGCAAGGCGGTGGCCAGTTCGCGCGAGCTGCCGCGCATCGTCGCGAAAAGCCGGCCCGGAATCGACGCGGTGATGACCGTGTTCCGCGATGGCCAAAGCATGGAACTGCGGGTGGTGGTCGGTGAATGGCGTGACGATGAAACGCCCGACGCGGAGGATGCGCCTGTGCTGGAGGCCACGCCGAATCGGCTCGGGTTGGTGGTGAGCATGCCCTCGGACGAGCAACGTGACCCTGCGGTGGTCAGTGGCCTCGTGGTCGATCGCGCCGAGGGTGCGGCGGCGCGCGCCGGTATCCAGCCCGGCGATCTCATCGTGGCGGTGGTCACCGGGGGACGCCAGATCCGGCCTGAATCCGTGGATGCCTTCGAAGGTCTGGTTGCCGGAATGGAGGACGGCCAGGCGGTGACGCTGCTGATCGATCGGGGTCCGAGCACGTTGTTCCTGAGCCTGCGCGTCGGCGAATGAGTCCGGAACGCGAACTCACCGTTCTGAGCAGGGAATGGTGTCACTTGTGCACCCGGCTGATCGACAGTCTGGAGCCATTGGCCGCCGAACTGGGGTGGGTCGTACGAATCGTGGACGTCGACCGGTTTCCCGAACTCGATGCCCGATGGAACGAGTTGGTGCCGGTCGTGCTCGCGGGCGATGCCGAGTTGTGTCACCACCGTCTCGACGAAGCGGCCATTCGCGCCTATTGCGCCTGTTTTCAGCTAAAATCCGCAACTTAGTCCGCTTGTCGGCCTTCCAATTCGGGTGTTGGTTCCCGCTTCTTCACCGACCGTCTGACGTGTTCGTACTTCCCCAGGGTGTCGGGGATGGCGCGGCGCGAGCTTCGTGAGGAATCCGGACCGGCAACACCCTTTTTTTGTTGTCTCATGCAACACATCAGAAATTTCTCAATCATTGCGCATATCGATCACGGCAAATCGACGCTCGCCGATCGCCTGATTCACTTCTGCGGGGGCTTGTCAGACCGCGAAATGGAGGCCCAGGTGCTCGACTCGATGGACATCGAGCGCGAGCGCGGAATCACGATCAAGGCGCAGACGGCATCGCTCGAGTACAAGGCCCGGGACGGGCGGGTCTACAACCTGAATCTCATCGATACGCCGGGTCACGTCGATTTTTCTTACGAAGTGAGCCGTTCGCTATCGGCCTGCGAAGGGGCCCTGCTGGTGGTCGATGCGTCGCAGGGGGTCGAGGCGCAGACGGTGGCGAACTGCTATACCGCGATCGAGCAGAATGTCGAGGTGATACCGGTCCTGAACAAGATCGATCTGCCGGCTGCCGATCCGGAAGCGGCGCGCAAGGAAATCGAGGACGTGATCGGGGTGGACGCGTCCGAGGCGGTCCTGTGTTCGGCCAAGACTGGTGTGGGGATCGAGGAAGTGCTCGAGATCGTGGTGCGGCGCGTACCGGCACCAAGGGGCGATCCCGAGGCCCCGCTGAAGGCCCTCATCATCGATTCGTGGTTCGACAATTACGTCGGCGTGGTAATGCTGGTGCGGGTGGTGGATGGGGTGCTGAAGCCGAAGGACCGCATCCTCCTGATGTCGACAGCTGCGCAGTACCCATGCGATCAAGTCGGCGTTTTCACTCCGAATTCCGTGCCGCGCACGCAACTTTCTGCCGGTGAGGTGGGGTTCGTCATTGCGGGCATAAAGGAACTGCAGGCGGCCAAGGTCGGTGATACCGTCACCATCGCGACGAGGCCGGCCGCGAAGCCGCTGCCGGGCTTCCGCGAGATCAAGCCGCAGGTGTTCGCGGGGCTGTATCCGGTGGAGTCCAGCGAGTACGACCAGCTGCGGGAATCGCTCGAGAAGCTCAAGCTCAACGATTCGTCGCTGAAGTACGAGCCCGAGGTTTCCCAGGCGCTGGGTTTCGGTTTCCGCTGCGGCTTCCTCGGCATGCTCCACCTCGACATCGTCCAGGAGCGGCTCGAGCGCGAGTTCGACATGAATCTCATCACGACCGCCCCGACGGTCGTCTACGAGGTCGTGATGAACAGCGGCGAAACCATCCATATCGAGAATCCGGCCAAACTGCCGGATTTGTCCAAAGTCGCCGAGATCCGTGAACCCATCATCAGGGCCACGATCTTCCTGCCGCAGGACTACGTCGGAGCCGTGATCACGCTGTGCAACCAGAAACGCGGCTCGCAGGTCGACATGCATTACCACGGCCGGCAAGTGCAATTGGTCTACGACATGCCGATGAACGAGGTCGTCATGGACTTCTTCGATCGGCTCAAGTCGGTGTCGCGTGGTTACGCTTCGCTCGACTACGAATTCAAGGAGTATCGCACCGCTGACCTCGTGAAGCTCGACCTGCTGGTCGGTGGCGAGAAGGTCGATGCGCTGTCCGTGATCGTGCACCGGGCGAGCGCTCAGTACCGGGGAAGGGAACTCGCCGCGAAACTGCGCCAGCTGATACCGCGCCAGATGTTCGATGTCGCGGTGCAGGCTGCGATAGGTTCGCACATCATCGCGCGGGAGACGATCAAGGCTTTGCGCAAGAATGTGCTTGCCAAGTGCTACGGCGGAGACATCACGCGCAAGCGCAAGCTGCTCGAGAAGCAGAAGGAAGGCAAGAAGCGGATGAAACAGGTGGGTAACGTGGAGATCCCGCAGGAGGCATTCCTGGCGGTGCTGCGTACCGACGAAGGGAAGTAGACTTGCCGCGATATACCAAGCAGCCCGTTACGGAGTTCCAGTGAATTTTGCGCTGATACTGTTTGTCCTGCTGATCGTCACCGGAGGGTTGTGGGCATTCGACCGGTTCCACGCACGCAAGGGGCGTGAGCCTGGTGCGCCCGTCCCCTGGTGGGTCGAATATGGCGCGAGTTTCTTTCCGGTGATCCTGATCGTCTTCGTACTTCGTTCCTTTGTGGTCGAGCCATTCAAGATTCCTTCCGGATCGATGATTCCGACGCTGGCGGTCGGAGACTTCATCCTGGTCAACAAGTGGACCTACGGGATTCGTCTGCCGGTGATCAACAAGAAGATCATTCATGTCAATGATCCGCAGCGCGGAGACGTGATGGTGTTTCGTTATCCGGCGGACCCGTCGCTGGACTACATCAAGCGTGTAGTGGGTCTTCCCGGCGATCGCGTCGATTACCATGACAAGCGTCTGCGCATCAATGGTGAAATGGTCGAAATGGCCGCGCGCGAAGACTACCTCCATCCCGACCGGCTTTACTACTCGCCGCAATACTCCGAGATGCTGGGGTCGGCCGCTCATGCGATCCTGATCGAGAAGGACGTGCCGGCCTTCATCCCCCAGTCCATGGATTTCCCCTATCGCCAGAACTGCACCTATACTACGACGGGTGTGACCTGCGTGGTACCCGACGGGCACTACTTCGTCATGGGAGACAACCGTGACGCGAGCAGCGACAGCCGGGTGTGGGGCTTCGTGCCCGACAGGAACATCGTCGGCCGGGCGTTCTTCATCTGGTTCAATTTCAGCGACATGAAGCGAATAGGGGGTTTCAATTGAGACGGGACTGCATTCGTAAACGTCATGGGCAACAAGGGCTCAGCCTCATCGGTCTGCTCATCGTTGGTGGTTTGCTCGCTTTCGTTCTCTTGATCGGGTTCCGTTCGGTTCCTGCCGTGAACGAGTATTTCGCGGTCAAGCGCAATCTCGCGGTCGTCGCCTCCGAGGGTGACGGCGGTGCCACGATGACGGAACTGCGGCGCAGTTTCGATCGACGCGCGCACATCGACGACATCGTCACGATAACCGGCACGGATCTGGATATCTACAAACTTGGCGGGAAGGTGGTGGTGGAGGTCCAGTATGCGCGCAAGGTCCCGGTCGCCGGGAACGTGAGCCTGCTGTTCGATTTCCACGCCACGGCGGGCAAGTAGTGGGTTCTTCCGCTCTGGAGCATCTGCAGCGCAAACTCGGGTACGTCTTTCACAACCCGGCGCTGCTCGAACAGGCTTTGACGCACCGCAGCTTCGGACAGCCGAACAATGAGCGCCTCGAATTCCTGGGCGACAGCATACTCAACTGCGTGATCGCAGTTGCGCTGTTCGACCGTTTTGCGCACATGAGGGAAGGTGAGCTGTCGCGGCTTCGCGCATCGCTGGTACGCCAGGAGGGTCTGCATCGGGTGGCGGTGGATCTGGAGCTGGGGGAGCAGCTCCGGTTAGGCGAGGGCGAACTCAAGAGCGGCGGGTTCCGTCGCCCGTCGATTCTCGCAGATGCGCTGGAGGCCGTGTTTGCGGCCGTTCATCTGGACGGCGGGTTCGATGCGGCCAGATCGGTGATCGATCGCCTCTATGCTCCCCTGATCGAAGAGATCGACCCCGGGTTCGCGCGCAAGGATCCCAAGACCGCACTTCAGGAGTTGCTGCAGGCGCGAAGGCTGCCGTTGCCGACGTACGTCACGCTGGAGGTTCACGGTGAGGCTCACGCGCAGGAGTTCGAGGTGATGTGCGTGGTCGAAGGGTTCGACCTGCGCACGACCGGCCGGGGCCCGAGCCGCCGTGCTGCCGAGCAGCAGTCTGCCGAACTGGCGCTGACCCGGTTGGGGAGCAAGTGATGACGGATACCGGGAATCCGGGTGAGCGGGATCGCGACGGATTCCGCACCGGCTTCGTCGCCATAGTGGGCCGGCCGAATGTCGGCAAGTCGACGCTGCTCAATCGTCTCATCGGGCAGAAGATCAGCATTGTTTCGCGCAAGGCGCAGACCACGCGACATCGTGTCACCGGCATTCTCACCGAGCAGGATGCGCAGTTCGTGTTCGTCGATACCCCCGGCTTCCAGACGCGCCACCGCAACGCGCTGAACCGGACCATGAACCGTGCCGTGACCCGGGCGCTGGCCGAGGTTGACGTTGTGTTCCTGGTGGTGGAGGCAGGGCGTTTCGGGGACGATGACCGCAAGGTCGTCGATGTGATTCCGGATCATGCAAAGGTGGTCCTGGTAATCAACAAGGTCGACCGCATGAGCGACAAGACACAGTTGCTGCCGTTCATCGCGCGCATGAGCGAGATCCGTCCATTCAGCGAGATCGTGCCGCTGAGCGCGGAAAAGGGTACCAACGTCGCCGAACTGGTCGCAGCCGCCAGGCATCTTCTGCCGCCGGGCGCGCCGATGTTCGATGCCGAAGACATCACCGACCGCAGCGAGCGTTTTCTCGCGTCCGAGTTTCTGCGCGAAAAACTTTTCCGCCTGCTGGGGGACGAATTGCCCTACGGCATGACCGTCGAGATTGAGAAGTTCGAGACGGAGGGTCGCTTGCGGCGGATTCACGCTGCGGTAATCGTGGATCGTGCCAGTCACAAGGGTATCGTGATCGGCAAGGGCGGCGAGCAGCTCAAGCGTATTTCGTCCGAGGCGCGTGTGGAGCTCGAGAAGCTTTTCGATGCGAAGATCTATCTCGAAGTCTGGGTCAAGGTCAGAAGCGGTTGGGCCGACGACGAACGGGCACTGAAGAGCCTCGGATACGAATAGCTTCCGATGCGGCAGATGGACGGTATCTCGTGAGCCAGAAGCAGCGAATCGAACAGCAGCCGTCTTTTGTGCTGCATGCTTACCCGTGGCGCGAAACCAGTCTGATCGTCGAGGTGCTTTCGCGCGATTACGGTCGTGTCGCACTCGTCGCCAAGGGCGCACGGCGCCCGCACTCGGCCCTGCGCGGTGTGCTGATGGCATTCCAGCCGCTGACCGTGGACTGGTCGGGCGGGGGTGAGGTGAAGACCCTGATTCGTGCGGAGTGGCTGGGTGGCCAACCGTTGCTGGGCGGACGGGGCCTGCTGTGCGGTTACTATCTGAACGAGCTGCTGGTGAGTCTGTCGGCGCGCGAAGATCCTCATCCGCAGCTCTTCGAGGCCTATGCGAACGCGCTCAGGGGTCTGGCAGCAGACGCGCGACCGGCGCCGCTATTGCGCCGTTTCGAACTCACCCTGCTACGTGAGCTGGGCTACGGTCTCGGGCTCGACAGTGACGCCGTTTCGGGCGCTCCGGTCGATCCGGCAGGGCGCTACGCCTATATAATCGAAAAAGGTCCGGTGCTCGACGAGGGCAACAAGCATGACCAGCCGGGCGTGAGTGGGCAGACCCTGCTCGACATGGCACAAGACGTATTCGAGCGCCCCGAGACCGTTGCGCAGAGCAAGGTACTGCTACGCGTACTGATCGACCATCATCTCGGCGGAAAGCCCCTTCAGTCGCGCCGGGTGCTCAAGGAGCTGCAAGAACTGTGATCGAACTCGGAGTCAATATCGACCATGTGGCGACCCTGCGTCAGGCGCGGCGCACTTGGGAGCCTGATCCCGTGTGGGCGGCGGTGGAGGCCCACCTCGGGGGTGCGGATGGCATAACCGTGCATCTCCGGGAGGATCGCCGTCATATTCAGGACGAGGACGTGCGCAGGCTGCGTGATCTCACCCGGATCAAGCTCAACCTGGAAATGGCGGCCACCGACGAGATGGTCGGCATTGCGTGTGATCTGCGCCCGGAAATGGCAATGCTGGTCCCGGAAGGCCGCCAGGAGGTCACGACCGAAGGCGGGCTCGATGTTCTGTCGCAGGAGGCGCGGCTGAGTGCGATCGTCGCAAGGCTTGGCGACGCCGGAATCGTCACAAGCGTCTTCATAGACCCTGACGTCGCACAGGTCGAAGCTGCGGCACGCATCGGCGCGCGGGTGTGCGAGATTCACACCGGCCCTTATGCCCATGCGTTTCATGCATCGGGGCGCGACACCGAGAGTCCCGCGGTCTGTGTCGAGATCGGCAAGGTGTATCGTGCCGGTGAGGCGATCCGGGAGCTCGGGATGCGCTTCAATGCCGGCCATGCCCTCAATTATTACAATGTCCAGCCGATTGCACGGCTGCCCGGCGTGCGCGAACTGCATATCGGACATGCCATCGTGAGTCGGGCGGTTTTCGCCGGCATGCGCGAGGCTGTGCGCGAGATGAAGCGACTGATGCGCGAAGCCGCCAATCGTCCGTTGTGAGCGGACTGGCGTGATCCACGGCATCGGTACAGATATTGTCAGCGTAGCGAGAGTCGCTGCGTCGCTCGAGCGGCATGGCGAGCGTTTCGCCGCGCGCATCCTGGCATTGGGCGAGCGCGACGAGTTTGCTGCCGCCCGCGATCCGGCGCGCTTCCTCGCAAAACGCTTCGCGGCCAAGGAAGCCTTCGGTAAGGCACTGGGAACCGGCGTGGCCGTGCCGGCAACCCTGCATGCGCTTGCGGTCGCCCACGATGTGCGTGGCCGGCCTCAGTTTGGTTTCTCGGAGGAGCTGCAGCGCTACATGTCCGAACGACAGCTTTGCGCGTACCTGAGCCTCAGTGACGAATTGGATTACGTTGTGGCCTTCACAGTGATCGAGCGACATGAGACCTGAAGCGAAAACCGCCGGTGCGCAGGCGCCCATGGCCGCAACACCCATGCCGCCGGGCCCGGTCATGCTGGATGTGGCCGGGACGGAATTCACCGACGAGGAGCGCGAACGGCTGCTCGATCCGCTGGTGGGCGGCGTGATCCTCTTCGCGCGCAATTTCCGCGACTCCGAGCAATTGTCCGCATTGACCGCGGCAGTTCACCGCCTGCGCGATCCGGCCCTGATCATCGCGGTCGATCACGAGGGCGGGCGGGTACAGCGTTTCCGCAGCGACGGCTTTACGCGCCTGCCGGCGATGCGGCAGCTTGGACACGTGTGGGAGGAGGACCATGTCGCGGGGCTGGAGGCGGCCCGCTGCACGGGTTTTGTACTCGCGGCCGAACTCCTGGCACACGGCGTCGATATCAGTTTCACGCCGGTACTCGATCTTGATCACGGGGTGAGCCGGGTCATTGGCGATCGGGCGTTTCATCGCGACCCGCAGGTCGTCGCGTCGCTTGCCGCTGCCCTCGTGGCCGGCATGACCGAGGCAGGCATGCGTTGCGTGGGGAAGCACTTCCCGGGGCACGGATTCGTCGAGGCCGACTCCCATCACGAAATTCCGGTTGACCGGCGTGGCTTCGACACAGTGTGGAAGGAAGATATCGCCCCGTACCGTCACCGCATCGGACGGCAGTTGTCCGGTGTGATGCCGGCTCACGTGATCTTCGAGAACATCGATGCCAATCCCGCGGGCTTTTCACCGTTCTGGCTGCAGGAAGTATTGCGCGGGCGTCTGGCTTTCAAGGGGGTGATCTTCAGCGACGATCTCACAATGGAGGGGGCAACCGTGGCCGGCGACATCGTGGCGCGTGCGCGTGCGGCTGTTGCAGCCGGCTGCGACATGGTGCTGGTGTGCAATCGACCCGACCTTGCATCCGATCTGCTTGATCGTTGGGCACCCGTGATTCCGGCAGAAAGCACCGCGCGGATCCGCGCCCTGGGGGCACGCCCGCGACATGTCGATCTTTATGCCCTGGAGCTGGATCCGCGCTACCGGCAGGCTCGTGCACTCGTGCTCGGCCTTGAACCCGGTACCGCCTGAGCGCGGACGAGGGTCGCCATGCCTGCGGCGCGAGCAAGCTTCGACGCAAAGGCATTCCTCCGAAGCGTCCCTGAAGAACCGGGGGTCTATCGCATGATCGGCACGGAGGATCGGGTTCTTTACGTCGGCAAGGCGAAGAATCTCAAGCGCCGGGTGTCGAGCTATTTTCAGCGCACCCAGGCGAGTCCGCGCATCGCGATGATGGTCGCGCAGATCGAGCGGGTCGACGTGACGCCGACGCGGTCGGAAGCCGAGGCGCTGCTGCTCGAGAACAATCTCATCAAGAGTCTGGCCCCTCGCTACAACATCCTGTTCCGTGACGACAAGTCCTACCCTTACATCTGCCTCTCGGGGGATGAGTTCCCGCGCATTGCCTACCACCGGGGTGCGTTTGCCAAGGGCTCGCGCTATTTCGGCCCGTTTCCGAATGCATGGGCGGTGCGCGAGAGTATCCACCTGCTGCAGAAGACGTTTCGCCTGAGGACCTGCGAGAATCCGGTCTTCCAGAACCGCTCGAGACCCTGCCTGCTTCACCAGATCAGGCGCTGCACCGCACCCTGCGTGGGTCTCATAGAACAGGGTGCGTATGCGGCGGACGTGCGGCTGGCAGCACGTTTTCTGGAAGGCCGCGCAAGCGAGGTGATCGATGACCTCACCGCGCGGATGCACGAAGCCGCCGAGCGTCTCGCGTTCGAGGAAGCCGCAGCCTGTCGCGACCAGGTGAGGGTTCTCCAGGCGGTGTTGCATCGCCAGTTCGTCGACAGCCGCAAGGATGAGGACGTGGACGTCATTGCCGCTGTGGAAAAGGATCGGCAGGTATGCATCAATATCGCAATGATCCGTGGCGGCCGTCATCTCGGGGACCGTCCGCAGTTTCCGAGCAGTGCTGCCGACTGCGGTGCTCCGGATGCGCTGCTGGCATTCGTGGAGCAGCATTATCGTGATCATCCCCTGCCGGCGCGGCTGCTCGTCGATGTTGCGCTCGAGCCGGTTCGTGCGCTGATAGCGGAGGTCAGCGACGTTCCCTGTGCGGTCGCGGCCCCACGGTTGAAGGCAGAGAGGGCCTGGATGGAGATGGCGGTGAATAACGCCCGGCGCGCGATCCAGTCGCGGCGGCGCGATACGGGTCGCATCGAAGCGCGCCTCGACGCGCTGCGCGAGGCGCTCGACCTCCCCGAGGTGCCGCGTCGAATCGAGTGTTTCGACATCAGTCATACCATGGGAGAGGCCACTGTCGCCTCCTGCGTAGTATGCGAGGACGGCGCAATGAAGAGTTCGGAATACCGCCGCTTCAATATCGGCGGCATCACCGGAGGCGACGACTATGCGGCGATGCGCCAGGTGCTCGAACGGCGCTACGGCAAGGTTGCCGCCGGCGAAGGCATCTGTCCCGACCTGATCCTGATCGACGGTGGTCGCGGACAGGTGGGTGCCGCACGCGAGATCCTTGCCGACGTCGGTCTCGAAGGAGTCCCGATGCTGGGTGTGGCAAAGGGCGAAGGACGCAAGCCGGGGCTGGAGCGCCTGGTGTTCGCGGATTGCCGGCAGCCGATCCAGCTTCCACCCGAACATCCCGCACTGCACCTGATCCAGGAGATCCGCGATGAAGCCCACCGCTTCGCGATCACCGGGCACCGTGCCCGGCGGACCAAGGCGCGGCTGAGTTCAAGACTCGAGGACATCCCCGGAATTGGTGGTGCGCGGCGGCGCAACCTGCTGGCGACCTTTGGTGGGCTCGACGGCGTTCGCGTCGCGACCATCGAGGATCTTTGCCGCGTCGACGGCATCAGCCGGAAACTGGCCGAACAGATATACAATGCACTGCATTGAGCACCGTGCCCCAAGAGGATGTCGGGCGTGAGGCCGACCTTCCGCGCCAATTGGAGAGGCGCCTCATGTTCGCCCGATTCCTCGTTACTTAGAACCACCATGCGCCTCGAAATCGTGCTCATCTGGTCTCGCTTTTCCACCTGGCTCGCGACGATCGCCCAACTCCGACAGCCTCCTGGCACGCGGCGGACGGCCTGACGCATGCCTTTCAATATTCCCAATTCGTTGACCTGGGCGCGCATCGCCCTGATCCCGCTTTTCGTGGGCGTTTTCTATTTTCCCGACAGCCTGCTCAGCCCCGCAAGCAAGAATCTGACGGCAACGGCGATCTTCCTGGTCGCGGCGCTCACCGACTGGTTTGACGGCTACCTTGCGCGCAGCCTCGATCAGACGTCCGAGTTCGGAGCCTTCCTGGATCCGGTCGCAGACAAGCTCATGGTGGCCGCGGCGCTGATCTTGCTGGTGCAGTTGGCGCGGGTCGATGCGATCATTGCGGTGGTGATGATCGGGCGCGAGATCACGATATCGGCTCTGCGCGAATGGATGGCGCGCGTCGGGCACGCGTCGAGCGTCGCGGTCGCCACCATCGGAAAATTCAAGACGGCCGCACAGATGGTGGCGATTCCGATGCTCCTCTACCACGACCACATCCTTTTCCTCGACGTGCATTTGGTCGGGACCGTGCTGATCTATATTGCGGCTGCGCTGACCCTGTGGTCCATGGGCTACTACCTGCGCCGCGCCGTACCGGCCTTGTACGCACACCAACGCAGCAAGGCGGAGAAGACGGGTTGACAGGCAACGTTCGGAATCTATAATGGCGGTCTTTCCAGCGGGAATAGCTCAGTTGGTAGAGCGCAACCTTGCCAAGGTTGAGGTCGCGAGT
>CAYOKH010000021.1:0-25556 GCA_964404505.1 uncultured Azoarcus sp.
GGCCAACCACAGACAGTTGGCCCAAGTGCCTGATTGAATTTGGAGCGGGTGAAGGGAATCGAACCCTCGTATGCAGCTTGGGAAGCTGCCGTTCTGCCATTGAACTACACCCGCACCGAGACCGCGCCATGCCGGCGCGAGGGCTGTCATTCTAATCAGCGCCGCGACCGGGCGCAAATGCATCTTGCGCGAGAGCGCGGAGGCGAGCCGCTGCGGTGGCGGTCATGCTAGACTTTCGTTATTTTCAGGCGGTTCCAGCCAGTCATGCTTCAGGTAACGATCAATGGTCAGCAGGAGCGTCTCCGGGAAGGGCTGACGGTTCTCGGGATGCTCGAGTCCAGGCAGCTGGCCGGCAAGCGTGTGGCGGTCGAACGCAACGGCGAGATCGTGCCCAAGGGACGTCATGCCGAAACGGTGCTGGGCGACGGGGATCGTCTCGAGATCGTCGTCGCAGTCGGCGGCGGCTGATTCCGACCGCACCGGACCGCGCTCTTCAACCCCAATCGCGACAGGTCAACAATGAACGATTCCCTGGTGATTGCAGGCAGGTCCTATGCTTCGCGGCTGCTCGTGGGCACCGGCAAGTACAAGGACTTCACCGAAACGCGGGCGGCCATCGATGCCAGCGGTGCCGAGATCGTCACCGTGGCGATCCGGCGCACCAACATCGGGCAGAACGCGGACGAGCCGAATCTTCTCGATGTGCTGCCACCCGATCGTTTCACGATCCTCCCAAACACGGCCGGCTGCTATACGGGGGACGACGCGGTGCGCACCCTGCGTCTCGCACGCGAACTGCTCGACGGCCACGCTTTGGTCAAGCTCGAAGTGCTCGGCGACCCGCAAACCCTTTTCCCGAACATGCCCGAGACGCTGAAGGCTGCGGAAATCCTCGTGCGTGACGGCTTCGACGTGATGGTTTACTGCTCGGACGACCCGATCCAGGCAAGGATGCTCGAAGACATTGGCTGCGTCGCGGTGATGCCCCTGGCTTCGCTGATCGGTTCGGGAATGGGTATCCTGAATCGCTGGAACTTGCGCCTGATCATCGATCAGGCGAGAGTGCCGGTCCTCGTCGATGCCGGTGTCGGCACCGCGTCGGATGCGGCGATTGCGATGGAGCTGGGTTGCGACGGCGTGCTGATGAACACCGCGATCGCCAATGCGGGAAATCCCGTGCTCATGGCCAGTGCGATGAAGAAGGCAGTCGAAGCCGGGCGCGAGGCCTTTCGCGCCGGCCGCATGCCGCGCAAGTACTACAGTGCCGATCCGAGTTCACCGACGGGCGGCCTGATCGGTTCCTGATCGGGCACCACGCGCCACATGATCGGAACAGACGAGGAAGCGATGCCCGGAAAGGCCGCAGAACTGCGGCAGGGGTGCGCCGAGGGCGACCCCGAAGGCCGCTTTTCAAGTCGCTCGATCCGCAGCTTCGTGCTGCGACAGGGAAGGATGTCGCCCGCACAGCAGCGCTACCTGGAGGACATGATGCCGAAGATCGGCATCCCCTATCGGGTGACGCAAGTGGATCTCGATGCCGTCTTCGGGCGTTTCGCACCCAAGGTCGTCGAGATCGGTTGCGGCATGGGCGAGACGACCGCCCGCATCGCGAAAGCCGAACCGGGCGTGGACCACCTGGGGATCGAGGTGCACGCTCCCGGCGTCGGCAATCTGTGCAAACTCGTCGCCGCGGGCGGACTGGGCAATCTGCGCATCATCCGGCACGATGCGGTCGAGGTGCTGCGGGACATGATTCCCGAGGGTGCGCTTGCGGGGGTGCATGTGTTCTTCCCCGACCCGTGGCACAAGAAGCGCCACCACAAGCGCCGCATCGTCCAGCCCGAATTCGCCGCACTGGTGGCCTCACGCCTTGCGCCGGGAGGGTATCTCCACTGCGCCACCGACTGGCAGGAGTACGCCGAGTGGATGCTCGAAGTGCTTTCGGGCGAACCGATGCTGGAGAATACTGCAGACGATTTTGCACCTCGCCCGGATTATCGGCCGCTGACCAAGTTCGAGAGCCGCGGGCTGAAACTGGGCCACGGTGTGTGGGACCTGGTGTTCCGCCGCCGCGCCTGAGTCGCGACGGGCGCGTGCGGAATCGTCGTCGGCATGCCGGATCGTACCGGCGACCCCAACGGAGAAAGTGGCAATGATCAGGGATCTGTTTCGATTCGTCGGACGTTTGTTCCACTATGTCTGGCGCTGGCTGGACGCGTTGCGGCGCGCGTTCTTCAATCTGCTGTTCCTGCTTCTCGTCGGCATCGTGATCGCGCTGATCTGGCGTCCTGCGCCCGGGTTGCCGGATGCGGCCGCGCTCGTGCTCAAGCCGTCCGGAGCGCTGGTGGAGCAGGCCCGGCTCGAGGAGCCGCTCGACCTCCTGCGCCCCGGAGGTGCGCGGGTGTCCCAGACGGCGTTGCGCAATCTGATCGAAGCCCTCGACGCCGCGCGCGACGATGCGCGCATCACCGGTCTGGTCATCGAAACGGACGGCTTGACCCCGAGCGGCATCTCCAAGCTCTCGGAGTTGCGTGCGGCGATCGAGACCTTCAAGGGCAGCGGCAAGCCGGTGATCGCTCGCGGCGAGCGCTTCAGCCAGGGCCAGTACTATCTCGCAAGCGTTGCGGATGAAGTGCACCTGTCGACAGACGGTTTCGTGCTTCTGCCCGGACTTGCGAGCTATTCGAGCTACTTCAGGAACGCGCTCGATTCGCTCGGCGTGAAGGTGCATGTATTCCGCGTCGGCGAGTACAAGTCCTTCAGCGAGCCGTTCACCCGCAGCAACATGTCCGAGCAAGACCGGGACAGTACGCGCGATCTGCTCGACGGCCTGTGGAACATGTTTCGCGAGGACATTGCCGCAAGCCGCGGCATCGAACCTGCCGCGCTCGACGATTACATCATGGATTACGGTGCGGCGCTGAGCGCGAGTGCGGGTGACGCGGCCGAGGCCGCGCGCCGGGCCGGACTGATCGATCGCTTCAGCACGCGTGACGAATGGCGCAGTGTGCTCAGGGAGCACTTCGGCGCCGGCGATGACGGGGAGGATTTTCGTGGCGTGAGCGTCGCGCGCTACCTGGCGGCGATCCGCTCCGAGAGGCCCGGTGAGACCGAGCAGGTTGCGGTACTGGTCGCCCAGGGGTCGATCATGGACGGGACGGCGACGCCCGGTTCCGTGGGCGGAGATACGCTTGCGCGCCTGATTCGCGAGATGCGCGAGGACGAAAGAGTCCGTGCACTCGTGCTGCGGATAGACAGTCCGGGCGGCAGTGCATGGGCGTCCGAACTGATCCGGCGCGAACTCGAGGTCACGCGTGCGTCGGGCAAGCCCGTGGTGGCTTCGATGAGCTCGACCGCGGCGTCGGGCGGATACTGGATCGCGGCCGCTGCGGACGAGATCTGGGCGCATCCGGCCACGCTCACCGGATCGATCGGGATTTTCGCGATTTTTCCGGAGTTTTCCGAGCCTCTCGCGCGTCTCGGCATTACTGTCGACGGCGTGGCCACGAGTCCGCTGGCGGGCGCCTTCGATCCGCGCCGTCCGCTCGAGCCGCTGGCTGCGGAAGCGATGCAGATTGCCATCGAGCACGGATACAGGCGTTTCATCGACACGGTCGCAAAGGGTCGCGGCATGAGTGCGGCGGAAGTGGAGCTGGTCGCCCAGGGAAGGGTGTGGACGGGGCAGGCCGCAAGCAAGCTCGGCCTTGTCGACCGGCTCGGCAGCCTCGATGGGGCGATTGCCGCCGCGGCCGAACGTGCCGGACTGACACGCTACGAGATCGTGTGGCCGGAAGCGCGCTTGTCGCCGCGCGATTTTCTGCTCGGACGGCTCTCGGATCTGACCGGCGTGGGGCTGCGCGAGGACAACGCACCGGCGGGTTCGTCGCTGGCCCATGTGCTGCGGTCCCTGCGGCGGGAGGCGGAGTCACTGCTGCAGTGGAACGATCCGCAACACGTGTACGCCCACTGTCTGTGCCAGGGGCCCTGAGGCCCGCGCCGGGGTGGCTCAGTTGCTGCGCAGGAAGATGCCCAGAAGATCGTTGAGGAAGCGCCGCCCCAATTGGCTGGGACGCATGAATCGCGGATCGGCGTCGAGCAGGCCGCGCCGGCGTGCCTCGGCCAGTTCGGCCTCGATGGCCCCGGGCGCAATTCCGGTGTGCGCCCCGAACAGTCCGCATGGCACGCCTTCGGTCAGCCGCAGCGCGTTCATCATGAACTCGAAGGGCAGGTCGGCCACGTCCACCTCGCGCCGTTCCTGGACGAAATCGCGAAGTCTTGCCGCTTCCACGTAGCGTGCCGGATGCCTGTGGCGCATCTCGCGCACGATCCCTTCATGGCTCGAGAGCTTGCCGTGCGCGCCCGCGCCGATGCCAAGATAGTCTCCGAAGGTCCAGTAGTTGAGATTGTGCCGGCATTCGTTCCCCGGTCTTGCGAAGGCGGCGGTCTCGTAGTGGCCGTAACCGGCCTGTGCAAGCCGCGTCTCGATTGCGTCCTGCATGTCGGACGCGGTGTCGGCATCCGGAAGCGGCGGCGGACTGCGGTGAAACGGCGTGTTCGGCTCCAGCGTGAGGTGATAGCAGGAGAGATGGCCGACGCCATGGTCGAGCGCACACTCCAGGTCTTCGAGCGCCTGGGCCGGTGTCTGTTCGGGCAATGCATACATCAGGTCGAGATTGACGCGTTCGAACGCGTCAAGCCCGGCCTCCACCGCGGCATGGGCATCGCGGCCATCGTGGATGCGCCCCAGCCTGGCGAGGTGGGCATCGCTGAAGCTCTGGACACCGATCGACAGGCGATTGACGCCTGCAGCGCGATAATCGCGAAAGCGTTGCGCCTCGACCGTGCCGGGGTTTGCCTCGAGCGTGATTTCAGCGAGCGGGTCGAGCGGAAGAAGGGTGCGGATGGCAGTGAGCAGGCGGTCGAGCGATTCCGTGGCCATCAGGCTCGGCGTTCCGCCGCCGATGAAAACAGAATGTATCCGACGCCCCCACACCTGAGGCAGGGCCGTCTCGATATCGGCGACGAGGGCATCGACGTAGGCGCGCTCAAGCGGGACGTCATTGCGCAGCGTGTGGGAATTGAAGTCACAGTAGGGGCACTTGCGCACGCACCACGGGTAATGCACGTAGAGCGCGAGCGGCGGTGGGGTGTCCAGGTGGAGCCGGTCGGGAGCCGGCGCCGGCCCCGGTCGGGGCGTGAGCGTGATGACCCTGCGTTCGGTCACGGCCGGAAGGGCCGAAGGCGCGCGAGCAAGTGGCGCATTGCCGCGCCGCGGTGGCTGAGGGTGTTCTTCAGCTGGGATTCCAGTTCGGCTGCCGTCTGCTCCATGTCGGGCAGGTAGAACAGCGGATCGTAGCCGAACCCGTTCTCTCCCCTCGGGGCGACGAGAATCTGTCCATGCCACTCGCCATCGGCGATCAGGGGGCAGGGATCGTCCGCATGGCGCACCAGGGCGACGGCACAGTAGAAGAACGCACTCCGGTCCTGGATGCCGTCCAGACGCTCGATCAGCAGCGCATTGTTGCGCGCATCGGAGCGCGGCTCCCCGGCGAATCGTGCCGAATGCACGCCCGGAGCGCCTCCCAGTGCCGCAACACACAGGCCCGAATCGTCGGCAATAGCGGGCAGTCCGGAGTGTACCGCGGCATTGCGTGCCTTGGCGATCGCGTTCTCGATGAAGCTCGAATGCGGCTCCTCGGCTTCGGGCACATCGAAGGCCGACTGGGGCAGGACCTCGATACCGAGTGGCGCGAGCAGCGCGGCGAGTTCGGAGGCCTTCCTGGCGTTGTTGCTGGCAAGGACGAGGCGTTCGATGATCATCGACTTACTCCATTGGCTGCGCGAGAGCGGTTCGCTGCAATTGGACCAGCTCGCGGATGCCTTGTTCTGCAAGGGCGAGCAGGGCGTCGAGTTCGGCGCGATCGAAGGGCGTGCCCTCGGCCGTGCCCTGAATCTCGATGAAGGCGCCTGCGGCGGTCATGACCACGTTCATGTCCGTATCGCAGGACGCATCTTCCTCGTAGTCGAGGTCGAGCACGGGAACCCCGTCCACGATCCCGACCGATACCGCGGCGACGAATTCGCGCATCGGGTACCTGGCGAGCTGGCCGGAGGCAACGAGGCCTTCAAGCGCGTCATGGACCGCCACGCAGGCGCCGGTGATCGATGCGGTGCGCGTCCCGCCGTCCGCCTGCAACACGTCGCAGTCGACGATGATCTGGCGTTCGCCGAGTTCGCCCAGATCGAGCACCGCGCGCAGGCTGCGCCCGATCAGGCGCTGGATCTCCAGGGTCCGCCCGCTCTGCTTGCCGCGCGCAGCCTCGCGCGCGCTGCGGGTGTGGGTGGAGCGGGGCAGCATGCCGTACTCTGCGGTGAGCCACCCTTGGCCCTTGCCGCGCAGGAAAGGCGGCACCGACTCTTCCACGCTGGCGGTGCATAGCACCTGCGTATCGCCGAAGCCGACGAGCACCGACCCTTCCGCATGGCGGGTGAAGCCGCGTCGGATGCTGACCGGGCGCAACTGCCCGGCTTGCCTGTTGCCATGTCGCATGCGGATCCTATTTGCTGAACTTGTGTATGGCTGCGTTTATCTCCGCTATGGCCCTTTCGATCTCGTCCTCGGTGAGATCGAAATCGCTGACCGGAGAGCGCGTGTTCTCGAAACTTTCCAGCTTGGTGGTGAACTTGTCGGCATCCATGGTGCGGGTCGAGATGGCATCCGGATGGTAGGCACCGACTTCGTCCTGCCAGCACATCGCGATCATGGAGAGATTGTCGCAGGTGGTGCCTGCCAGCGCTTCGGCGCGATCGAGCATTTTCGGAACCGCCTCCATGACGTTCTGGCCATGCAGTCCGAGCAGCACGCCCTGGTCGCCGAGCGGACCCCACAGCCCGTCGGTGCACAGCGCCACGATATCGCCGTCGCGCAGCGCGAAGCGCTTGGAGAATTCGATCTGGGGCGGGTGACTCCCTCCCAGGCAGCTGTATATGCGATTCCGGCTCGGGTGCTGAGCGGCTTCTTCCGCGTCGAGCAGACCCTGATCCAGCATCAATTGCACCCGCGAATGGTCGCGCGTCTGGAGCGCGATGCGTCCGTGTCGCAACAGATAGAGGCGGGAGTCGCCGGCGTGCGCCCAGTATGCGTACCCCTCCTGGACCACGCAGGCCACGACCGTGGTACGCGGCGCTTCCGGAAGGTTCTTGTCGCAAGCGTAATCCAGGATCGCGTTGTGCGCGTTGGTCAGCGCGCGCGACAGGAAGAACACCGGGTCGGCCAAGGTCGGCCGTGCGTGGCGCTGGAATGCCTGTGTGATGAACTGCACTGCGATCTGCGCCGCAATCTCCCCGTGCAGATGTCCGCCCATGCCGTCGGCGATGACCATCAGAAGTGCGTCGCGCGAGTAGCAGTATGCAGTGCGGTCCTGGTTGGCCTTGCGCTGGCCGATACGGCTTTCCTGGAATATCGTGAATTTCAAGATCGTGACCTCAGGAGCGTCCGATGAAGGATTTCAGGCGGGCACCGATGTCGGTGAACCAGGTGGCAGGCATGGTTTCGCCCGCCTCCTTGCGCATCAGGGCCTTCTGCAACGAATAAACGCTCTGCGGGCGTTGCAGCGGGTCGAGCTTCAGGCACCACTCGATCGTCTGCAGCAGCTGTTCCGAGTAGCGTGCCCCATGGCTCCTGGTTACGGGCACGTAAGTGTCGGCCTTGCTGCGCTCGTCCGATCGCGGTGGAGCCGAGCCGACCACGCACGCGTACAGGCTGGCGCCGACGCTGTAGATGTCGCTCCAGGGGCCCAGCGCCTCGCGATTGCTGTATTGTTCCGGAGACGCGAAGCCCGGTGTATACATCGGCTTGAGCATCGGCTGATCGGTCATCAGGGTCTGCCGGGCGGCACCGAAGTCGAGCAGCACGGGCGTGCCGTCGGTGCGCAGGTAGATGTTCGAAGGCTTGATGTCCAGATGCAGCAGCTTGTGGGCGTGCACCTCGCGCAGTCCGTTGAGCATGCGCGTGAACACCGCACGGATGAAGCGTTCGCGGATCTCGCCGCGGTGCCTGTGAATATACTCGTTGAGCGTGCTGCCCTTTTCGAACTGCATGACCATGTACACGGTGCCGTTCGCACGGAAGAAATTGAGTACCCTGACCACATTGGGATGCATGAGTTTGGCCAGCGAGCGCCCCTCCTCGAAGAAGCATTTCATCCCGTAACGGAATGCCGGCTGGTTTTCGGTCGGCACCTGGGGGGAGATCAGGCCTTCCCTGCGCAGGGCGAGCGAGTTGGGCAGGTACTCCTTGATTGCGACCGGCGTACCCTCTTCGTCGGAGGCGAGGTAGACGATGGAGAACCCGCCAAGCGACAATTGACGCTCGATCCGGTACTGGTCGAGCTGGAAACCGGACGGCAGGGGGCTGTTCGCTTGAGGCGGCATCAGGGCGAGGGCTAAGATTCTTCTGTTCTCACGGGTCTGCGATGCAGACCGCTCGTCATTCTCTTGTGCGGGATCTGCAGTGTAAAGGATTGCGGCGGGTTCCCGGAGGTCACCACTCATGATCCACAGCATGACCGGTTTCGCCGTCCAGGCTCGCGACCTGGGAAGCGTGAGCCTGCATCTGGAGCTCCGCAGCGTCAATTCACGCTACCTCGATCTGTTCTTCCGCATCGCCGACGAACTGCGCCAGACCGAGCCGATGATTCGGGAGCGCCTGTCGGCGCGCCTGGCGCGTGGAAAGGTGGAATGTCGCCTGAATCTCCAGACCAACAGCGCGGCCGTGCGCAGCCTTGCGCTCAATGCGGGACTGCTCGAACAGCTCCGCGCGGCCGAGGCGAGCATACGCGAGCGCCTTCCCGATGCCAATGGCCTGAGCGTGGGCGAGGTGCTGCGCTGGCCCGGCATGCTCGCCGATGACGGCATGAGTTTCGATCAGCTTCAGCCCGCCATCTCCGATCTGGTCGCACGCGCGGTCGATGACCTGATCGCAACGCGCGCGCGCGAGGGGGAAAAGCTGGCGGCAATGCTGCGCGAGCGCCTGCAGCGCATGCGCGACCTGGTCGCCCTGGTGCAGCCGCGGATGCCGGAGATCGTGGCCGAGTACCAGGACAGGCTCGGTGTGCGACTGCGTGACGCGGCATCTGCGCTTGACGAGGATCGCATCCGGCAGGAGGTGGCCGTGTTCGCCCAGCGCATTGACGTGGCCGAGGAATTGAACCGCCTGAGCGCCCACATCGAGGAAACGGTCCGCGTCATCGACAAGGGTGGTGCGGCGGGCAAGCGGCTCGATTTCCTGATGCAGGAACTCAACCGCGAAGCCAACACCCTGGCGTCGAAATCCGCCGCGGCGGACGTCTCGGGTATCGCGATGGAGATGAAGGTGCTGATCGAGCAGATGCGCGAACAGGTACAGAACGTCGAGTAAGGACGGCCGGCTGCGCTGCGAGGCCCATGGAGAACTGCATGTCCGGAACACTGACCATCATCACGGCGCCTTCCGGCGCCGGCAAGACTACGCTGGTACGCGGCCTGCTCGAGCGCGACCCGCTGGTCAAACTGTCGGTTTCGTATACGACGCGCGGCCCGCGCCCGGGGGAGCAGGACGGGCGCGAGTACCGCTTCGTCGACGTGGGCACTTTCCGGGGTTTGCGCGACCGCGGGGAATTCCTTGAGTGGGCGGAGGTCCACGGTAATTATTACGCCACTTCCAGAGCCTGGTTGAGGGAGCAGATCGCGGCCGGGCATGACGTCGTGCTGGAGATCGACTGGCAGGGCGCGCAGCAGGTGCGAAAGGCCTTCACCGAGGCGGTCGGGGTCTTCATCCTGCCGCCTTCGCTGGATGTGCTTGAAGAGCGCCTGCGCAGCCGCGGGACGGACAGCGACGAGGTGGTCGCACGCAGGCTGCTTGGAGCGCGCGGAGAGATGCGGCACGTCGGCGAGTTCGACTACGTTATACTGAACAAGGAGTTGCACGATGCCATCGACGACCTTGTGGCCGTCGTGCGCGCCTCCAGGCTGCGCTATGCGAAGCAGTATGCGCGGCACCTGCAATATTTCGATTTTCTTGAACAGGACTGAATCATGGCGAGAATCACGGTCGAAGACTGTCTCCAACGAATCCCCAACCGCTTCCAGCTAACGCTGGCGGCGACCTATCGTGCGCGCCAGATCACGATCGGCTCGACGCCGCTGATCGACGTGGAGAAGCACGGCAAGGAAAAGCCGACGGTGATCGCACTGCGTGAAATCGCCGAGGGGAAGGTTGGGCTTGAAGTCCTGAATCGCGGTCAGGCGTGACCGGGGTTGGGCGGGAGCAGATGACATGGAGGCCCCCGCCGCCGCGCCTTCGTCGCATGAGTCTTTCGCCCCGCCCCTGTCCAGCGTCCTTGCGCTCGATTTCGCCCGGCTGAAAGCCAAACTCGATAGCTACATGCGCCCTGAGGACGTCGGGCGCATCGAGGCGGCGTACCATTTTTCGGCGCGCGCGCATGACGGCCAGTTTCGCATCAGCGGCGAACCCTACATCTCCCATCCGGTAGCGGTCGCCGACATCATCGCCGACTGGCGTCTGGACCCCCAGGCGCTGATTGCGGCCCTCCTTCACGACGTGATGGAGGACACTCACATCTCCAAGCAGGAGATTGCCGAGCGCTTCGGCAAGATCGCCGCGGAGCTGGTGGACGGTCTGTCCAAGCTCGACAAGATCGAGTTTCGGTCCCAGGAAGAGGCCCAGGCGGAAAACTTTCGCAAGATGCTGCTGGCGATGGCCACCGATCTGCGGGTCATCCTGATCAAGCTCGCCGATCGGCTGCACAACATGCGCACGCTCGACTGCGTGCGACCGGCCAAGCGCCGCCGGATTGCAACCGAGACGCTCGATATCTACGCGCCCATAGCGAATCGACTGGGTCTGAACACGCTTTATCGCGAGCTTCAGGAGCTCTCGTTCGAGCACAAGTTCCCGATGCGCTATCGTGCGCTGTCGCGTGCGATCAGGGCCGCTCGCGGCAATCGCCGCGAAGTGGTGGGAAAGGTGCTCAAGGCGATCGAGGAGCGCTTGCCGCAGTGGGGCATTTCCGCGGAGGTCCACGGACGCGAGAAGCACCTGTTTTCGATCTACCGCAAGATGCTCGAAAAGCGGCTGTCGTTCTCCCAGGTGCTCGACATATACGGTTTTCGCGTGATCGTACGCGACGTACCGAACTGCTACCTTGCGATCGGCGCGCTGCACTCGATGTACAAACCGGTTCCCGGCAAGTTCAAGGACTACATCGCGATCCCGAAGGCAAACGGCTACCAGTCCCTGCATACGACGCTGATCGGGCCGTTCGGCACGCCGGTCGAGATTCAGGTGCGCACCGCCGAAATGCACCACATCGCCGATAGCGGGGTGGCTTCGCACTGGCTCTACAAGGATGACGAGAGGACGCTTACCGAACTGCAGCAGCGGACGCACTCGTGGCTGCAGTCGTTGCTCGAACTGCAATCCACATCGGGGGAGGCGACCGAGTTCCTCGAACACGTGAAGGTCGACCTGTTCCCCGGAGAAGTTTATGTGTTCACCCCGCAGGGCAAGATCCTCTCGCTGCCGCGCGGCTCGACCCCGGTGGACTTCGCGTACGCCGTGCATACCGACATCGGCAATCGCTGCGTTGCGTGCCGTGTGAATGGTGACCTCATGCCGCTGCGTACCGAGTTGCAGAACGGTGACCAGGTCGAGATCATCAGCGCGGCGCACGCGAATCCCAATCCGGCCTGGCTATCCTACGTGCGCACGGGCAAGGCACGGGCGCAGATTCGCCACTTCCTCAAGAACGCCCAGCACGAGGAATCGGTGACGCTGGGCGAGCGACTGCTCAATCAGGCTCTGCGTCCCCACGGCCTGACGCTGGGCCAGATCAGTGCCTTTGCCTGGGACCGCTTCCTGCGCGACCGCAGGGTGCGGAGCAAGAAGGAGATCTTCTCCGACATCGGATTGGGCAAGCGTCTTCCGGTCATCGTCGCGCGGCGTCTGTCGCAGGCCCAGGACCAGGAATCGGGGCGGCCGGACGTGGTCAAGCCCAAGCCTGCCGGCGCGATCCACATCAGCGGCAGCGAAGGCATCGCGATACAGCTCGGACACTGCTGCCAGCCGATCCCGGGTGATCCCATCATCGGCATCATCCGCAAGGGCCGGGGGCTAGAGGTGCATCGCCATGATTGCACGTCGGTGGCCAAGCTGCGCGGTGACCGCGGCCGCTGGGTGGATGTCGAATGGGAACCTGGCCAGGACCGCATGTTCGACGTCACGGTCCGGATCCTCACCAAGGAGGCGCGCGGTGTTCTCGCGCGGGTCGCGAGCGCGATCTCGGATGAGGACTGCAACATCCAGAACGTGACGATGGACAATGAACAGGGCATATACACGGCGCTGAACCTGACCATTCAGGTCCGCGACCGCATGCACCTTGCCTCGGTCATGCGCGCGGTGCGCCGCGTGCCCGAGGTGATGCGCATCGGGCGGGCACGCAGTGACGGTCGTGTGGGCTGATCCCGCCCGCGGGCGGGATTGAACACCGATCGCTCACGAGAATCTCCGGAGCATCGGGCCGGGCCAGTCGACATGGACGGGGGGCGGGTGGTGAGTCGTGCGGTGCGGATTCGCCCGTGGCAGGGAGGCGGAGACGGATGGACACTGCAATGACATTGCGTCTCGAGGCACGCTGGAACGGCGAGCGCGTGAGTTCGGTCGCTGTGCACAATGCGCGTCCGCAGGGCGCCAGGGTTCTTGTCGGACGCAGCGTCGACGACGCGCTCCAGGCTGTTCCCGCGCTGTTCGGCGTGTGCCCGCATGCTCAGGAGCATGCCGCCAGGGCCGCGTGCGTCGCGGCAGGGGCTGCCGGAATCGAGCGCGGCGAGGACTGGGCCGAGGAACGCGCGATTGCCGCCGAAATGGCACAGGAGCATCTGTGCCGACTGATGCTCGACTGGCCCGCGCTGTTCGGCCATGCGTCGCGCCGCGAGCGTTTTGCCAATCTGCATCGCCGTCTCTCCCGTGCGAGCGACTCGCGGGCGGCCTATGAACTGGGCGGGGATCTGCTTGACCTCATCGCGGTCGAGTTGCTGGGGGGATTCTTCCGCGCGATTCGGGAACCCCAGGGACTGGCCGAGTTCGTCGAGCGCGCGCGCAGTGGCGGCACCATCGGCGAGGCACTCGCCGATCTGATCGAAATGGGCTCATCGACTGCCGAGAAGGATGCGGTGCCGCTGCTTCCGGAGCTGTCCGCGTCGGAGTGGGCGCATGCGCTCGGCGGCGTGCCCTCGGAGCAGTTCTGTGCGGCGCCCGTAATCGGCGGCCGTGCGCACGAGACCGGAGCCTTGGCGCGCCATGCCGAATCGCTCCTGGTGCACACGCTGCTGGCGCGCGGCCACCGTATCGCGGGGCGTCTGCTCGCGCGCGCGATCGATCTGGCGGACTGTGCCAGCCGGCTGCGCCATCCGCTCGCGAACGACATGTCGCGCCTGATCGACGCCGGGCCGATCGGCGAAGGCTCGGGGATCGCCTGTGTCGAAACGGCGCGAGGTGTGCTGCTGCATGCGGTCCGAATCGAGGACGGGCGGATTGCCGACTACGCCATCATAGCGCCCACGCACTGGAACTTTCACCCTGAGGGTGCTTTCGTGCGCGAAGCCGCGGGGTGCACTGCGCCGTCGCTCGAGGCGGCGCTGTTGCGCCTCAGGGCTCTGGCGCTGGCGCTCGATCCCGGTGTCGACTTCGAGGTGGTGCTGCAGACGCCCGACGATGCATGAAATGTCGCTGGCCGAAGGGGTTCGCAGCATCGTCGAACGTCACCGCGGGACACTGGCTGCGGCCGACCCGGCCGAAGGCGGAGCGGTCTCCAGCGGGACCTTGCCATCGGGCCAGCCGCCCTTCGTGCTTCAGCGATCGACCAGCCGCGCCCCTTGCGAACACATGCGGCACATGGCGCTGATCTCGATCTCGGGGCCTGCCAGCGTGTGGCCTGCCGACTCGAGGGTGGTGGACAATGCCGCCAGTGCCGTCTCGTCGCGCAGTTCGGTAACCCGGCCACAGCGCGGACATACCAGGAACAGGCCGGCTTCGTCATGGCAATCGTGGTTGCACGCGACGAACTGGTTGGTGCGTCCGATCTTGTGCGCCAGACCCTGCTCTATCAGAAAATCCAAGGCCCGGTAGACCGTGGGCGGGGATGCCGACGGATGCGCAACCTTGACCCGGTCGAGCAGGTCGTAGGCCTTGAGCCCTCCCGCCTGGCGGCGCAGCAAGGCGAGCACCTCGCGCCGGATCGGAGTCAGGCTGCCCCCCCGCTGGCGACAGTGGGTGGCCGCCTCGTCAAGAAACGCCTGTTCTTCCGAGGGTACGGATTTTGCTGCTTCTGGCATGGTTTCGGGGTCGCCGGAGGGCCCTGATCCTTGGGTGATGAAGGCAGTGCTGCAAGTGCGAATGTCCGGTCTGCGGAGACAGGCGAACACGTGCATGATAATCCCTATCCGGGGCGCCTGCACCGGGCCCGGCGGTGCTTCCGCGGCGATCGCCCGCAACGCATCGCCCAGCCCGGTTCGGGGTCCTTCCGGCGATGGCGAGTGGGAACGGTGATCGATTCCGGCAATGACAGCCGACACGGACCCCGGTTTCGTGTATCGTGCCGGCCGTCACGTGCATCCCGCGGAGGAAGCCATATGAGTGCAGTCAACACGGCAGTACCGACGACCTTGACCAAGGCGGAACTGCTGTCCGCACCGGAAGCGGACTACATGTCCGAGGCGCAGCTCGCGTCCTTCCGGCAACTCCTGCTGGCCGAGAAGCGGTCCCTGCTGGATGCGGCCCGAGCGACCACGATGCATTTGCAGGACAATGAAGCCATGCCCGACTGGACCGACCGCGCGACGGTCGAGGAGGAATATGCGCTGGAATTGCGCGTGCGCGACCGCGAGCGCAAGCTGATGAAGAAGATCGACGAAGCGCTGGCCCGCATTGCCGACGGAAGCTACGGCTGGTGCGAGGAAACCGGCGATCCGATCGGGGTCGGGCGCCTGCTTGCCCGTCCCACCGCGACTCTCTCGATCGAGGCACAGGAGCGTCACGAGGCCCTTGAACGGGTCCAGCGGAGCTGACCGGGCAAGGTCTGGCCGATGCGCGAATCCATCATCACCCCGAACGGGGACCGGCGCGTGCCGGTGATCGTCCTCACCGGTTTTCTCGGGGCCGGAAAGACGACACTGCTCAATCACGTCCTCAGCCAGCCGGAGATGGCCGGAACGGCCGTGCTCATCAACGAGTTCGGCGAAGTCGCGGTCGATCACCATCTGGTGGAGAAGATCGACGAAACGCTGGTAGTGCTCGATTCGGGCTGCATCTGCTGCACCGTTCGGGGCGATCTGGTGAGGGCGCTCAAGGAACTCTTCCAGCGAGCGGTGCGCGGGGAGCTTGCGCCGGTTTCCCGTGTGCTCATCGAAACCACAGGGCTGGCGGACCCTGCGCCGGTCATCCACACGCTGATGGAAGATCCGTTCATCGCCGAGCGATTTCGGTGCGACGGGGTGATCACAGCGGTGGATGCAACGCATGCGGAATTCCAGCTGAACGAGCATCGCGAGGCCCTGCGGCAGGTAGCGATGGCCGACCGACTGCTCATCACCAAGTGCGACCTGGCCTCGGCTGCGCAGCGTGTTGCGCTGGGCGAGCGTCTGGCCACGCTCAATCCGGGGGCGCAGCAGATCGAGGTGTTCGGCGGCATGCCGCCCCCCGGAGCGATCTCGGGCTGCGGCTTGTACGACGCTGCCGGCAAGATGCCGGATGTCGTCCGATGGCTCGGGGAGGAAACCGCGCGCGCCCAGACAGGCGGTGCGTCACCGCGCACAGGCCCCACGGCCTGGCGCAAGCCCGATGCAGGCGCACGCGGCGGCGCCGCTCATACACCCGCACGCCACGATGACCGGATCGGGAGTCATGTGCTGATTTTCGATGAGCCGCTCGACTGGCTCGGCTTCAGCGACGGGCTGGGCCTCATCCTTCAGGCCTACGGCGAGCGAATCCTGCGCGTGAAGGGCCTGCTCAATGTGGCCGGCGATCCCCTGCCGAGGGTGATCCAGTGCGTGCGACACGTCGCCTACCCGCCTTCCAGCCTGCCGGCGTGGCCCGACAAGCCGCCCTATGACGACCGCCGCAGCCGGCTGGTGTTCATCGTGCGCGAGCTGCCGCGCACCGAGATCGAAAACATCCTCGGCAGTCTGTGCGGGCAGATGCCGCACGGTGCCGATTCCGGGCACCACAGCCCCGGCTGAGTACTGCCGACCCGGGCCCGCGCGCAGGCGCAACGGCGGTGCCCGCGACACGGCCCAGACACTCGTGCGCAGCCGCCGAATTCATTCATGAAGCTGCCCGTTCGCGAGCTCGCCCAGCGACACCAGCGCGTGGATGTGGCGATCGGAGAACGGATGGCAAGCGGACAGGCGGACATGGCGCGTATACCGTCCGGACGGAGAATAGAGGTTGCCCGGGGTGATGCTTATTCCCTGCTTCAGTGCGATATCGAAAAGGCGATTCGCGTCGCAGCCCTCGGGCAGCTCCACCCACACCAGGAAGCCTCCGGTGGGTTCAGTGGCACGGGTGCCTTGCGGAAATGCACTGTCGATCAGGCCGCGCAGCCGGTCGATCTGACCGGCGTAGGCGCGGCGCAGACGGCGCAGATGCTGGGCATAGCCGCCGCTTTCGAGGAACGCCCCGAGCACTTCGCCGAGCAGGGCGGGTTGCGAAACCGACGAGCAGAACTTCAGATCGGCCATATCTCGCTGGAATCGCCCGGCCTCCATCCAGCCGACGCGGAAGCCGGGGGCGAGGGTCTTGGTGTAGGAGGCGCACACGATCACCCATCCGTCCCGATCGAAGGCCTTGGCCGCAGGTTGCAGCGGCGTCGCGTACTGGAGCTCGGCATAAAGCGCGTCCTCGATCACCGGGACACGGTAGGTGTTGGCGAGTTCGGCCAGGCGCTGCTTGGCCTCGACGGGCATGCTGGTGCCCAGCGGGTTGTGCACGTTCGGCATCGCCACGATCGCCTGGAGGCGGTTTTCGGACAGGAGCAATTCCAGTGCATCGAGCGACATCCCGCGATCAGGGTGGGTCGGTACCTCGATGGTGCGCAGTCCGAGACGGTCTGCGAGCGGGATAAGGTTGAAATAGGTCGGGGATTCGAGCGCGATCGTGTCACCCGGCCGGGTCACGCAACGCAGCGCGAGCTGCAGCGCCTCCATGCATCCGTTGGTGAGGATGATGTCTTCCGGCGCAAGCGTCATGCCCAGATCGAGCGCATGACGGCAGATCTCCCGTCGCAGGCGCAGAGGGCCCGGGGGCAGGGAATAGTCGGTGAGCAATGCGGGTTTGCGCCGCGCCTGTTCGGCGACGAGGCGGCTGAGGCGTTCGCCCGGGTAGAAATCACCCCCCTTGGGGCAGGCCAGTGACAGGTCTATGGTTTCCGGACATGCCTGTGCCGCCACGACCGAGGCGATCCGGTCAAGTACTGCTGTCTCTGCAGATTGCGCCTTGCACCGTCGCGCCGAGAATCGCGGCGCTGGTGGCGAAGGCAGGCGCGAGCGCACGAAATAGCCGGATTGCGGACGCGCTTCGACGAGGCCGCCCGCCTCGAGCTGACGGTAGGCCGCCAAGACCGTGTTGATGCTCAGCCCGCGGCTGCGCGCCGCTTCGCGCACCGAGGGCAGGCGTGCACCGGCCAGCAGTCTGCCGTCGCTCATGGCACCGCGCAATTCGTCAGCCAGGGATTGATAGAGCGGTGCATGCGTGCTTTGCATGGTCTGGGCTACGGATGTCAGTTGATCTGTGGGTTACAGTTGCGGGGCAACGGAACTGTCGCCAGTATAGATCAGCATTCCTGGTGCTGTAACCGGGTTTCGAGCCGGTCGACAGTGGATACTCGATGACCCTCCGGGACTCCGCTGTCATCGACCTTCCCCTCGTGACGCGCGTGGCGCGGATGCCCGAAACGCCCGGGCCGAACCACCCGCTACGTGTCCGATTGCCGGGTACCGCTGCCCGGCCGTACAATCCGCAGTTCAGCGAGAGGATGGAACATGGCGATCTACGAATCGGAGCATACGAAGTTCATCCGCGAGTGGCTGGAACAGCACCCGCAGGAAGTCGAAGAGCAGAAGAAGGGGCGGGCCCTGTGGTGGGACAAGCCCCAGGACCTCGACCAGCAGGCGCGTTACCGCAAGGCGGCGGTGCCGGTCAAACCGTATTATTACGATCCCGATCACTGAGGCGGCCAGTCCGGAGGCGCAGGGACAGAGCCGTTCCTGGAGCTTCCGGAGTTCGGTGTCGCGCCCGTTCGTGTCCCTTCCAGACTCCCTCGTACTCGTCGACCTCGAAACCACGGGCGCGAACCCGGTCGAGGACCGCATCACCGAGATCGCGGTAATGCGGGTCGAGTGCGGCGAGATCGTGGAGTGCTGGCAGAGCCTGGTCAATCCGGGCCGTCGCATTCCCGCGCTGATCCAGCGCATCATCGGCATCACCGATGCCATGGTTGCCGATGCGCCGACATTTGCCGAACTGGCCGATCACGTGCGGGCGCTTCTCGAGGGCTCGGTATTCGTGGCCCACAATGCGCGTTTCGATTACGGCTTCATCCGTAACGCGTATGCCCGCATCGGCCAGGAGTTCGAGGCACCGGTGCTGTGCACGGTGAAGCTGTCGCGTGCCCTGTATCCGGAGCATCACAAGCATGGTCTGGATGCGCTGATCGAACGGCATGGATTCGTCTGCGACGCCCGCCATCGTGCGATGGGTGATGCCGAGGTCTTGTGGCAGTTTGCGCAGAAGGTCGTTGCGAACTTTCCGCCCGAAGCGGTAGCGCGAGCCTGCGAGCGCGCGATGAAGTTCCCGGCCCGCCCCCCCGGATTGCGCGATGGCGTTCTGGAGGGCGTTCCGGACGGGCCCGGTGTGTACCTTCTGTACGGTGAGAATCGTGTGCCGCTGCACATCGGAAGGGGCATCAGTCTGCGTGCGCGGGTCACGGAGCATTTCTCGTCGGCAAGGCTGAAGGGGAAAGAGGCCGAGCTTGCGAGCCAGGTGCGGCGCGTGGAATGGCGAGAGACTGCGGGTGAGCTGGGCGCCAGTCTGCTCGAGGCGCAACTGCTGAGGGAACGCCCCCCGGTCGCGAGACCGGTACTAAAGGGCGGGGCGGAGGTTTTCGGGCTGCGCCTTGTTCCGGGCAGGAAGCGGCCGCCGATTCTCGAGCGGATTCCGCTGCACGGCACCGATCCCGCGACCTGGGACGGAATTCACGGGACGTTCCGCACGCGCAAGGAAGCCGACAGCCTGCTTGCCCAGCTTGCCGGCCTATTCCGTCTCTGTCCGCGTCGGCTGGGGCTGGAACCCGGGGGCAAGGGAGCGTGCATGGCACACCAGACTAAGCGCTGCGCGGGCGTGTGTGCGGGCAGGGAAAGCCTGGCAGAGCATGATGCGCGCCTGCTCGGCGGGCTCGCATCGGCAGGGCCCGGCGCGTGGCCCTGGGACGGTCCGGTGGTCGTACGCGAGCACTCCGCCCACACCGGAGCGGAGGCCTGGCATGTATTCGACCATTGGTGCCTGCTGGGTTCGGTCGACGGCCCGGACGCGTTCATCGATCTGTGCGCCCGCCTTCCGCAACGACGCTTCGACCTTGACATAAGCCGTCGATTTCAGCGCTGGTTGAGCGTCGATGCGAATCGCGGCAAGATCGTGGTGCTGCCAGCCCCTACGCCGCCAGACTCTGAAGGCCGGAAAGATCGGTGAGCCGAATGGCCTTGCGCCCGCGGCACAGGATGAAGCCTTCGCGCGTGAAGCGATTGAGTACGCGCGAGAAGCTCTCCGGGGTCATGTTCAGTTGCGAGGCGATCGTCTGCTTGTTCGACGACAGTTTCACCTCGATCGCGTCACTTGCCTGGTCCGCGTGGTGCACCAGGTAATGGGCCACGCGCTGCGCGCTGTTGCGCTGTTCGCACAACTCCATGTTCGCGATGAGTTCGCAGATGCGCGAGGACATCCTGCGGATCATGGTCCGTGCGAGAGCCGTGTCCGACGCCATCGCGTTCTGGAGAGCGCGGTCCGTGACATGCAGCACCAGGCTCTCGGCGGTTGCCTGGACCCACAGGGTCTGCGGCATGTCGCCACTGATGCTCTCTTCGCAGAAGGTGTCGCCCGTCCGTGCGAGCCGCAGGATCCGTTCCGCACCGGTATTCGAGATCAGGTAAAGTTTCACCTCGCCCCGTGCGACCAGGTACATCCCGGCTGGCCGGTCCCCCCGATGCACGACGATCTCCCCGGCGTCGAAGTGACGGACGCGCGTGCCCTGGGCGAGGCCCGACAGCATGGACGGTTCGAGCGACCGGAACGGTTCCGATTTCGAAAGCGTTTCTGCGATGAAGTCCTGGGTTCCCGCTACCATGATGACTATTGCTCCCTGAAAGCCATTCGTAACACCCTGAAGCGAGTGTAAGTATCTGATCGGACAATAGCCATTGGGTCTAGACACTCCCTGCATGGGATAAGTACCTCTTCGGAGGTATGGGTGGTAGATCGTAAATCTTTGATTTTGGTCAAGTGACGTGTTCTGGAAGCTCGCCAGATGCGCTTCCGGGAATAAAGAGGTATCCCTATTTATGCTCAGGCTATGGGGAGACGCGGCATGAAACGCTCGTTGATGCAGGCTTTTCGCGGCTATGTGGCAAGCAGGGCGATCCTGCTTTTGCTCGTCGCGGCGTTCTTTGCGGTGACGCTGATCAGCGTCATCGGCATGAGTACGTCGGTCGTGGTGGTGGAGACCGTACAGGGCAGCGGCAGTGCGATCAATGTGGCCGGGAGCCTGCGCAGGCTCACGCATCGCGTCAGCGCGCTGGTGGTGGCCGAGACTCTGGACGGCTCGATCGGAAGCTCGGAGATCGACAGGGCGATCTGGCAGTTCGAGAGCAGCCTGGTTCACCCGGCCCTTCTCAACGTGATCCGCCGCGAGCACAGCAGCGTGGCAGCCGCGATCTACCGCGGCGTCGGCGCGAACTGGTACGAGCACCTGAAGCCGCGACTCCTCGGTCTGACCGATCGGGCCTCCGGTGAAGCCCCGCGACCGCAGCTGTATGAGCAGGTGCTTGGCGAGGTCGATGACTTCGTCGAGCAGATCAACACGCTCGTGCTCGTGCTCGAGCACGACGCCGAGGCGAAGATCCAGCAGTTGCGCACGATTCTCGCCGTGGCACTGGGGCTCACTGTCGCGGTTGTGCTGGCGGCGATATATCTGCTGCGCCGACGGGTGTTCCTCCCGCTGGCGGCTCTGGGCGATGCGGCCGGCCGGATTGCGCGACGCGATTTTTCGGCGCGGAGCGGCCATGTCGGGCGAGACGAGCTGGGACAGGTCAGCGTGGCGTTCAACACCATGGCCGCCGAACTGTCCTCCGCGTATCTGGACCTGGAACGGCGCGTTCAGGAGAAGACCGCCGATCTCGTGCGCAGCAACCGCTCGCTGGAACTGCTCTACCATCTGATCACACGGCTGTACCATGCGCCGGCGAGCGCGCAGTCCTATGCCGAAACGCTCGTGGACATCGAGCGCACGCTCGAATTGCAGGGCAGCTTTGCCTGTGTCCAGTCCAAGCATGGCGGACCGGCTACGATCCTCCATTCGAGCATGTCGGGTTGCGCGCGCCCGGGCGACGACGCCGACGGCCCATGTCAGAACTGCCCGGGCCGGGCAGCGCCGTGGAGCTACCGGCGCGAAAATGGCACCGACGTGTTGATGGTGCCCCTGCGTGATTCGGAGAACCTTTACGGCATGCTGCGCCTTTCCATGGCGCCGGGACGACGGCTGCTGGCGTGGCAGAACACCCTGATCGAGGCGGTGTCGCGGCACATGGGCATCGCGCTCGGCATTTCACGCCAGACCGAGCGTGAGCGACTGATCGCGCTACAGGAGGAGCGCTCGATCATCGCACGCGAGCTGCACGATTCGCTCGCGCAATCGCTCTCGTACATGAAGATCCAGGTAAGCCTGCTGACCCCGGTGGTCGCCGATCCGGCCCGCCACGAACAGGCGCTCGAAGTGCTCAACGATCTGCGCGAAGGCATCAACTCGGCCTACCGGCAGTTACGCGAGCTGCTTTCGAGTTTCCGCCTGAAGATGGAGGGCGACTTCTCCGCCCTGCTGAACGCTACCGTCGAAGAATTCTCGGGCCGCAGCGGCATCCCGATCGACGTCGATGTCCGCCTCGGTCAGGTCAGTCTCGGTGCCAACCAGGAAATCCACGTCCTGCACATCATTCGCGAAGCCTTGTCGAACGCGACGCGTCACTCCGGCGGAACCCGCATCTCGGTTGCCCTCGCGACGGACCCCCGGGGCGAGGTCACCGTCAGCGTCGATGACGACGGCAAGGGCATCGCCTCGAAATCGGGCCAGAGCTTCAATCACTACGGCCTCGCGATCATGGGCGAGCGCGCGCGTGGTCTGGGCGGAGCCCTCGCCGTCTTCCCGCTGCCAGGCGGAGGAACGCGCGTGTGCGTACGTTTCAATCCGCAAAGAGCGGCTCACGTCAGCATCAACGAAACAGCGGTCAGTACAACATGAGCGACAAGCCCCAGTCCGTGGTCATCATCGACGACCATCCCCTGTTCCGCAAGGGCCTCATTCAGTTGTTGCGCACCGTGAACGGATTCCGCCTGGTGGGCGAGGCCGCGGGCGGAAAGGAGGGGGTCGCCTGCGTGCTCAGGCACCGGCCCGACCTGCTGCTGCTCGACCTCAACATGAAGGAGATGTCGGGGCTCGATGTGCTGCGTCTGATCAAGCAGGCCGATCTGGATACGCGTGTGGTCATGATCACCGTTTCGGATGCGGCCGAGGACCTGGTGTCGGCGCTCAGGGCTGGCGCCGACGGTTATCTGCTCAAGGACATGGAGCCGGAGGCAATGGTCGAGTCGCTGCAGTCGGCGGCTGCCGGCCGCATTGTGGTGTCGGATGCGCTGACGCATCTCCTGGCTGCTGCCCTGCGTACCGATGCCCGTCCCAAGAGCATCGCCGAGGCGGGACTCACCGAGCAGGAGCAGCGCATCCTGGAACATATTGCGGGCGGCCTGTCGAACAAGCTTATTGCACGGGAGCTCGACATCGCGGAGGGCACGGTCAAGGTGCACGTCAAGCACGTGCTGCGCAAGCTCAACCTGCGCTCCCGCGTGGAGGCCGCGGTGTGGGCAGTCGAGCATGCGCGCAACGGGCGCTGATGAAGACGCTGAACATCGTTGGCTGCGGAAGGGCCGCACGAACGTTGGCGCACCTGTGGCGATGCAACGCGGTGGTCGAGATCGGGGACGTGCTTACGCGCACGGCGGAAAGTGCCGAAGCCGCATGCCGCTTCATCGGCGGAGGCAATCCCGTCGCCGCGGTGGATGCCATGCGGCACGCGGATCTGTGGCTTCTCGGTGTGCCCGACCGCGAGATCGCTGCGGCGGCGACGCGGCTTGCGGACTCGGGCCGGGTGCGCGCGAATGACGGCGTTTTGCATTTGAGCGGGTTTACGCCGTCGCTCGCCCTCGGGCCGCTTGCCGCCCGTGGGGCACGCTGCGCGAGTGTTCATCCGGTGCTCGGCTTCGCAGACCCTGAGGTCGCCGTGCGTCAGTTTCCCGGCACTTTGTGCGGGATCGAGGGCGATGCGAGCCTGTGCCAGGAACTCGGGGCAGTGTTCGCGTCGATAGGCGGCGAGACCTTTCCCGTCAATGCGGCGAGCAAGTCCATCTACCATGCCGGATCGGTGTTTGCGTCGAATTTTCTCGTCGTCATCATGGACGCCGCACGCAGGGCGTATCTCGAGGCGGGTGTGCCGGAGGCGGTTGCCGACCGGCTGATGGCGCCGCTCGCACGCAAGGCCCTCGATAATGTCCTGAGCCGCGGAGCGGCCGCGTCGCTGACCGGCCCGGCAGCACGCGGCGATCACGAGGTCATCGCGATGCAGCAGCAGGCGCTTGCACGCTGGGACGCCCCCTCGGGCGAGGCGTACGAGGCGCTCACCGCTCTCGCATACCGGCTTGCCGGGCGCGACCCGGCCGCCTGAAGTCCGGTCGTCGGGGTGTCCCGGCGCTCACTCCGGCAGTACGCTCACTGAACATTCGTGCATGTGGGTTTCGCCGGGTATTGGGGGAATCTGGCTCGAGAAACGACCCTTGCACGAATGCTGAACCTAGTTCAGAATTCGACTCCGCATTTCGATGGAGTCGGACATTGGGTACACGCGAACGGCGTCTGCGCGAATTCCACGAGCGCGAAGAGCGCTTCCTGCAGGTGGCCGAGGGCATCATCGCGGCCGAAGGCTTCCTCAACCTGCAGATGGCGCGTCTCGCAGAAGCCTGCGATTACGCCACCGGTACGTTGTATCAGCATTTCTCGTCGAAGGAGGATCTGCTTCTTGCCCTGGTCGTGCGTCAGGTCGAGGCGCATCTCGACGTATTCCGCAAGGTCGAGCGCTGGCGCGGCGGAAGTCCGCGCGAGCGCATGGTGGCGATCGTCGTCGGTGATCTGGATTTCGCGCGTCGGCATCCCGACCACATGAAACTGGTGCACTACGTACACACGCGGGCGGTGTGGGAGAACACCTCCGAGGCAAGACGCGAACTGGCACTCGCATGCAGCGGGCCGGTCGGAGAGATCGTCACCGGCATCGTTCGCGACGCACTCGCGCGCGGGGAACTCGCTGACGGCGGGCTCTCGCCGATGGAACTTGCGCTGGGCCCATGGAGTGTGTGCGAGGGTATGAACGCGCTCAATCAGGTCCAGGGACTGTTCGAAGCGCTCGCCATCCATGACGTCGATCGACTGCTGCTGCGCCAGGTACAGACCCATCTCAACGGGCTGGGCTGGAGGCCGCTCGCCGACCTGACCGACGAGGCCGGGACCGAGCGGTTGGTCGCGCGCATCCGTGTCGAAGTATTCGACTCCCGTCCGTCGTCGACCCATGGAGGTAAGCGATGAAACGCATGATCCTGATGCTGTTCGGAGTCGGCATACTATTCGGCGGGGTGTTCGGATTCAAGGCCTTCGTCGGCGCGATGATGACCGATTTCTTCGACAACATGCCCGAACCGGTCGCGGCGATCACCGCGACCGCAGTAAACGAGACGGTGTGGACCGAGCGGCTCGATGCAGTCGGCAGCTTCAGTGCGGTCCAGCGAACCCAGCTCACCACCGAGGTCGGCGGCATCGTGCGCGAGATCCGCTTCGAGAGCGGCAGCAGTGTCGATGCGGGTGCTGAGCTCCTCATCCTCGACTCCGAAACCGACCAGGCCCGGCTGCGCAGCCTCGAGGCCGCCGAGCGCCTTGCTCGCGTCGAACTGGAGCGTGCGCGCAAGCTGGTCGCACAGCGCAATCTTCCCGAAGCGGAGTTGCAGCGCCGCCAGAGCGAGGCTTCGGACGATCATTGCTCAGCCTCCGCAGGTGATGTCGATGGCGCCCGGCTCCTGGCGCGCTGTGTGCTGACCGACGAGCGTCCCACTCCAGCTCGCCTGCGCGCCGGTGACC
>CAYOKH010000022.1:0-24502 GCA_964404505.1 uncultured Azoarcus sp.
GGAACTGCAGGCCGCGGTTGGTGTACTTCTTCGCGATCGAGATCACGAGTCGCAGGTTGGCCTCGGTCATCTCGCGCTTGGCACGGCGCATCTTGGCTTCGCCTGTGGACATCTGGCGGTTGATGTCCTTGAGCTCCTTGAGCGAGATGCCGATGCTGTCCTGCAGGTCGATGAGCTTCTGCTGCTCCTCGAGCACGGCCGGGTGTACGCGCATGAGTCCTTCCGCGTAATTCTTGCCGGCGGCAATCTCGTCCTTGAGCCAGTCGAGATCGATCTCCTTGCCCGGAAAGACCTTGATGAAGTGCTGGCGCGGCATGCCCGCGCGTTCTACGCACAGGCGCAGAATCTGACGTTCATGGCCGCGGACCTGCTCGACCATGTGGCGTACCGAATCGCACAGCCGCTCAATGGTCTTGGCGGTGAAGCGGATGTTCAGCAGTTCGTTGGAAATGCGCTGCTGGAGCTCGCGGTAAGCCTTGTCGCGAGAACCCTTCTTCTCCAGCGCCACCATCTTCCCTGCGTACAGATTCCGGATTACCGCAAATCGCTCCATCGCGTCGTTCTTGAGCCTGAGCAGGGTAGCGGCGTTCGCTGCAGCTTCCCTGTCCGCGGCGGTCTCCTCGTCGTCGTCCTCGCCGTCGCTGTCCGAGTCATTGTCCGAGCCTTCCATGCCCGATACGGACTCGTCATCCGAACTCTCGCTCGCTGCGGATTCGGCTTCGGATTCGGCCGCGTTCGGATCGATCAGGCCGTCTATGACTTCGTCGATGCGCATGTCGTCACGCGCAACCCTGTCCGCCGTGTCGAGCATTTCCGCAATCGTGGTGGGGCAGGCGGAGATCGCCTGGACCATGTGCTTGAGGCCCTCCTCGATGCGTTTGGCGATCTCGATCTCGCCCTCCCGCGTCAGCAGTTCGACCGTGCCCATCTCGCGCATGTACATGCGCACCGGGTCGGTGGTGCGCCCGAACTCCGAGTCCACGGACGACAGGGCCTGTTCCGCCTCCTCCTCGGCTACATCCTCGTCCACCGAGGCAGGGACGTTGTCGGACATCAACAGGTCTTCGGCGGCCGGCGCTTCGTCGAAGACCTGGATCCCCATGTTGTTGAACGTGGCGATGATGCCTTCGATCTGCTCGGCATCGGCAACGTCGTCAGGCAGGTGGTCGCTGATTTCGGCGTAAGTCAGATAACCGCGTTCCTTGCCAAGCGTGATGAGCGTCTTGAGCTGGGTCCGGCGAACTTCCGGGTCGAGCTGCACCGCGGCCGGACTGTTGGCGGTTACGGCCTCGACTTTTTTCCTGGCTCTGGAGGTGCGCCCTTTCGGGTTGTCCTTGCGTGAACCCTTGGCTTTTTCGCGGGCCATGGCACTCCTTGAATCGAGATATGGATTGATTGGAAAACTGCTGATTGTACTATAGTTTCTTAGTGCTGCCGAGCTGGCCAAGGTTCCGCTTCTCGAGCAGCAATGCCGCAAGCCGGTGGCGCTCCAGCGGGGACAGCCCCTCCGCCCTTTCCCGCCTGGTCAGTGCAAGAATCTCCTGTTCGAGCAGATCAGCATGCAGCTTGCGCAGCGTGTCGTCGAAAAGGGTTTCCACCACTGATTCATCGTAGTCCGTACCCACGAGTTCGCCAGCAATGGTCGAAAGCGTCGATGCGTGCGGTGTCCCGCGAAAGCGTTCGACAAGGGCACCAAGTCCGCTGTTCGGCTCGATTTCGCCGACACTCATTGCGTCGACTATGGCGACAAGTGCCGCGCCTTCGGCACTGTCGCTCGGAACGAGATCTACCGGAAGCCGCGCAATCCAGGCGGGGTGGTGAAGTACCAGGCGTAGCAGGGTTCCGACGGCCGAGGTTGGCTTGCGGCGCGCGCGGTCGCCTGGCCGGACGCGTGCCGGAAAACTGGATCCGGCCGTTGTGGCCCGGCGGCTTTCCGCGGCCCGCAGACCAAAGGCGTCTTCCACCTCGCTCTGGGTCAGGCCGCTCAGTTCGGCAATGGTCTTGATGACCTGCAGCCGAAGCAGTGGGGCGCGGATGCGCGTGACCAGCGGGCGTGCCTCGTGTACCAGCCTGGCGCGCCCTTCTGCCGTGTCGAGCGTGCACGAAGCGCACAGCTCACCGATCAGGAAACTCGCCAGTGGTGTAGCCGATTCGGCGGCCCGACGCAGGACCTCGGCGCCTTCGCTACGCACGAACGAATCCGGGTCGTGTTGCGCGGGGAGAAGGAGAAAGGCAAGCGTTGCATCGTCGCGAAGTGCTTCGAGCGACGATTCCAGTGCCCGCCAGGCGGCCTTGCGTCCGGCTGCATCGCCGTCGAAACAAAAAACGATGCGGTCGGTCTGGCGCAGCAAAGTCGTCACATGGTGCGGCGTCGTCGCCGTCCCCAGGGTCGCGACCGCGTTGCCTATGCTGAACTGGGCCAAAGCAACGACGTCCATGTAGCCCTCGACGACCAGGGCGAAACCTGCTTCGCGAATCGGTGTGCGCGCCTGAACGAGGCCATAGAGTTCGCGACCCTTTTCAAACAGCGGAGTTTCGGGGGAATTGAGGTACTTGGGTTCGCCGCTTTCCAGAATTCGACCGCCGAATGCGATCACGCGTCCACGGCGGTCCTGAATGGGGAACATTATCCGGTGGCGAAAACGGTCGTAGCGCCGCCCCTGCTCGTTCTCGATCACGAGTCCGGCCTCCAGCAGAACCCCGGCATCGTAGGCGGGGAACGCCTTGCGCAACCCCTGCCAGTCGTCGGGTGCATAGCCGATGCCGAAGCGGGCTGCGATCTCGCCGGTCAGGCCGCGTCCCTTCAGGTAGTCGATTGCCGCGGGGGCATGCTTGAGTTGCTCCCGATAAAACCGGGACGCAGTCGTCATCGCATCCACCAGTCCCTCGCTGGCGGGTGCCTGTGTCGCCTTGTGATGACCGGCGGGTTCTTCGGGCACCTTCATTCCGACCTGCCGGGCCAGTTCCTCCACGGCGTCGACGAAGCTCAGGCCGCTGTACTCCATCAGGAAGCCGATCGCGTTGCCGTGCACGCCGCAGCCGAAACAGTGGTAGAACTGTTTTGCAGGACTGACCGAGAATGAAGGGGTTTTCTCGCCGTGGAAGGGACAGCAGGCGAAGAAGTTGGCGCCGCCCTTTTTCAGCGTGAGGTGGTGCTCAACGACGTCTACGATGTCGACGCGCGCCAGAAGGTCCTGAATGAAGGATTGCGGAATCATCGCCAGCGGAGTCCTTCGGCGGGAATTGCGATTCAGCTGCCAAGTCGGGCGCGAACCTTGCGGGATACCTCCGCCATGTCCGCCCGGCCGGCAAGACGTGATTTCAGCAAGCCCATCGCCTTGCCCATGTCGCTCGGGCTGACCGCTCCGGACTCGGCCAGCGCGGAATCAATCTCGCGATCGATCTCTTCGCTACCAAGCGCTTCGGGCCGATACGCGGACAGGACTTCGATCTCGAACCGCTCGCCGTGCGCCAGTTCCGGCCGATTAGCTGCATCGTACAGGGTTGCCGCGTCCCGGCGCTGCTTGACGAGTCTGTCGATGGTCGCGGCGACTGCGGTGTCGTCCAGTTCGATTCGCTCGTCGATCTCACGCTGGCGAATCGCTGCGATCAGCAGCCGCAAGGCGGACAGCCTGGCCCTGTCCCTCGCCCGAAGGGCGGTCTTCATGTCTTCCTGGATCCGATTCTTGAGAGACATAATCCACTCCGCAATCCCAAAACACAAAAGCCACACCGGGCGCGAACCTGAAGGTCCGCGCCCGGTGTGGATACGTCCTGCGGTCGTGCGCTGCTCAGTAAAGTTTGGGCGGCAGCATCTGGCTGCGCAGGCGCTTGTGGTTGCGCTTGACCGCAGCGGCCAGCTTGCGCTTGCGCTCGGCGGTGGGCTTCTCGTAGAACTCGCGCGAACGCAGTTCGGTCAGCAAACCGGTTTTTTCGATAGTGCGCTTGAAGCGGCGGATGGCGACTTCAAACGGTTCGTTTTCCTTGACGCGAATACCGGGCATTACGGAATTCCTTGTATGTCTGTAAGGCAGATAAACAGTAATTATAGCGACAGCCGGGAATGTGGTGCAAGTGTCAGGACCTCTGCCCTCAAGGAAAGTCGTGCCACGCGGCGCGCAAGCGCTATAGACTCCAAGATTCCATCCGAAAACGCTTCTTGCAGCCGGCGGCGATGAAAGTACTGGGAATCGAGACTTCATGCGACGAGACCGGTGTCGCTATCTACGACACCGATGCGGGTCTGCTGGCGCACATGGTGCACTCGCAGATCGATCTGCATGCCGCCTACGGGGGGGTCGTGCCGGAGCTCGCGTCGCGCGATCATATCCGCCGGCTACCCATGCTGGTCCGCCAGACGCTCGATGCGACGGGTCATCCGCCCGATGCGCTGGACGCCATTGCCTATACGGCGGGTCCCGGGCTCGCCGGGGCGCTTCTGGTCGGAGCGGGCTTCGCCGAATCGATGGGCCTGGCACTGGGCAAACCGGTGCTTGCCATTCATCACCTCGAGGGTCATCTGCTGTCTCCGTTGTTGTCTGCAAACCCGCCGGCGTTTCCGTTCGTCGCATTACTCGTGTCCGGCGGGCACACCCAGTTGATGGAGGTCGGAGGTGTGGGGGCCTATGTGCTGCTTGGCGAGACCCTCGACGATGCTGCCGGTGAGGCCTTCGACAAGACTGCCAAGCTCATGGGCCTCTCTTACCCGGGGGGACCTGAACTCGCTCGGCTGGCCGAATCGGGTACGGCCGGGCGTTTTGCGTTGCCACGTCCGATGTTGCGCTCGCCCGACCTCGATTTCAGCTTCAGCGGGCTGAAGACCGCGGTGCTGAACGTGGTCTCGTCCAGCATCTGGTTGGCGGAGGATGCCGCCGATCTGGCCGCGGACTTCCAGGAGGCGGTCGTGGACGTGCTGTGCACGAAATCGCTCAGGGCGCTGGAGCGGACCGGGCTTACGCAACTGGTTGTCGCAGGCGGGGTGGGGGCAAATCGGCGCTTGCGCAACCGTCTCGACAGCGTCACGCGGCGCAAGGGGTACAGGGTGTTCTATCCGGAACCGGAGTTGTGCACCGACAACGGCGCGATGATCGCGTTTGCGGGTGCCTTGCGGTTGCAGGCGGGGGAGACGAGCGACGGCGCGCATTCGGTCCGTGTGCGTCCGCGCTGGCCGCTGGCGGATCTTCAGCCACCGGCCGGGCTGCCGGTGGTGTGAGCGGATATCAGCTTTTCCTGGAGCCGATCCTGCCTTCGGTACCGTTCTTGAGTTTGCGAATGTTGTCCGTGTGGCGCCACACCAGAATCGCGGCCATTGCGAGCAATGCTGCAAATACCAGCGGTTCGTCGGAAACGATGAGTCCGGCAAGCGGTGCGATCGCTGCGGCCGTGAGGGCGGCGATCGACGAGTAGCGAGTGGCGAACGCCACTGCCAGCCAGACGATGAGCGCGGCGAGGCCGATCCAGGCGTCGATGCCCGCCAGAACGCCGAGTGCTGTTGCGACGCCCTTCCCGCCCTTGAAGCGCAGGAACAGGCTGAACACATGGCCGAGGAAGGCCGCCAATCCGGCGATGGCGGCCTCTCCGACGCCGAATCCGAGGGCCCCGGCGGACCAGACCGCGAACCAGCCCTTGGCACAGTCGCCGACGAGCGTGAGCGCAGCGGCGCCCTTGCTGCCGGTGCGGAGCACGTTGGTTGCACCCGGATTGCCCGAGCCGAAGCTGCGCGGATCGGCCAGACCGAACAGGCGACTGGACAGGATTGCGAAAGGAATCGACCCCAGCAGGTAGGCAGCAAGCAAGAGCAGCAGTAAAGTCATGACCCTGTATCCGGAAGTCCGGCGCGATCGCGGACGGAAGGCGACTTGCCGGGAGCCCGATCGAACATCCGGGCTAAAATTGCCGCGATTCTAATCGGGAAGCACCATGGATTTCATCTTCATCGAAGACCTGCGGGTTCAGGCGTGGGTTGGCATTTATCCGCGCGAGAAGGCTGCCCCGCAGACGGTCGAACTCAATCTGACCTTCGGTGTGCCGGATGCAGCGGCCGAACGCGACGACATTTTCGATACGATCGACTACGCGAAAGTGATCGAACGGATTCGCAAGGAACTCGCCGAACGACATTTCAATCTCCTCGAGACTCTGGGCGAATTCGTGGTCAATCTCCTCTTCAATGACTTCGGTGCCCCATGGGTCAAGATCAGAATTGCAAAGATCGGAGTAAGAAAGGATGCTCGGCGGGTGGGCGTCTTCATTCAGCGGGGGAGAAACGGCGGTTTCCTTTCCGACGCCGAAAATTGAGCCCGTATCGCACGAATTCACGCGAATCGAGGTTCGGGAATTCCCCCGGTGAGGTCTGTGCGGCTAAGCGCGGCCACGATTCCCATGCCCGCGCGCAACCGCGCCCGTCGTCAACTTCCGGCCGACTTTTCGAGCCCCTCCAGGGGTTTGTTCTGTGCGAGCCAGTCGCGCACCCACCGGGGCCGCCTTCCTCGACCGCTCCAGCCGACCCCGGGGTTTTCGGGATGATGGTATTTGAATTCCCTCTTGCCGGCGTTCTTCGCAGCGCTCTTGCCCTTGCGTTTTCGCACAGCGTTGGGGCCAGACTTTTCCGCCTGGGCAATTTCGCCGATAACCTCAGTCAGTGAAACGCCCTCGTCCGCAGCCATTTTCTTCATCTTCTTCATGAAGTTGCGGCGTGCCGAATCGCTTCTGCGTCTGATCTCCGCGTCAACCCGAGTTGCCAACCGGCGCAATTCCGTTAAGGATAGCGTATTCAGATCCATTTCATCTCCAATCGCGAGGATTCATGCCAGTAGTATTGTTCTTGACGAATTGAACGCCTTATTCAATTCGTCATCGATTCTGCCAGCAATCGCACACGATTTGAACCATTTCATACAAATGCCTATTGGCACTTCCAATGACCCGCATTCACCAATTGCGGCTTCAATACATTCACGATGTCGTAGGGATGAATGCCAACCAGGAATCCGCGTCTGCCCCCGTTGATGTATACGAGGGGCAGATCGAGAATTGTCTTCTCCATATAGACGGGCATGGTCTTGCGCGTGCCGAACGGTGACGTTCCTCCAACGAGATAACCCGTGTGTCTGCCTGCCGTTTCAGGCTTGCAGGTGTCGATATGCTTGCGTCCCGCCTGGCGTGCGAGTTCCTTGGTTGACACCTTGCGATCGCCGTGCATGAGCACGATCAGGGGATTGGCCTTTTCGTCCTCCATGACCAGGGTTTTCACGATTGCACGCTCCGGAAGATTCAATTCGCGCGCGGAAACCGTGGTCCCCCCGTGGGGTTCGTATTCGTAAAGATGGGTGGAGTACGCGATTGCATGCTTCTTCAGGAATCGTGTGGCGGGTGTTTCGGGCGCGTTCTTTTCGGACTTGCTCATTTTGTTCTGCTTCCGATGGCATTCGCGAATGGGGTTGCGCACTTTCAGGCGCGCGGATGATGCCGAGCGTGCAGTGCCTTGAGCCGCTCCCGTGCAACGTGCGTATAGACTTGGGTGGTCGAGATGTCTGCATGGCCGAGGAGCATCTGCACGACACGCAGGTCCGCCCCGTGGTTGATAAGATGTGTCGCAAACGCGTGACGCAGCGTGTGAGGCGAGAGCCGATTCGGAGCTATGCCGGCCAAGCTTGCATGTCGTTTGATGATGCGCCAGAACATCTGGCGTGTCATCCCGCTGCCGAAGCGTGTCACGAACACATGGTCGCAGTTTCGGCCCGCCAGAATTGCAACTCGTGCGTCGCGACGGTATCGATCGAGCCAGTCGAGTGCATTCTCGCCGAGGGGCACGAGGCGCTCCTTGTTGCCTTTTCCGATGATCCGGACCAGCCCTTCATCGAAGCTGACCGAGAAGATCTTCAGGTCCACCAGCTCGGATACCCGCAGACCGGTCGCGTACAGCACTTCGAGCATGCACCGGTCGCGCTGCCCCAGCGCGGTTCCAGTGTCGGGGGCGTCGAGCAGAGCCTCCACCTGGGCTTCGGTCAGCGTCTTCGGGAAGCGTTCGGCCTGAATGGGAGGGTCGAGCAGCGAGGTCGGATCTGCCTGCAGCCGGCCGCGCTCGATGAGGTGACGGTAATAGCGGCGCCATGTCGAGAGCAGGCGGCGCTGGCTGGCCGGCCTGGAGCGGCGGCTGAACTCGGCCAGATAGTCGCTCAGGTCGCTTGCGCCTGCCTCCGGCAGGTCGCGCCCGCGCTTTGCCAGCCACACCGAGAAAACTTCGAGATCGCTGCGATAGCCGGCGATCGTGTTGCGGGCGAGGCCATGCTCGAGCCAGAGGGTGTCGGCAAACTCGTCGATGAACTCGAGTCTGTCGGGCGTCAGGCCCCGGGCGGCAGCACTCATCGCCGCGACTCGAAATCCAGCAGCCAGCGCTTGGTGTCGAGCAGATGACCCGAGCAGGCGCCCGCGAAACCGCCGATGCCGGATTTCGAGACCACTCGATGGCAGGGGATCACGAGCGGAAACGGATTCGCGCCGCAGGCCTGACCGACCGCACGCGATGCGCTTCCCAGGCGGGCTGCCAGGTCCCCGTAAGTTCGCACCTGACCGCGCGGGATGCACGAGATTCGTGCCCACACACGCTGTTGAAACGGCGTGCCGCGAGCGGCGAGCGGCAGGTCGAAGCAGAAGTCCGGATCGTTCAGCCAGTTTTCGATCTGCAACGCGGTCCGCCTCGCGAGCGGACAGTCCGGCGCGCGCAGGGAGGTGCCCGGAGGCAGGAATGCGAGTTCGGCAATCCGTTCCCCCTCGATCCGGATCCCGAAGGGGCCGAACGGGGTTCCCAGCGTGGCCGCGAACGCAGAGATGGAGGGGGCGCCGGAGTTCTCGTTCATCGCGCGTCCTCGGGAACCTTTACGCGTGTGCCTATTTCCGAATCTCTCCATTTCCGAACACGATCCATTTCTGGCTCGTCAGTCCTTCGAGTCCGACCGGACCACGGGCGTGGAGCTTGTCCGTGGAAATGCCGATCTCGGCCCCCAGCCCATATTCGAAGCCGTCAGCAAAGCGCGTCGAGGCATTGATCATCACCGATGCCGAGTCGACCTCGCGCAGGAAACGCATCGCATGGGTGTAGTTTTCCGTGACGATGGCCTCGGTGTGCCCCGAACCGCAGGTGTTGATATGGGCAATCGCTTCGTCCAGGCCAGACACGATCTTGATCGCGATGATTGGAGCGAGGTATTCCTCGTACCAGTCCTGCTCGGTCGCTTCCCTGAGCAGATGCGCGGGGATGGCGGCGCCGTGCAGGATTGCGAGCGTGTCCGGGCAACAGCGCATTTCGACCTCGTGTCCGGCGAGCGTCCGCGCGATCTCCGGCAGGAAGCGCTTCGCGACCGCCGCGGCCACCAGCAGCGATTCCGCCGTGTTGCAGGTGCCATAGCGCTGCGTCTTGGCATTCTCGACGATGGGGACGACCTTGGCCGGGTCTGCTTCGGTGTCAACGTAGACGTGGCAATTGCCGTCCAGGTGCTTGATGACCGGGACCCGCGCTTCGCCGGAGATCCGCTCGATCAGGCCCTTGCCGCCGCGCGGTACGATCACGTCCACGAATTCGGGCATCGTGATCAGATGACCGACGGCGGCGCGATCGGTCGTGTCCACGACCTGCACCGCAGTCTCCGGGAGTCCTGCCGCAACAAGCCCGTCGCGCACGCATGCGGCGATTGCCCGATTGCAGTGCAGGGCTTCCTTGCCTCCGCGCAGGATCGCGGCATTGCCCGACTTCAGGCACAGCGCTGCCGCGTCGGCAGTGACGCCGGGGCGCGCCTCGTAGATGATGCCGATGACGCCCAGCGGCACGCGCATCCGGCCGACCTGGATACCGGAGGGGCGGCGCCTGACGTCGGTGATTTCCCCGACCGGGTCGGTCAGCGCGGCGACCTGTTCGAGCCCTTCGGCGACCGCCTCGATTCCTTTTTCGGTCAGGGTCAGTCGGTCGATCAGAGCGGGTTCGAGTCCCGCCTCGCGTGCGTCTTCGAGATCCCGCCCGTTTGCCGCGAGCAGGGTCTCGCGACGCGCGCGTATCGCCCCCGCCATGGCGAGAAGGGCGTTGTTCTTGGCTTCGGTCGAGGCTGCCGCGAGCACGCGCGATGCGCTGCGTGCCTGACGGCCGAGGTCCTGCATGTAGGTTTGAATGTCCATGTCGATTCAGGCGATTCGGCGATTACGCCATTATCCCGGAAGTCGCGGTCCGATGCTCGATCAAGCTTACCGTCTGGTGATACGCAAGGCCAGGGACAGAAATTCATCCCACACGTCTCCGTCCACGAGACCCTTGATCATGCGGTCGATCCTCGCCGCGTGCAGAAGCGCGGCGCGCAGGGCCGTGGCCGACAGCTTCGGGAGTGCCCGCTGCATGGCCTGTCGGCGGCGGTCGTCGAAGACGCGCTCGGCCTTGAACAGCCCCGTAAGCGGCTGGCCCGCGTCCATGCCCGAGCGCAGCAAGGCGAGCGCGCGGATTTCGCTGGCCAGCGCCCACAGCACCAGCGGCGGTGCCGCGGCTTCGCCCCTGAGACCGTCGAGCAAACGAGTGCAGCGTGCCGGATCGCCCGCGATCAGTGCCTGGCGCAGCATGTCGATATTGTAGCGGGCGACGTTCAGCACGGCCTCCTGTACATTCTCCAGGCTGAGCATGCCTTCGGGGTAAAGAAGGCCCAGCTTGAGGATCTCCTGATGGGCCGCGAGGAGGTTGCCCTCGACGTGATCGGCAATGAAATTCAGCGCCTCGGGTGCCGCCGATTGCTTCTGCACGGCGAGCCGTCCGTCGAGCCAGGAGGGCAGGCGCTCGCGATCAGGGGCGTTGAGTTCGATGGCAACGCCAGTGCCGGTGAGGGCGTGAAACCATGCGCTCTTGCGCGTCTGCCAGTCGACCTCGGGCAGGGTGATCAGCGTCACCGTGGCGTCGTTCAGCGTCTTCACGTATCGCTGCAGCGCGTCGCCTCCGTCGCGGCCGGGCTTTCCGTTGGGAATGCGCAGGTCGATGAGCTTGCGACCCCCGAACAATGAAAGATTGCCGGCCGCAAGCGCGAGGGCTTCCCAGCGAAATCCCTGACCGGTGACGAGGATGTCACGCTCGTCATAACCCTGCCTGCGTGCTGCAGCGCGAATCGCGTCGGCCGCTTCGAGCACCAGCAAGGGCTCGTCGCCGTGCAGGACGTATAGCGGGCTCAGAGGCGAGCCCAGATGCGACGCGAGCTGCTCCGGGGGGAGGTTCACGCGCTTATGGCAGCGAGCCGGCGCATCATCTGCTGCAGCAGATCGCTTTCCATGTCGTTGTAGAGCAGGGCCTCTTCCTGTTGTTTGGCGATGACCTGCGAGTCGTCGAAGTTGTACTCGCGTCGTGCCGATACGGCGGTTGCGGGCAGAAGCTCACGCCCCGCCCGGTCCACGACGCGGAACGTGATCGTCTGCAGGAGCTGGTATTCGCGCACTTTGCCTGCGCCGGAGAGCGACAGGATTTCGCGTCCTCGTACATTGCGCAGGATTTCAAGCCTTGCGTCGGCAGCGCCCGGGTCCTCGACGATTTCCGTGGACCCGCTGGTCCGGATTTGCCGGCGCAATGCGGCGCCGAAGGGTGTGGCGGGGTCGGCTCCGACGTGCACGCTGGCAAAGGGCAGGGGCTGCGGACCACGCAGCCTGAACCCGCAGCCGGCGAGCATGATTGCCGGCAGACATGCCGCGGTGGTCAGCAATCGGCGGCGCCGGAAGGAAGGGGCTGGCATCGGGAGCGTCCTCATACGACGATGTTGACGAGTCGCCCCGGCACGACGATGACTTTCCGTGGCGGTTTGCCTTCCATGAATTTCCGTGCGGCATCCGAGCCGAGTGCAAGGGTTTCGATGGCCGGATGCCGGGCGTCTGCGGATATCCTGATGCTGCCGCGCAACTTGCCGTTCACCTGCAGCATCAGCTCGATCTCGTCCTGATGCAGCGCGTCCTCCGACGGTTCCGGCCAGGGTGCGGCAAATATGTCACCGTCGAATCCGCAGGACTCCCATAGCGCATGGGCCAGGTGCGGCGCGATCGGGGAGAGCAGGCGCAACAGGATGGAAAGACCCTCCTCGGCCAGTTCGGCGTGCGCGGAGGCATTTTCCCGGGGCGCACGTTCAAGCGCGTTCAGGATCTTCATCGTGGCCGAGGCGACCGTGTTGAACTGGTGCTTGCCGAAGTCGTAGTTGGCCTGCTTCAGGCACGCGTGTATCTCGCGCCGGACATCGGTCAATGCCGCCGGGAGCCCCTTGCCGCCGCGACCACGCGTTGCCGGCACATGGTTGCGCGTGGCACTGACGAAGCCGTGCGCGTAGTTCCACACGCGGCGGAGAAAACGGTATGCGCCTTCGACCCCGGAGTCCGACCATTCGAGTTGCTGATCCGGCGGGGCGGCGAAGATGATGAAGAAGCGCGCCGTGTCGGCCCCGTACTGGTCGATCAGTGCCTGCGGATCGACCCCGTTGTTCTTCGACTTCGCCATCTTCTCGGTGCCGCCGATCACCACCGGTGAACCGTCTGCGGTGAGTCTCGCGGCAACGACGCGACCCTTTTCATCGCGCTCGACCTGGACGTCGGCGGGATTGATCCACTGCTTCTTGCCGTCTTCGATCTCGCGGTAGTAGGTCTCGGCGACGACCATGCCCTGGGTCAGCAGGTTGGTGAACGGTTCGCTCGCCTCGACCAGCCCGCAGTCCCGCATCGCGCGGGTGAAGAAGCGCGAGTACAGCAGATGCAGGATCGCATGCTCGATCCCGCCGACATACTGATCGACGGGGGCCCAGTAGTTGACGCGTTCGTCGACCATCGCCGCATCGTTGTCCGCGCATGCATAACGCAGGAAATACCACGATGACTCGACAAAGGTATCCATGGTGTCGGTCTCGCGCCGCGCCTGCCTGCCGCACTTCGGGCAGCTGCACTGGTAAAACTCGGGCATCCTCGCGAGCGGGGACCCCCTCCCGGTGAGCTCGACGTTCTCCGGCAGTACCACGGGCAGTTGATCGTCGGGTACCGGAACATCGCCACAGTCGTGGCAGCGAACCATGGGTATCGGACAGCCCCAGTAGCGCTGGCGCGACACACCCCAATCCCGCAGCCGGTACTGGGTGCGTTTGGCGCCCAGTCCCTTCGCCTGGAGGTCGCCCGCGATCGCCTCGACCGCGTCCTGGAAGTGCAGGCCGTCGTACTTGCCGGAATTGACCAGACGGCCGTGCTCGCTGTAGGCTTCCTGCCACGGTGCGACGGTGTTCTCATAGGCATTGCGGGGGGACCGCACGACCATTCTGATCGGCAGGCGGTATCGGGTCGCGAAAGCGAAATCACGCTCGTCGTGTGCCGGCACGGCCATCACTGCGCCCTCGCCGTAACCCATCAGCACATAGTTGGCGACCCACACCGGCAGGAACTCGCCGGTGAGCGGATGGATCACGCGCAGGCGTGTCGCCATCCCCTTCTTCTCCATCGTCGCCAGGTCTGCCTCGGCCACGCCGCCATGCTTGCATTCGTCAACGAAGGCCGTCAGCGCCGGATCGTCCTTCGCCGCCAGCGCTGCCAGCGGATGTTCGGCGGCAATCGCCATATAGGTTGCACCCATGAGCGTGTCGGCGCGAGTCGTGAACACCTTGAGCACGCCGGATTCGCCAATCGTGGACAGGTCATACGGAAAATGGATCTCCACGCCCTCGGAGCGGCCAATCCAGTTCCTCTGCATGGTCTTGACCTGCTCCGGCCAGTTCGGCATGCCGTCGAGCGCATCGAGAAGCTCGTCCGCGTAGGCGGTGATCCTCATGTAGTACATCGGGATTTCGCGTTTCTCGACGAGTGCGCCACTGCGCCAGCCGCGCCCGTCGATGACCTGTTCGTTGGCGAGCACCGTCTCGTCTGCCGGGTCCCAGTTCACGGTGCCGAGTTTCTTGTAGATCAATCCCTTCTCGTACAGGCGGGTAAACAGCCATTGTTCCCAGCGGTAGTAATCGGGCTTGCACGTGGCGAGTTCGCGCGACCAGTCGATCGCGAAGCCGAGACGCTTCAGTTGCGCCTTCATGTACTCGATGTTGGTGTAAGTCCACTTCGCGGGGGGGACGTTGTTCTGGATCGCTGCGTTCTCGGCCGGCATGCCGAACGCATCCCAGCCCATCGGTTGCAGCACGTTGTAGCCGCGCATGCGGTGATAGCGGGCCAGTACGTCGCCGATAGTGTAGTTGCGCACATGCCCCATGTGAAGCTTGCCCGAAGGGTAGGGGAACATGCTGAGACAATAATACTTCGGCCTGGCGGCGTCCTCGGTGACCCGGAAGACTTGCGCGCTGTCCCAGTGCCGCTGGGCTGCGACTTCGATGTCGGCGGGGCTGTATTTTTCCTGCATGGTGGGCGGCTGCCGTGGGAATCCGATAAACGTAAAATTATACTGTGAAGCGGCGCTGCGCCGGGGATCGATCGTGTCGGGCGTCCCAGGCGTGGTTGTTCCGACTTTCGTTCGGGACCTCGTCCCGGCCGCCATCGCGAAAAAAAAGCACCCGAACGTTTCCGGATGCCCAATCTCCAATAACGGAGAGGGAGGAGTGCGTAGTGACGGCGGCCCGCGCCGTCGGAAACTCGGGGTCCGGCCGGGTGTCACGCCGCCCGGCGCGAATGGTTCATCTGCCGTTGCCAGTTGGCCGACAGGACGCAGAGCATGTCTTCCATGGCCGTAAGGGGCAAACGCCAGATGCGATTGTGGCTGCGCACCAGAGGCGTTACTTGCGGCGCGCAGAAGGAACCCTTCTCGCGTTCGAGCAACGCGACGAAAGACTGCATCGCCTCGCCCCAGTATTCGTTGCTGCCGACCCAGCCGGTCTTGGCTGTCGCCTCGCGCACGGCGCGCTTCCACAGCACGGCAGCGCGTTCGAGCGGCACGCCGGCCCTGCGCGCGTACCAGGGGAGCAGCTTGGGTGTCTTGATCATGGTCATCTCCTCTAAGCCCTGTAGGGCCTGTGCGCAACTCGGGCCGTCCTTTTGGGTCGGCGCTGGAATCTCAGGACGAATCGCGCGGTGCAAAAAGCTTGCGACGAGCTGAAACTTACACCCAGCCGATCCTGGAATCCCTGACGAAGGTCAGAATGTTGCAGTGCACTATTCACAAAATAGTTGACCGGGCGGCCATGTGCAAGTTCCCTGGAGCTTGTGTTGTGTCAGCGCAACAAGACCGCTTGCTCTCCACGCCGGGTAAAATGTGTGCGAAACAAGGAATCCTGAATGTCGGACCTGCTGACAAACCTTAATCCCGAACAGCTCCAGGCCGTGACCCTGCCGCCACAGCATGCGCTGATCCTTGCCGGCGCAGGTTCGGGCAAGACGCGCGTGCTCACCACCCGCATCGCGTGGCTGATACAGACGGGACAGGTCGGTCCGCAGGGAGTGCTGGCGGTGACCTTCACGAACAAGGCGGCCAGGGAAATGCTCGCGCGCATGTCGGCGATGCTGCCGCTCAGCTTCGGCAGATCGGCACGCAGCATGTGGGTCGGGACCTTTCACGGGCTGTGCAACCGCCTGTTGCGCGCTCACCACCGCGATGCGGGGCTGCCGCAGCTGTTCCAGATTCTCGACTCTTCCGATCAGCTCGCCGCGATCAAGCGCCTGTTGAAGACGCTCAATGTCGACAACGAGAAATTTCCGCCGCGCGAACTCCAGCACTTCATCAATGCGCAAAAGGAGGCCGGGCTGCGCGCGCATGCGGTCGAAGCCTGGGACGAGTTTACGCGTCGCCGTGTCGAGCTCTACGTGGAGTACGAGGCACAGTGTCAGCGTGAATCCGTCGTGGATTTCGCGGAGTTGTTGCTGCGCACCTACGAATTGCTGGAGCGCAACGAACCGGTTCGTCGCCACTACCAGGGCCGCTTCCGCCACATCCTCGTGGACGAGTTCCAGGACACCAACCGGCTCCAGTATCGCTGGCTCAAGCTGCTTGCGGACGAAGGGCGCGAGGGTGGCGCGTGCCTGTTCTGCGTCGGGGACGACGACCAGAGCATTTATCGCTTTCGTGGTGCAGAGGTCGGCAACATGCGCGATTTCGAGCGCGAGTTCCGCGTCGCCAACGTGATCCGCCTCGAGCAGAACTACCGCTCCCACGGGAACATCCTGGACGCGGCGAATGCGATCATCGTCAACAATGCCGGGCGGCTGGGCAAGAACCTGTGGACCGAGCGCGGCGCGGGCGAACCGATCCGCGTGTTCGAGTCCTTCGCCGATAGCGACGAAGCACGATGGATCGTCGAAGAGATCCAGTCACTGGTGCGCGACGGCATGGCACGGTCCGACATCGCCCTGCTGTATCGCTCCAACGCCCAGTCACGGGTGCTCGAACATCACCTGTTCTCCGCCGGCATCCCATACCGTGTGTACGGCGGGCTGCGCTTCTTCGAACGCCAGGAGATCAAGCACGCGCTCGCCTATCTGCGCCTGATCGCGAATCCGGACGACGATACCGCGTTCAGCCGCGTGGTGAATTTCCCCACGCGCGGGATCGGATCGCGCTCCATCGAAGTATTGCAGGATGCCGCGCGCACGTGGAACGCCAGCCTGTACTCGAGCGTGCCGCATCTGAGCGGCAAGCCCGGAACCGCGCTTGCCCAGTTCGTCCGGCTGATCGAGGACATGCGGCGCGAGACTCGCGACCTGGTTCTGCCCGAACTCGTAGACCACGTGCTCGATGGATCGGGCTTGCGCAATCATTTCGGCAAGGAACGGGAAGGTCAGGAGCGTCTAGAGAACCTCGACGAACTGATCAATGCGGCCGCGAACTTCACCGCCGAACATGCGGGCGAGGTCGAAACGCCGACCGGCGGGGCACATGCGCTGCTGTCCGATTTTCTGGCCCATGCTTCACTCGAAGCCGGCGATCATCAAGCCGATCCGGGCAGCGATGCGGTGCAGTTGATGACCGTCCATTCGGCCAAGGGTCTGGAGTTCGACGTGGTCTTCCTGTCGGGGCTCGAAGAGGGGCTGTTTCCGCACGAGAACAGCATTCCGGAATCCGATGGGCTGGAAGAGGAGCGACGACTGATGTACGTCGCGGTAACGCGCGCACGGGAGCGACTTTATCTGTCGTTCGCGCAGAGCCGCATGCTGCATGGGCAGGCGCGCTACAACCTGCGTTCGCGCTTCCTCGAGGAGATTCCGGAGGGTCTGGTGAAATATCTCTCCGCGCCCAAACCCCGCGGGATGGGGACACGGGCGGGCATGGGGGGCTACTTCACGCCATCGCGCGGCGGGTCGGCCCCGGCGAGAGCAGCGCCGCCGGATGGGCGCAATGCGGGTGGCCTGCGGGTAGGGCAACTGGTGGCGCATGCGAAGTTCGGCCAGGGGGTGATCGTGGCCGCAGAGGGCAGCGGCCCGGACGCGCGCGTACAGGTGAATTTCGGCGCGGCAGGAGTCAAATGGCTGCTGCTCGCAATCGCCAGACTCGAACCTTGCCGTCCGGCCGGCTGAACGAAGCCGCCTACCTGCGCTGGCACCGGTCTCAGGTCCAGTACTTGCGCGCCAGCGCGTCATGAAGGTCGACGTACTCGCGGGAAAGCTTGTGCTTCGGGTCGAGATGGATCATCGGTCGCGACTGTTCGTGGGATTCCTTGATCCTGACCGATGAGGACAGATAGGGTGCGAGTACCGGCAGGCCTTCCTCGATCAATTCGGCGACTACCTTGCGTGGCAGGGTCGCGCGCGCCTGGAACTGGTTGACGACGATACCCTCGATTTCGAGATCCCGATTGTGGTCGGCCCGGATTTCACCCACGCTCTCAAGCAGCGAATAAAGCGCCTTGCGCGAAAAGTCGTCGCAATCGAACGGAATCAGGCATCCGCTTGCGGCGATCAGCGCCGAACGCGTATAGAAATTGAGTGCGGGCGGAGTGTCGATATAGATCAGATCGAAGTCGTCCGCGAGCTCGTCCAGCGCGTCACGAAGCTTGTAGATCTTGTAGCGGGACTCCAGTTTGCCCTGCAGGTCTTCCAGGTCGGGATGCGACGGCATGACCGAGAGACCGGGGAAAGGGCTCTCGGTGACGAACTCGGTCGTGGCCTTCGGATTGAGCTTGAAATTGAGGGTCTGGTCGAAGAAGTCCGCAAGCGTGGTTTCCAGATCCGTTCCGGGGTGGCCCAGCAGATAGTGTGTCGAGTTGCCCTGTGGGTCCAGATCGACCAAAAGGGTACGTTTGCCCTGATGGGCGCTGATCGCTGCCAGATTGCAGGCGATCGTCGATTTTCCGACGCCCCCTTTCTGGTTGAATACCACTATGCGCATTTTCGGATCCTCCTGCCAGCATTGTGCCAAAAAAACATGGCGTGCGACTTGTGCGACGCACAAGTATTTCGATTGCGCTCCCGGTCCGGTCCGGGGCCTTCACGGATCTTGTGGCGCACGCGAAGGTGCGACGCTAAACTTGCCGAAGCCGCAGGCGTACCCAGATTCCACCCACTTCCCGCAGCCTGCCGGGCCGGTGCCGATTTCACAACAGTGCTGCAGTACGCGCGCTGGGGTCAGCGGCGCGATTCGCTCCCGTTGCGCATCGCGCCATCAAGAACGATGCGAATACCTCTGAGGGGGAGAGTAATGGATCAGGACTTCATCACTGCGGCACTCGATTACCATCGCTCGCCGACGCGCGGCAAGATTTCCGTGGTCCCGACCAAGGGACTGACCAACCAGCGCGATCTGGCGCTGGCCTATTCGCCCGGGGTTGCTGCCGCATGCGACGCGATCGTGGCCGACCAGGGCGAGGCGCGCGAACTGACGTCGCGGGGCAATCTGGTCGGGGTCGTCACCAATGGCACGGCGGTGCTCGGCCTGGGCAACATCGGCCCGCTGGCGGCCAAGCCGGTCATGGAAGGCAAGGCGTGCCTGTTCAAGAAGTTCGCCAATATCGACGTGTTCGACATCGAGCTGTCCGAGAACGACCCGGACAAGCTGATCGATATCATCGCGTCGCTCGAACCCACCCTCGGCGGGGTCAACCTGGAGGACATCAAGGCACCCGAATGCTTCTATATCGAACAGAAACTGCGGGAGCGCATGAATATTCCGGTGTTTCATGACGATCAGCACGGCACGGCCATCATTTCGTCGGCGGGGCTGATCAACGGACTCAAGGTCGTCGGCAAGGAGATCGGTGCGGTCAAGCTTGTGTGCTCGGGCGCCGGCGCCGCGGCGATCGCGTGTCTCGACCTCATGGTGGGCCTCGGCCTGAAACGGGAGAACGTATTCGTGTGCGATTCCCGGGGGGTGATCCGGGTGGGGCGCGACGACAGCATGGAGGCGAACAAGGCGCGTTATGCGCAGCAGACGGATGCGCGCACCCTCGACGACGTGATCGAAGGGGCGGACGTCTTCCTCGGGCTGTCCACGGCCGGTGTGCTCAAGCCGGAAATGGTCGCGAGGATGGCTCCGCAGCCGTTGATTTTCGCCCTGGCGAATCCGAACCCGGAGATTCTGCCGGAGGATGCAAAGAAGGTCCGCCCCGACTGCATCATCGCGACCGGTCGGTCCGACTACCCCAACCAGGTCAATAACGTCCTGTGCTTTCCATTCATCTTCCGTGGGGCGCTCGACGTCGGAGCGACCAAGATCACGGAGGAGATGAAGCTCGCCTGTGTCAAGGCGATCGCGGAACTCGCCCAGGCCGAGCAGAGCGACATCGTAGCGTCGGCCTATGGGGGGGTGGATCTGAGCTTCGGTCCCGAGTACATCATTCCCAAGCCGTTCGATCCCCGGCTCATCGTCAGGATTGCCCCCGCCGTGGCACGTGCGGCAATGGAGTCCGGCGTGGCGACCCGCCCGATCGAGGATTTCACTGCGTATGCGGCCAGCCTGACCGATTTCGTGTACCAGTCGGGCATCGTCATGAAGCCGGTGTTCAATGCCGCCAAGGCGGTGCCGATGGAGTCCAAGCGCGTCATCTTCGCCGAGGGCGAGGACGAGCGCGTACTGCACGCGGTGCGCGTGGTCATCGACGAAGGACTGGCCCGCCCGATCCTGATCGGTCGCCCGGGCGTGATCGACATGCGGATCAAGCGCATCGGCCTCAATCTGATGCCGGAACGGGATTTCGACGTGGTCAATCCCGAATCGGATCCGCGCTACCGTGAACTCTGGAACGAATACTTTGGCCTGATGTCGCGCGACGGCGTTACCCCGGAGATCGCCAAGGCGAGGATGCGCCGGGACACGACCCTGATCGGCTGCATGTTGCTGCGCCGGGGCGATGCGGATGCGATGGTGTGCGGCACCTACGGCACCTATGACCTTCACCTCAGACAGGTCCAGAACGTCATCGGCCTGCGCACGGATGCGAAGTTGTTCGCCGCGATGACGCTGTTGCTGCTGCCCAAGCGCATGCTGGCGATTTCCGATCCGTACGTGAACGAGAATCCGGATGCGAACGAGGTCGCCGAAATCGCGCGCATGGCGGCGGCCGAGCTGCGGAAGTTCGGTATCGAGCCGCGAGTCGCTCTGCTCTCGCACTCCAATTTCGGCAGTTCCTCTTCCGTCTCGGCGCGCAAGATGCGCGCAGCGCGGGAAATGCTGAGATCCTCGGAGCCCGCACTGATCTGCGACGGCGAGATGCATGGCGATTCCGCGCTTTCGCCCGAAATCCGCGCGCGACTGCATCCCGACTCCACGCTCTCGGGGGACGCGAACCTGCTGGTCATGCCGAATCTGGACGCAGCCAACATCTCGTTCAACCTGATGAAGATCGCCAACGGCGACGGTGTTTCGGTGGGGCCGATCCTTCTTGGCGCAGCCCTGCCGGTGAACATCCTGACGCCCTCGGCGACCGTGCGCAGACTGGTGAACATCACCGCGGTATCGGTGGTCGACGCCCAGGATCAGCGCAATCGGCCATGAGCAACGCACGAACACGATAAAGGAGACAGAAATGCCCCACGCGATTCGCTTCGATCACGTCGGCGGTCCCGAGGTCCTGCGCTGGGAGGAGGTTCCCGTGACCGTGCCTGGCGCCGGCGAGGTCCGGCTTCGCCACCAGGCGGTCGGCCTCAACTACATCGACACCTACCACCGATCGGGTCTCTACCCGGTTGCGCTGCCCTCGGGAATCGGCCTGGAAGCTTCGGGCGTGGTGGAGGCCGTGGGCGAGGGCGTCACGGAATTCAGCCCCGGCGACCGTGTCGCCTATGCCGGCGGGCCGCTGGGTGCGTATGCCGACGTGCGCACCATGCCCGCAGATCGGCTCGTGCGCCTGCCCGAAGGCATCGGTTTCGAGCAGGGCGCGGCGATGATGCTGCAGGGACTCACGGCCCAGTATCTGCTCCGCCGCACCTTTCGCGTCGAAGCCGGCGACACGATCCTCATTCATGCGGCGGCGGGCGGAGTCGGACTGATCGTGTGCCAGTGGGCGAAGGCCCTGGGCGCAACGGTCATCGGCACCGTCGGTTCGGACGACAAGGCGGCGCTTGCGCGTGCGCACGGGTGCGACCATCCCATCGTCTACACGCGCGAGCGCTTCGTGGATCGGGTCCGGGCAATCACCCAGGGCGCGGGCGTGGCCGTCGTCTACGATTCGATCGGCAAGGACACCTTCATGGACTCGCTCGACTGCCTGCGACCGCGCGGGATGATGGTGCTTTTCGGGGCCGCCTCGGGACCGGTGCCGCCCTTCGACATCCAGACCCTGGCGCAGAAGGGATCGCTGTTTCTCACCCGTCCGACGCTCTTCGGCTATGCGGCCAGGCGCCAGGATCTGCTGGACATGGCTGGCGAGCTGTTCACGGTAGTGGAGTCCGGCAAGGTCCGTATCGAGGTCAATCAGCGCTATACGCTCAAGGACGCTGCGCAGGCACATCTCGATCTCGAAGCCCGCCGTACGACCGGGTCGACGATCTTTCTGCCCTGATATCGGTACCACTGCCGTGCGCGCAATACTGCTGGCCGTCATTGCCCTGGTGCTTTTCGCGACATTCGCGGCAGCGGGTACGGCGGCCGGCCGTGCGCCGGGGGAGGCAGCATTGAGTCCGTCGCAGGCGGCGTTCCTGAAGGCCGAGAGCCGGAGAATCGAGGACAACTTCGTCGCCCGGGTCGCGGCGATTGCACGCACCGAGCCCGAGCGCGTTCGTCGGGCCCTGCCCGACGAACGCCGCATCACGGTGGCGGTGCCGCGCCTGATCGCGGCCCTCGAACGGGATCTGGGCGCGCCCCTGTCGGACGAGCAGAAGGCTGCAATCTTCGAGGCCGATGCGTACCGCAGGGATTCCCTCGCGAGGATCCGCGAGGGCGCATCCTTGCGTTGATGGCTTTCGGCACTTGCGGCGAACCGGGTGGGCAACTCGGGTAAAATCCGCAGCATGACCGCCTCGTCCCAGCCCCGCTTCGTTCATCTGCGCCTGCACTCCGAATACTCGATCCAGGACGGCATCGTCCAGATCGACAAGGCCATTGCCCGAGCGGCGGCGGACGGCATGCCGGCCCTTGGCATCTCCGATCTGGCAAATCTGTTCGGCATGGTCAAGTTCTACAAGGGGGCCCGCAGCAAGGGTGTCAAGCCGATCGTGGGGGTCGATTGCCGAATCACCAATCCGGTCGATCGCGACAAACCGTTCCGGGTGCTGCTGATCTGCCGCAACCGCAGCGGTTATGGGCAACTGTGCGAGTTGCTCACCCGCGCTTACCTCGACAACAAGCACCGTGGCCGTGCCGAGATGTGCCGCGAATGGTTCGGGGATGGTGCGGCGAGCGACCTCATCTGCCTGTCCGGCGCGATGCACGGGGACATCGGCCATGCGTTCGAGAACGGCAACGCGGAACAGGCCGAACGGCTCGCCGCAGACTGGGCGCGACTGTTTCCCGATGCTTTCTATATCGAACTGCAGCGGGCCGGGCATCCGGGTACGGAAGCCTACATCCGGCAGGCTGTGCAGCTCGCCGGGCGACTGGGCCTGCCCGTCGTCGCCACGCATCCGGTCGAATTTCTCGAGCGCGGCGATTTCAAGGCCCACGAGGCGCGCGTGTGCATCGCCGAGGGCTATGTGCTGGCCGACAGGCGGCGGCCACGGCACTTCACCGAGGAACAGTACTTCAAGAGCCAGGACGAGATGTGCGCGCTTTTCGCCGACGTGCCCGAAGCGCTCGAGAATGCGGTGGAGATCGCGCGACGTGCGTCCCTGAGCATTGAGCTCGGCAGGAACTTCCTGCCGCAGTTCCCGACTCCGGCCGGGATGACGCTGGACGACTTTCTCGTGGCCGAGGCGAAGCGCGGCCTGGAGGAACGCCTGGCCGAACTGTATCCCGACGCGGCCAGACGCGAGCTCGAGCGGCCGCGCTACGAGGAACGGCTGAAGTTCGAGACCGACACCATCGTTCAGATGGGCTTTCCGGGCTACTTCCTGATCGTGGCCGACTTCATCAACTGGGCCAAGGACAATGGCGTGCCGGTCGGGCCGGGGCGCGGTTCGGGTGCGGGGTCGCTCGTGTCGTACAGCCTGCGCATCACCGATCTCGATCCGCTCGAGTACGCGCTGCTCTTCGAACGCTTTCTGAACCCCGAACGGGTATCGATGCCCGACTTCGACATCGACTTCTGCCAGGACAACCGCTACCGGGTCATCGAGTACGTTCGCGAACGCTATGGCAAGGACGCGGTGAGCCAGATCGCGACATTCGGCACGATGGCCTCAAAGGCCGTGGTGCGCGACGTGGGGCGGGTGCTCGACCTGCCCTATGGCCTGTGCGACCGCCTGTCCAAGCTGATCCCCATCGAGGGTGCAAAGCCGGTATCGCTTGCACGGGCCTACGAACTCGAACCGCAGATCGCGGAGATGATGGTCGACGGCAATGACGGCGAATCGGTCCAGGAGTTGTGGACTCTCGCAGAACCGCTGGAGGGGCTCACACGCGGCGTCGGCATGCACGCCGGCGGGGTGTTGATCGCGCCGGGCAAGCTCACCGACTTCTGTCCGCTCTATATCGCCGACGGCGACGACGCGACGTCGGTGTCGCAGTTCGACAAGGACGATGTGGAGGCGGTCGGCCTGGTCAAGTTCGACTTCCTCGGCCTGCGCAATCTCACCATCATCGCGCTTGCCCTCGACTATGTGGAGCGGCTCACCGGCGAACGCCCGGACCTCAACACACTGCCCTTCACCGATCCGGCCGCCTATCAGATTCTCAAGGATGCCAACACCACCGCGATCTTCCAGGTGGAATCCGACGGGATGAAGAAGCTGTTGAAGAAGCTCGGACCGGACCGTTTCGAGGACATCATCGCGGTGCTCGCGCTGTACCGTCCGGGGCCGCTCGGTTCGGGAATGGTCGACGACTTCATCCTGCGCAAGAAGGGACAGCAGCAGATCGATTATTTCGATGGCATCGTCGTCAACTGCCACGCCAATCGTACGGCCAGCGGCGGACTGGGACAGAAATTCCGGGTGGTGCACCGGATCGCTCAGTCCCGCATCCGCGAACCGCTGCATTCGGGCAGAGGCGGAAACGGCGCGATAAACA
>CAYOKH010000023.1:0-24479 GCA_964404505.1 uncultured Azoarcus sp.
TGGCGCTGCAGTGCATCGGCACGCAGGCGGCCCATGCCGTCGCTGGCGACCGTCACCACGGCCGCACGCCCCAGCCCGAGTACCGCCGCCGCGCGACGGATCGTGTGGTGGCTCGCCGCGCTGGCATAGATCGCGCACGGCTGCCGGATTCCGTCGCGCGCCGGGTCCTGTTCCAGGCGTTCGAACGCCGCCTGGCGGGCGGCCCCCAGCGCCACGATGTTGGCCGTCGACCCGCCGCTGCTGTATAGGCCCTTGAAGCTGGACGGCAGTTCGAACATCTCGGCGAGCCACTGCAGCGACAACTCCTCGAGAAAGTTGAATGCAGTCATGCCGATGCGCTGCGGCGCGGCTACGGCGCCGGCCAGCGTGGCCAGTGCGCCGACGGTAGTGGCACCGGTGGTGATGAAGGCTGTGCAGCCCGGATTGGGAATCTGAGACCCGTTGGGGATCACCGCACGCCCCAGTTCGGCGAGCACGACGTCGATGCCCACGCCCGCGCCAGGCAACGGACGGTCGAGTGCCTGTCGCCAGCGCGCCGGATCGTGCATCGCGTCCGGGTGCTCGAAGCGCAGATAGCGCTCCAGGTCACTGCCCAGCGTCGCCAGGTGGGCACCAAGGTGGCCGCATTCTGCTCGGTCCACGGTCATGACGGATCTCCGGGGAGGCCTGGCTCCTGCGAGCATCCGGGCGACACTCGCCAGAAGGGCCTTGGATGCGGCCACACCGTGAGGAATGACGAGATCGTGGCACGCCTGACGTTGTCGTTCCCGTGGCTGCAATTGATCCAGTGCCTGTCACTCATGGTGGTGTTCTCCTTGCGGGGCAAAACCGCATTCGTTGTGATCGAATGGTAGGCACTGCGACTCTGCGATGCTTGGAGAAAATCGGGTTCTATTGTGGAGAACTCATGTATTTCGATCCCCAGAGGGCGCACGTGCGGGACGTCGCAAGTGCGGACGGGTTCTTCGAACGGCTTGCGCGTCGGCTGACCGCGGCGACACGGCGGCTTCGGCGTCATGAGCCCGCTTCGGCCAGTCCCGCCGGGAATCACCGGCATCATTCGCCGAGCGGATGCGCGCCCTCGTCCGCCACATCTCCCGTCCGGCCTGGCGCCACGCCCGTGGCGTGGTGCCTCTCATTGCAAAAAGCCTGCCGGAGCTGCGCGGACCGGCGCCGGATTGCACTTTGTTCTTGCGTGAATACTCACCTATACACGCGTTTGCTGAAGAAACACAGGCGTCCACCATCTGGCACGCATCGTGCATGGTTGCTGCTGCCGCGATGGTGATGCTTCGCGATTCGGCGACGCCGCACGGAGGAGTCGGAATGGACCTGAGCTGGCTGGTGCAGGCTTTTGGAAGAAGCCGTCCGCCTCCGGCAGAGGTGGAGCAACGGGACGTTGAACTGCCCGGCCTGGGGCGAGTGACGGTAGTCCGCACGGTCTCCTGCCTGGGCGAGAACTGCCCGCGGCCTCAGCTTCTTACGATGAAGACCCTCAGCCAGGTCGCGGACGGCGAAGTGGTGGAACTGGTTTCCGACAATGCCGCAGCGGTGGAATCGATTCCCGCGCTGATGCTCGTCATCTATTGCACCCACCTGTCCACCTTGCGGGAAGAGGGTTGCTGGCGGGTATTCATGCGGCGGGGCCTGTAGCGCAGCGACGAATCAATTGCGGCGAAACGAAGGAGACATCATGCAGGATCAATCAGGTACCGTAGCGCTTGCTTCGCAGCGTTCCTGGTTCAGCCACCGGGGTGCAGTCTATGCGCTGATCATCGTGGCCGCGGTCACCCTCGGATCGGCGATGGCATTGGCGTCGGACACGCGCTGGGTCTACCTGCTGGTCTATGTCTGGTTCGGGCTCATATACGGGCTGCTGCTGCAGTATGGGCGCTTCTGCATGGCCTCGGCCGTGCGCGACCTGTTCGCGGTGGGGGTGCCACGCATGGCGGTGGGCGTTCTCATCGCCGTGGCCCTATACTCCCTGACCGCCGCCGCAGTGACGATCGCCGGATTCAGCACGTTTCATGCGAACGCAATGGGCTGGCACGTGCTGATCGGCGGCATGATCTTCGGCTTCGGGATCATCTTCACCGGTGGTTGCGCATCGAGTTCGCTCTACAAGACGGGCGAGGGAAATCTGGGTGCATTGCTGGTGGTCGTCTCGATCTCGTTCTCGCAGGCCATCGTGGTATCCAGCGGCGGCTGGCTCAACAACCTGGTTCCTGCGTCGTGGACGGCATCGGCGATCGCGAAGGACATGCCCGAGGAGCTGATGGTGACCGAGACCTGGTTCGACCAGTTCCTGGCCGGCTACGTCTGGGACCTGAACGCCTCGACGGTGGCCCAGATGCTCGACATGCAGAACCCGGTAGTGGCCGCCTTGGTCGGCAATGCGCTGCTGTCCGCCATCCTGCCGACCCTGATGCTGTTGATTGCCCTCTACTACCTTGCCTACCGCAAGGGTTACATGCGCCGCCAGGGCGTCCGGCAACCCGGTCTGCGCGAGGACATGCGCGGACTCTGGTCGATGTTCACTTCGTCCAGGAACACCGCCATTGCGGGCCTCGGTCTGGGGATTTTCGCGGGGATGCAGATGTGGGTGACCGGTGCGCTGCGCGAGCACTACCGGATCTTCAACTTCGGCGAGTTGCTCACCGACATGGGTCACACCGAAGGACTGTCGCTCCAGTACACGGTGTTCGATCCCGGCTACTGGTACATCACCACGCAGGAAGCACAATGGGGCGGCTGGGTGCTGAACAAGCTGGGCGCCGACAACATGAGCAACATCTTCTTCGGCCTCGACAACGGATTGCCCAACCCGCTGATCAACGCACCCGGCTTCATGTCCATCGGGATCATCCTGGGCGCCGCGGTGCTGGCGCTGAGCCGGCGCGAGTTCAAGTGGAAGGTGCCGAGCCTGGAGACCGCGGTATTCGCCATCGTGGGCGGCATCCTCATGGGCATCGGCGCCCGCATCGCAATGGGCTGCAACATCGGCGCATTCTTCGCCACCGTGACCAATGGCGACCTGTCCGGCTGGGTATTCCTGGTCGGCATGGCGGCAGGCGGTTATGTCGGGGTGAAGCTGTTCAACCGGTGGATAGAGTGGCGTGCCGCGCGCGACGGCGACTTCGCGCTGTAGGGAATCCGGCCAAGGGAGATTGAATCCATGGGAGTGAAATTCGAGAAGTCCGGTGAGGGCAGCTACCTCCTCGATGTCAGCGGCTACGTCTGCCCACAACCGCAGATGTACACGAAGAAGGCCTTGCAGAAACTGCAGTCGGGAGAGGTGCTGACGGTGGTGTTCGACAACCCTTCCTCGGGCGAATCCATCATTGCGATGTGCGAGAGCGACGGCAACGAGCTGTTCGAACGCGACAACGCGAATGGCACGTCGACGTGGAAGATTCGGAAGGGGGGATGAGATGCAGCTCGGAGTCGTTGTGACCGACGAGCGCCATGCGACCGAAGCCGGGGCCTTGCTGCAGTCGGCCCGCCAGCGTGGGTGGAGCACGCGCTGCTTTCTGACCGATCGCGGCATCCTCGCATTGGCGGACCCGGCATTCCGGGGCCGCGCCATCGCAGATTCGGGCGACGTCGCGGTGTGCGAGCTGAGCGTGGAACGCTTTGGCGCGACCCTCCAGCCCGAAGCGCTGGCCGAGCCGGTCGTGATCGGCGGACAGTACCAGAACGCGGAACTGGTTCATACCAGCGACCGGGTGGTGGTCTTCTAGGAGCACGGACGTGGCACAGGCGAAGAACGTACTGATGATTGCGCACGACAACAAGGTCGAGGCGCTGCGCATGGCAACCGGACTGACGTTGCTTGACGATGTCGTTCGGGTGATCGTCCTCGGCGAGCTGCCCGACGGCGAAGGTGCCGACGTTCAGCTGGAGTCGCTCGAGTTTGCCGAGGTTCCGATCGATCGACTCGACGATTCGGACGAAAGCGTGGCGGCGCTCGCACGGGCAATGGTGCAGGCAGACACGGTTTTCATGGTGTGACGGCGATGAAACGAATCATCCTGATCTATCCGAATGCGGGAGCGGACGACGTGTCGGGCTGTCTTGCCGCCGCACGCCTTGGCCCCGCCCTGGAAGCTGCAGGGGCTACAGTGCAGGTGCATCGCCTGGACCAAGGCCATGAACGCCTGCTCGACGCCGTGGCCGCCGGGGCATTACCCGTCGTGATCAAGGCCGGTCGGCGGGAACCATGACGGCTTGCCGGTGCGCAAGACGACCGGAGGCCCGGATGCGTGGAGCGATCGCAGCCGGGACGGATTCGGTATCCAAGGACCGAGGGTGATCGTCCCTGGCCGTATTGGATGCACGAAGGGATCGCCGCTGTCCCGAAGCAGCGGGCGGGCGATCATTGATGAACCAAACGGAGGAGCACCGAAATGCGTATCAGGATCGCAAGCATCGTTACCACAATTCTTTTTACATTTGCCGGCATCGGCGTCGCTCTCGCCGAACAGCCGATTGAACTGGTCGACGCCGAATGGCTGAAAGCCAATCTCGACAAGCCGGGTATCCGTATCGTCGATGTGTCCGGCAAGGCGGACACCTACGGCCGCGGCCACATCCCCGGCGCCGTGCAGGTCAAGCGCCATCTCGATCTCGGCGATCTCAGCAAGTCCCCTCCCACCCTTTATCCGAGCAAGGAGCAGTTTGAGGCCCTGATGTCGCGTCTCGGCATCAGCCCGGATACTACTGTCGTGGCCTATGACGACGCGTTCAGTCTGTACGCCTCGCGGCTGCTTTTCATCATGGAGATCTACGGCCACGATACCGGCAAGCTCAAGCTCCTGAACGGCGGCTCGGTCCATTGGAAGAGCCAGAACCTTCCGATGAGCACCGCGGCTGCTGCAGTGCCTGCCACGGCCTACAAGGTCGACCGGGCCCGTTCCGAGCGCAGGTTGAGTCGCGAGGATGTCTTGCGTGATGTGGTCATGGGCGCCAAGCCCGGAGTCGTGCTCCACGACGCCCGACCCGACAAGGAGTACAAGGCCGAGAACATCCGTTCGATCCGCGGCGGACACATCCCCGGCGCAATCAACGTCACCGGAGCGAACGCCGTGGCCGAAAACCACCTGTTCAAGCCGATCGACGAGATTCGCAAGATGTACGAGGATGCCGGCATCACCGCAGACAAGGAGGTTTATACGTACTGTCACAGCGGCGACCGTTCGGCGCATGCCTACATCACCATGAAGCACCTTCTCGGGTACGAAAACGTGCGCTCGTACGATGGAAGCTGGATCGAGTGGTCGACCGACCTGACACTTCCTGCGGCAGGCCAGGTGTGGGTGTGGGCAGCAAAGTAAGCGGTCACGGCGGGGAGCAGGCGCGGCCAAGCTCAAGCGTCGGGTCATGAAGACCCGGACGGTGCTACGATCGTCACGCCGCGCTTCTCCGGCCTGAGGCGAATCGTCGCCGGGTGCGGGCAGGGGCGGAACCGTTCAGTGCTGCGGGCGCAAGCGCCCGCAGCTTCACTCTCCAGGCAAGTCGATGCAGTCAGGACTTCGAGGCATGATGCTGTTAATGGGGACGGCGGCACTGCTCGTCGCCGCCTCATGCCGGCCCGCCGAGAACACGACTCAGGAGTTTCTCGACAGGCACTGGTCTGCTCCCATGACGGCCCAAGGTTCCCCGCCACCACGCAGACCTGACATCGAGGCGTCGCTGGATGCGGAAAGCTGCGGTCAATGCCATGCGTTGCAGCACCACGACTGGCGAACGTCGCGCCATGCTCACACGATGCAGGCGGGCATACTCTGGCAGTTCGACATACTCGACCAGTACGAGTCCAATCGCTGCATGCAATGTCACGCGCCGCTCGCCGAGCAAAAGGCCCTGGTTGCGCTGGACCAGGGGTGGCCGGACAGGCCGGCCGTAGCGCCGCCGCGTTATGTCCCAACAGACTTGCATCGGCAGGGTCTGACGTGTGCAGCATGTCACGTTCGTGGCCATGTGCGGTACGGACCATCATCCGCCACGGGCGTTCGTGAAGATGGTCCCGGCCCGCCGCATGGCGGGTTCGTCGCCTCGGCTGCATTCGCCGACAGCCGGTTCTGCTCGCCATGCCACCAGTTTCCGGACGACGGACCGCGCCTCAACGGCAAGCTGCGCCAGGATACCTACAACGAGTGGAAGTCGTCGCGCCACGCCGCAGCCGGGACGACCTGCCAGCAGTGCCACATGCCGGATCGCCGTCACCAGTGGCGCGGCATCGGTGACGCAGACATGGTGCGCCGCGCACTCACCGTCGAGTTGCAGGCCCGGCCTCTCGACGATGCGCAAGTGATGATTCGCGCCAGCATCACCAATACCGGTGCAGGACATCGTTTTCCGACCTATCTGGTTCCCCGCGTCGATGCAAGGTTGTGGCTGGAAGACCCTCACGGGAAACGAACGCCGCTGGCCGAGCATGTGATCCAGTGGCAGGCCAGCGTGGATCTGGAGAGCGAGATCTTCGACCAGCGACTGGCGGTCGATGAGCAGAAGGTCCTGGAGCGGTCGCTTCTGCGCCCCGCGACGGGCGGGTGGCGTGCCGTTCTATCTATCGACGTCGCGCCGAAGGAACATTACGAGCGTACCTATCGGGACATGCTCGGCCAGGCCGGGCAGATGGCACCGCGCACCTTGGCCAGCCTGCTTCAGGCGCTCGATGAGGCCGAGGCGAGCCGTTACCTTGCATTCGAGTCGGCGGTGGCGGTGCCCTCGACGGACCCCTGAGCCACATGTTCCTCCCGCGGGCGTGGACATTGCGCAGGTTGCAAAATGCCATGAGCGAACGCATGGCGCTTCTTCTGCAACGCCGATCTGCCGAACCCTGGGACTCGATTCCGCACCGGATCGCCAATACGCCACGTGGCACAATACCTGCATGCGTCTCCGGAGCAGGATCAGCGGGGCAAGCGCGAGAGGCCGGATGCAGGCGCGCGCCCCGATCGTCGGACTCGGACCATCAAGGAGAAAGCGTATGCAGGGCAATCGCGGCCGGATCGGCGGGATACTCCGCAAGTTGTTGAGAATGACTGCCCTGTGCAGCATGTTCGCAGCCGTGCTGCTTGGCTGGGAACTGCTTGCACTGCATGGCGAGCAAGTGGAATCGGGTGCACAGGAGGAAACGGTCGCCGGATGGGGAAATGAAGTGCTGGCCTCGCGACCGGCCGGCCTCTGGCCGACCAGCATCATTCCGCCGGCCAATGCCTGCGGCCTCGGCGCGTCCTCCTGTTTCCAGTGTCACAACGGATTTCGCGCATCCACGCCTTCGGGCGAAGCGTGGCACACCCAGCATGAGGCGGTGAACAATTCGTGCACAGGTTGCCACAAGGGCAATGCCCGCATACTCCGGGAGGATCTTGCGCATCGCAACATGATCGTCGATCCGCGACAGCAACCCGCAGACAGCTGCGCTGGATGCCACGAGGGAGAGGACGTCGCGCAGCTCGTCCGGAAATATCTCCCGGAAAAGTGAGTGCCGCCCGGCCCGGACGCTGAAGCTCGCACAGTGCGTGCCTGCGTCGCACGAGGCGCTCACGCCTCCGCCCGGGCAGCGTGAGGGTGAAGAAGTTGCGGAAATCAGGGCGGCACGAGGAAGTGCCGGGGTGCGAACCGGAGTCGTGGGCAATCGGGATTTCAGAATGTATGATCGGTCCATGACGGAATGGTCCATCAACGCACATCTGCCGATGCGAGCGCAGATCGTGTTGAGGTGACGCGAACCCTCCTTCGGGGCACATACCGTGCCGTGCAGGAGCAGTGGCATGAGGTAAGCCATCATTATCGGCCTTTTGTCGAGCAGCAAGGAGGCGCCGGACGCCCCGTTTGCCCGGGCACGCTACCGGGCGTGGTGGTTCGCGTCGGCCCTGGCTGCAACAATCGCATTGCTCGCCGTGCAGCTTGCGCGCAACGGCGTGAGTCTGGATGCGCCGGTGCTGATCCTGAACGGCATCGCCTGTGCTCTCGGCGGGATGCTGTTCGGCGCCTGGCGCACCCGGCACCAGCTGGCCTCCCTGCAGGACGGCATCGTCAAGGCCCAGGACGGGATTCTGGAGCCGGTCACCCCGCCGACCATCGACCACCCCGGACTGGCAAGACTCTACGAGGAATACAACCGGACGATTGTCGTCCTTGGCGGCATGTTCGCCTTCGTCGAGGATTGCCAGCACCGCTTTCTCAACGAACACAACAAGCTCAACGTCGTGGTCCAGGGGTTGCCGATTGCATTGCTCGGGGTGGACGACGCACTTCAGATCAACACCGCCAACCGCCAGGCCGAACAACTGTTCGCGCTATCGCCGGACGAGTTGCTGCATGACAATCTGTTCAACGTTCTTGCGTTGAACGAGGCCGACCACGACTTGTTGCGCGACGCGTTTCTTCACAAGAATCCGATCCGCAACCGAGTGATCAACTTGAGCGCGGGCGGTGCCGAACGCTGGCTCACGGTCAATCTCTCGTTCATTACCGAACGGCAGGCGGACATGGCGGCGATCATCACGCTGCTCGACATCACCGACTACAGGCGTCTGCAGGAGAGTGCATACAACCGCGAGAAGCTCGTGGCAATGGGGCAGCTTGCGGCGGGCGTCGCACACGAACTGAACACCCCGCTGGGAAGCATGTCGGGCTATGCCCAGTTGCTGCTGGACTCCGCCGACGACCGCGCCACCCGCGAGCATTACGCGGGCATCATCCGTGAGGAGGCGCACCGCTGTTCGCGCATCATCCGCAACCTGCTCACGTTCGCACGCAAGGAGCATTGTTATGGCGACAGCTGCGACATCAATAGCCTGATCGGCGATATCGTCGATGCCTTCGTCAGTTGTCGCCTGCGTCACAGCCGGATCTGCGTGCGTCGTGAACTGGACCCCGCCAACCCGGTGGCCGACGGGGGATGTGGCGAACTGGAGATCGTTCTGACCAATCTTCTCATCAACGCGATTCAGGCACTCGACGCCGTGACTTCGCCCGAGATCCTCATCCGGTCCGGCACGGACGGCGCCGGATCGGTGTTCCTTTCCGTGCAGGACAACGGCCCGGGGATCCCCGCGGAGGTGCGCGCACGCATCTTCGAACCGTTCTTCACGACCAAGGATGTGGGCGATGGAAGCGGGCTCGGACTGTCCATAAGCCACGCGATGCTTGCCCGCCGGGGCGCGAGCATCCGGCTCGATACGACATACACGGGCGGCGCGCGTTTCGTGGTGAAATGCAGTGCTCATCGGGAAACAAGAGTCCATGCAGCTACTGAGTGAAGATGCGCTGACGGTCGTGGGCGGGAAACGAGATGATCAGCCTCCGATCGTGCTGATCGTCGAGGACGACCGCAACATGCGCGAATTGATTGCCCGTGTGCTTTGCGATCTTCATGCCCGGATCGTTCCCACCGAAAGCGCACAGGAAGCCCTCGACACCCTGGAATCTCAGGAGGTGGCCATCGTCGTCACGGACCTGCGCATGCCGCAGATCGATGGGCTCGACATCCTCAGGTTCGCCAGACAGTGCGACCCACATACGCAGGTGCTGATGGTGACCGGTCACGCGACCGTCGAGTCGGCCGTGGCCAGTCTCAAGTCCGGAGCCTTCGATTACGTGTGCAAACCCTTCCAGAATGTGGAACTGCTGTGCACGGTGCAACGTGCGCTCGACCACTGGCGGCTGACACAGGAGAACCTGCGGTTGCGCCAGCAGAACCAGACCTATGCCGAGGGCACCACGCTCATCGGACGCTCGAACGCCATGAACGAGGTCGAGCGTCTGATTCATGCAGCGGCGGCTTACGACTGCAGTGTGCTGGTCACCGGCGAGAGCGGCAGCGGCAAGGAACTTGTGGCACGCCAGATCCACGTCAGGAGTGAGCGCCGGGACGGCAGTTTCGTGGCGATCAACTGCGCCGCCATTCCCGAGAACATCATCGAGAGCGAACTGTTCGGCTATCAGCGGGGCGCCTTCACCGGTGCGGACCGCGCCAAGCCCGGGCTGTTCGAGCGTGCCAGCGGTGGCACGATCTTTCTCGACGAGCTGAACAACGCATCGCTGTCGCTCCAGGTAAAGCTGTTGCGCGTCCTTCAGGACGGCACCTTCTATCGCCTCGGAGACGCCGAGCCGCGCACGGTGGACGTCCGGGTCCTGGCGGCCACCAACCGCGACATCCAGAGCCTGATCGCGCAGGAGACGTTCCGCGAGGATCTCTACTATCGCCTGCGCGTGATCGAGATTCACATTCCGCCCTTGCGCGAGCGCCGTGACGACATCCCGCTGCTCGCCAATTACTTCGTCAACAAGTATGCACAGCGCTTCAACAAGGAGATCAAGGGCATCACCACGCGCGCCCTGGGCGCGCTGATGCGGCACGACTGGCCGGGCAACGTGCGCGAACTGGAGAACGTGATCCAGCGCATGATGATTCTGGGTCGAGGCGAGCAGATGGACGTGGACGGTCTGCCGGGCGACATTGCGGTCGACCAGGAGCCTTCCATGCGTGCAATCGAGTACATGCAGCCACAGACGCTCGAGGAGGTCGAGCTCCACTTCATTCGAAAGACGCTGCGTGAGACCGGTGGCGACCGCGCCTTGTCTGCGGAAATACTGGGGATCGACAAGAGTACCCTGTGGCGGAAGGTCAAGCGCTACGGCCTCGAGTAGCGTGGATCCCCATGAGCCTGCGGTCCATGGCGGTGCAGCGCTGCCCGCGGCGCCCCCGCTTGTTCTTGCCCGTTGATCGAGCGGCCGCGATGTGCTCGGCATCTGTGCATGACGCGCTCGAACCGGCGCGAATTGACGACGACCAGCCAGTTGCGGATACTGCCTTCGGGTCCGTTGGACTGCATGTTCGCCACTGACCAGGCTGCAGCGTCGTGGTCGGCGGGCACCACTTTCACATGGGGATGTGCGTCAATGAAATCCATCTGGCGACTGTGGCTTGCGGTTTCGCTGGCGCTGCTGTCATCGACGGCAGCTGCCTTTGACGTGGTCATACTTACCGGCGGAACATCCGGCGTCTATTACCCGGTGGGAGTGAAGCTCAAGGCGGTCTTCGAGCGGGAGATTCCGGACGCCTCCGTTACCGTGCTGTCGACCCAGGCGACGGTCGAGAATCTGAATCTGCTCCAGAGAGGGACGGGGCTGCTGGCGCTTGCGCAGGGAGACATCCTTGCGGCGGCATGGGAAGGAAACCCAGAGGCGGGATTTCCAAGCTCGCGTACGAAGATCCGTCTCGTCGGCGCGGCCTATCCGAACTACGTCCATGTGCTGGCGCGCAAGGATGCCAAGGTATCGTCGATGCGCGATCTGGCGGGAAAGCGTGTCTCGGTGGGCGCCGCACGCAGCGGAAACGAGCTGAATGCGCGCGCACTGCTCGGTGCCGCCGGGCTGAGTTACGCGGATCTGCTCCACGTCGAGTACCTTCACTACGGCGAGAGCGTCGAGTTGCTGGTCAAGGGCGAACTCGATGCGGTGGTGATCTCGGCGGGCCTGGGCGTGGCCGCGGTGATGGAGGCGACCGACCGGGCGGCAGTCGACTTCGTCCCGATCGAACGGGATCTGGTGGCGATGAATCCGCGGATGTTCTTTCCGACCACCATCCCCGCCGGCACCTATCCGGGGCAGGACAGCGAGGTTGCGACTGCGGCCCTGAACAATTACCTCGTCACCACGTCCGAGGCATCGGAAGAGCTCATCTACCGCATCACCAGGGCCATATTCGACAATCTGGACAGCATCCGCGCGGCGCATCCTGCGGCCAGCGTCATCAGCCGGGAAAATGCGCTGGCGGTTCGCCCCATCCAGGTTCATCCGGGGGCGTTGCGCTACTTTCGGGAGGTCGGCGCTTCGGAATGACCGCTGGATCCCGCCCTGATGGACTTGTCGATCTGCATCGCACTGGCTGTCGGCACCGCGCTGGAGGTGCTGCCCACGCAGCGCGTCACGCTCGGATGGACTCACACGGTCGAGCAGACCCGCTGGGAGGAGGACTATTCGGCCTCCGCTCACGGCCTGAGCATCACCGAAGCGCGAATCGAGTCCGTAGGCGCGGGCATGGAACCGCCCTCGTCCGCTGTCAGGACAGGCAAATGGTGGAGCTACCGGCCGTCACTATCGACGGCGGATCGCGTCACGCTCGCCAACTCGTCGTTCGCGACAGGCTATTCGATCTGCTGGAATGGCGCGTGCCGCCCCCTGGCGGCCATCGTTCCGCGGGATCAGTCCGTCGCAATCACCACCGCGCGCTGCAGCGGCGCGTCGGGTGGTCCGCTGCCCGCCCCCATCGAGGATAATCATGCGACACGCTGAACATGTCGGGTAACTGGTCTATCAGAACGACGGTTTTCGTCGCACCGTCCGTCATCATCGTGCTGATGCTGGGTGCCATGGTGGTGTTCGATCAGACGTTGCGCCAGCAGCAGGCCGCCTTTCTCGACGTCGTTCACGGCCCCCTCGCGAGGGCCACGACAACGACGACGAAGCTCTTGCTATCCGTCTCGGAGGTGCAGGCGGATGTGCTTCGATACGCGCAATTGCGCCAGCGCCTTGCGGCGGACGACGCGGTACTGGGCGATCTGCGCGGATCGATCGCGACGAAGTACGAGGGCATCGAGCAGACCTTCGAGGCACTGAAGGCGGAGTCCGCCGGACCCGGCGAGTCCGACGTCATCGCCAATATCGAAGACTTCCTGACCATCCACCGGGCCGTTTCCACACGACTGGTCGGTGGCGCGGCCATCGACACGATGTCGGTCAGTACGATCATGGCGCATTACCAGCAGCTTCAGAGCTACATCTCCGAACTCGCGGAACGATCACTGGCGTCGGCCCAGGCGACGGCGGACCAGACGGAGCACTACATCTCCTCGTTGTCACGCTACCTCATGCTCGGCTCGATCGCGATCATCCTCACCCCGATCGCCGTCACGCTGTACATCGGCCGTGCAATATCGCGCCCCATCACCGAAATGATCGACATCCTGACGTCGATCGCCGCCGGGCGGCTCGCCACGGCGGTTCCGGGACAGCAGCGGCGCGACGAGATCGGCGCCATGGCCCGCGCCGTGGCGGTCTTCGACACCGTGACGCGGGATCTGCGCGAGCACGAGCGATCGCTGGAGGAAGCCCGCCGTCACGCCGAGGCCGCAAATGCCGCCAAGTCGGCATTCCTCGCCAACGTGAGCCATGAACTTCGCACGCCGCTGACCTCGATCCTGGGGTTCACGCGCATCATCCAGCGGCGCCTGGAGCGTACCATCCTGCCCGGCGTGCGCTCCGATGATCCGAAGCTGGCCGCTGCGGCGGAGCAGGTCGCCGGCAACATCGAGATCATACTTGCCGAAGGCGCGCGGCTCACGGCACTCATCAACAACGTGCTCGACCTCGAGAAGATCGAAGCGGGAGAGATGACCTGGAACATCGAGCCGGTCGACGCCGCAGAGTTGCTTGCGCTGGCGGAAGGCGCGACTGCTGCCCTTCATCAGGCGAAGGGGCTTCGATTCGAGACCGAAGTCGCACCCGGTGCTCCGACGGTGCTGGCGGACCGGGACAAGGTCATTCAGGTCCTGATCAACCTGATCTCGAATGCGGTCAAGTTCACCGCCGAAGGTGGCATAAGGTGCGAGGCGAGAGGGCGCGACGACGGCTTCATCGAGATCAGCGTCGCCGATACCGGCTCGGGCATTGCGCCCCAGGAGCAGGATTCGGTATTCGAGAAATTCCGCCAGGTGGGCGACACGCTCACCGGCAAGCCTACCGGCACCGGCCTCGGCCTGGCCATCTGCAAGGAGATCGTCGAGCACCTGGGCGGCGAGATCCGGCTCGAGAGCAGGCCGGGCGAAGGCAGCACCTTCACGTTCACGCTTCCAACCGCGTCCGCGATGCCAGCGACGCATCGCACCTAGCCGGGAGTCCGTTCATGCCCAGAAAGATTCTGATCGCCGACGACGAACCGCACATCCGCCTGCTCATCGAGCAGAGTCTCGAGGAACTGGAGGACGACGGCGTCGACATCCTGACCGCGGCCGACGGCGCGGCGGCGCTGCAAATGATCAGGGCCGAGAAGCCCGACCTCATCATTCTCGACGTGATGATGCCGAACATGAACGGTTTCGACGTCTGCGAGCGGATCAAGAAGGACGCAGCCCACCAGTCGGCGTACGTGATGCTGCTCACCGCCAAGGGCCAGGAATACGATCGCCGTCACGGTGAAAGCGTCGGCGCCGACCGCTACATGACCAAGCCGTTCGATCCGGACGAGCTGCTCGCAATTGCACGCGAGGTGCTCGGCGTGCCCGACGCGTGACCGGGACCCCGATGCATCGGCAGCCAGACATCGGGTCGGGCCACCCGGTCGGCATGCGCGTGAAGCTGGGATGAGGGGGGCCGGATGAGCGCCCCCGACAGGAACCTGCGCAGGATGCTCAAGCGCGAAAACGTGACCGCACTGCTTTCGCAGGCGGCATACCGCGATGCGGTCGTGACCGACGCAAACGGAGAAATCCTGCTGGGCGAGGCTACGCGAATGAGCGGACAGCCGGCAGACATATGCAGCAACGGGCAGGTGCTTGGCCATGTGTACAGCACCTGCGCGCCTGATCTGGCGTCAATTCTGAGCGCGGTGGCCGACCTGGGGGCGGAGAATCGGGCGCTGGCAACGGAGTCTCTCGACAAGTATCGGGAGCTCACGATGCTCTACAACGTATCGGAGAAGATCCTCGCGGCGCCGGACATCAAACAGGTGGCGACGCTCATCTGCGACGAAGCACGGCGCTTTCTCCGCAGCGACAGCGTCTCCGTCCTCTTGCTGAACGAGGAGACCGGTCGCCTCGAACTCGTGCAGTCCCGCGGGCACGCCTATCATTCGCGCTCGTCGGTCGAGGTTCGGGAGGACGACCTCCTCGGTGATGTGCTGCGCTCCGGCACCGGCGAAATCGTAAACGACGTCCACGCCGATGCGCGTCCGACCCACGCCGACAACACGCTCCGTTCGATCATCTGCAGCCCGCTCAAGGCCCGGGACCGGGCCTTCGGTGTCGTCGTCGTCGGCAGCGACACAGCGCGACATTACAATGCCGGCGACCTCCAGCTGCTGAACGCGCTTGCCACGCTTGCCGCCGCAGCAATCGATGTGGCACGCCTGTACGGTGACTTGAAGCGGTCATCGGCAAAACCGGCGGACCTGATCTACGGCCTGAACGATCATCCCCCAGCCGGCGCACTTGCCGTGCTCGGAGGCCAGCACGTCTTCATCGCATCGATCGGTCTCGTGGTACCCGTGCTGATTGCACTCGAAGCAGGTCTCTCGCGGTCCGGCGCGGCGTCTCTGGTGAGCATGACGCTCATCGCGATGGGGATCGTGACGCTCCTGCAGTCCGGGCGGTTCGGCCCCGTAGGAGCAGGCTATCTGGCTCCACAGATCGCTTCGGCGATCTACCTGCCGCCCGCACTGCTCGCGGTCCAGATGGGCGGCCTGGGACTGGTCTTCGGAATGACTTTTCTCTCCGGAATCTTCGGGCTGGTGCTCGCGCAGATTATCGGTCGCGTGCGCAAGCTGCTTCCCCCGGAGGTTTGCGGCGTGGTCGTGCTGATGGTTGCGTTCTCGCTCGTCCGCGTCGCACTTCCGCGCTTTCTGGGCCTCGACAACGAAGACGGCACGCCGAATCCGGCGGCCCTGCTGGTCGGCGTCATGACCCTGGCAGCGATGATCGGCATCTCGATCACGAGCCTGGGCCAGATCCGCCTGTACTCGGCAATCGTCGGACTGGTGGTCGGCTACACCGTCGCGGCGCTGTCGGGCGTCATCGACACGGCTGCCCTGGACCGCATGGTGGATTCGCCGCTGTTCGGAGTCCCTTCGCTTCCGGCCTTCGAACTGGCATTGAGTCCAGTTTTGATCATCCCGTTCCTGATTGCGACACTGGCCTCCAACATCAAGCTGGTCGGCCTGATCACCAGCGCGCAGAAAACCAACGATTCGAACTGGAAACGCCCCGACATGCGCTCCGTTCGCGGCGGCATCGTCGCAGACTCGCTCGGCAACCTCTCGTCCGGATTGCTCGGCGGCGTCGGAACGTCGATCGCCGCGAGTAACGTCGGCCTCGCCGCCGCCACCGGTGCCACGGCGCGCAGCATTGCGGTCGCCACCGGGTTGATGTTCATCACCCTCGCATTTGTTCCCAAGGCGACTGCCGCAATTGCATTGATGCCCGCCCCGGTCATGGGCGCCGGTCTGCTCTTCATCTCGTGCTATCTGGTGGTATCCGGCGTGGCACTGATCGTCTCGCGCCTCCTCGACGCCCGCCGCACCTTCGTCGTGGGCCTCTCGATCCTTGCCGGAATCGGACTGGACCTGATGCCCGAAGCGTTCATTTCCGCACCAGGCTGGGCAGGCGCGTTCCTGAGCAGTCCGCTGGCCTTTGCCACAAGCCTGGCGGTCTGCCTGAATCTGGCACTGAGCATGGGTGTATCGAAGAAGGCCCGGCTCGCGCTGACCCCCGGCAGCCGTGACCAGGACGCCATCTTCCGCTTCTTCGATCTGCGGGGTGCGGCGTGGGGCGCGCGCGCGGACGTCATCAGACGGGCAGGCCCGGCGGTCGTGGAGTGGTGCGAAGAGATCTGGCAGTCCGGCAGCCGGCCGAACATAGTGGTCGAGGTTGCCTTCGACGAGTTTCGACTGATTGTCGATGTCCATGCGGAGGGCGACCATGCCCGATACGATCGCCCGGCGCTCGACCGCGCCGTCGGCCACCTGCAGCGCAGGTACGATTGCCGCGTCAGGCTGCTCGGCGATGAGGACGGCAGGCATGTTCGTCTCGACTTCGAGCACTGACCGCCTGCCAGCGTCACGGGGAAAGGAGACGTTCAGCGGCATCGGGCGGAGGTGCGAGTCGGGATCGAACGCACCGGGCACGCCGTCACGGACCGCCACCGAACGTGCGGCAGCGACGGTCGGCCCTGCTCGGAACCTTTCGCCCTGCCCGGTCGGATTACCCCGCCGGCCGGACTCCCGTGCCTTTGTTCAGGGCGGCCCTGCGGGTATCGGCGAACGCGCTGCTGCCCAGCCATCGCCACAGGTCTTGCGCATCCTTCGCTGACCCCGCCACGCGCAGTTCGCGGGATTTGAGGACGTCCTGCGGAGTCCTGTCACCCGTCCACACCTCGGTCAGGGCGCGCACGGTGGACTCGACGACGAGCGTAAGTTCGCGCCCCGGATCGTCGCGACACAGATCGGCCATTCCATCTTCGACCACCAGCCACCAGTCACACTCACCTGGCCTGGCGTCACGGAAGGCGAAGTGGATGATCACCGGTCGTGCAGGGAACTCGTCGATACGTGCGAATCGGCGCATGTCCCACATGAGCAGGCCGGCGTCGAGCTCATCATCGCGAAGGCGGCTGCCAATCCAGCGCGCCCCCCAGTGACCCAGTGCCATCACGATGGGACGCAGTTCCTCTCCCGCCTCTGTCAGGCCGTACTCCCACACCTTGCCCGCCTGGGTTCGACGCACCACGCCGATGCCCTCAAGGTGGCGCAGACGCTGCGCAAGCAGGGTGGTGGACATACGCGGTACGCCACGGTGCAGGTCATTGAACCGCTTGCTGCCGCAAAGAAGTTCCCGCACGACGAGCGGCGTCCAGCGCTCACACAGCGCCTCGGCGCCGCGCGCCACCGTGCAGAACTGAGCGTAGCTGACTTCCATGGCCTGACCCCCGCAGTAAAACGCTTCAGATTCTGGACTGGCGATGCGCATTCATGACGCGCACTCTATCACCTCGGCTCACCCCATCCCAAAGGAGAGACCATGAACAAGATCGCGATCATTCAGCGACCGCCGGTGCTGCTCGACCGCAACGCCACCATGGACCTTGCGGTACGCTCGGTGGAAGAGGCTGCGGCGGCCGGCGCCGCGCTTGTCGTCCTTCCGGAGACGTTCATTCCCGGCTACCCCGCCTGGATCTGGCGGCTTGCAGCAGGCAGGGATGGCGCACTCATGGGACAGCTGCATGCCATGCTGCTCGCCAACGCCGTCGATATGGCCCGTGGGGATCTGGACCCCCTGAGCGAGGCCGCACGCGAACACCGCGTGACCATCGTGTGCGGCATGAATGAGTGCGACCGCAGTCGCGCCTGCGGTACGGTCTACAACAGCGTGGTCGTGATCGACGCCGACGGTGAAGTGCGCAACCGCCATCGCAAGCTCATGCCCACCAATCCGGAACGCATGGTGCACGGGTTCGGCGACGCAACCGGGTTGCGCGCCGTCGACACGCCGGCCGGCCGCGTGGGTGCGCTCATTTGCTGGGAAAACTACATGCCTCTGGCGCGCTATGCGCTGTATGCGGAAGGTGTGGAAATTTACGTTGCCCCTACCTACGATAGCGGTGACGGATGGATCAGCACGATGCGCCATATCGCCCTGGAAGGCCGTTGCTGGGTGCTTGGCAGCGGGATGCTGCTGCGCGGCAAGGATATTCCCGGGGACTTCCCATCGCGCGCGCAATTGTTTCCCGACCCGGACGAATGGATCAACCCGGGCGACTCGGTGGTGGTCGATCCACAGGGCCAGATCGTCGCCGGCCCGATGCGGCGGGAGGAAGGCATCCTCTATGCCGAGGTCGACCCCTCACGGGTGGCGCCGTCGCGTCGGGCGCTGGACGTCACGGGGCACTACGCCCGCCCGGATATCTTCGAGCTGCACGTCAGGCGCACGCCTGCAACGCCGGTGCGTTATATCGATGCATGAGCACCCGCCCCTTCCGAGCCCATGGCCACGCGGTAGCGGGCTCGCATTGCCGCGCAACGAAACAGGAGTCGCGTCATGAGCCAGAAACGGACATACCATGGGCGCTGTTTTTGCGGCGCAGTTGAACTCACGGTCAGCGGTGAGCCGGCCGTCATGGGCTATTGCCATTGCGAGTCGTGCCGGCATTGGTCGGCCGGTCCGGTCAATGCATTCACGCTGTGGAAGCCCGATGCGGTGCAGGTGACCCAGGGAGAGGAACATCTGGGCACTTACGGCAAGACGCCGCAGAGTTCCCGCAAGTGGTGCACGCGCTGTGGAGGCCACCTCTTCACCGAACACCCGGCCATGGGCCTCATCGACGTGTACGCTTCGGTGATACCGGATCTGCCTTACACGCCAAGTGTCCACGTGCACTACCAGGAGGCGGTGCTGCGCATCCAGGACGGCCTGCCGAAACTGAAGGACCTGCCCAGGGAGGCGGGCGGATCGGGCATCGGCATCGCGGAATAGTCGGATCGCCGATTGCTGCACGCGAACAAAGGGCGCGCCTGTCCCCGGCGAGACTGCCTGCGGGATCTCCATGTTCAGCGGCCGGGCGGAGGTACGGTCGCCCGGCCGATGGTGTGGGCGTCGGTACCGAACCAGATCGCGTTCGTCTTCGGATCGAAGATCATGTGGCGAACGGAGCCGCCCCCGGACGGGACCTCGTCGATGGAAACGAAAGTCTCGGTGGCCGGATCGAAACCGATGAAACGGTTCGGCCTCAGGCCGCTCTCGACATACCACACCCGGTCCTGGCCATCCACCGCCATCGCATAGAGAGACGACCACTCACCACCGGGGCTCAGCCACTGTTTCATCGAAGCGTCGTCGGGATCATAGACACCCAGATAGCCGCGCGCTGCATCCACCCACCACACGCGTCCGTCGGAGGTCACACCGATGCGGCGGATGCGGCTTCGCTCGTCGGGAGTCTCGTGGATCGCCAGTTCCATGGTGGCCGGATCCACCGTCCCGATCGCGTTGGCCCCCATGAAGGCAATCCAGGGACGATCGTGCTCGTCTACCACGAGCCCGTAGGGGCGCATGCTGCGTCCCGGAACCGGGATGATCTCTACACGTCCTGAGCCGGTATCGAGCTTTCCGACGTAGCCGGCGTCACCCGAGCGCTGCACGGTAAACCAGATGTTGCCGTCCGAGGTCCAGCCCATGGTGTGTGGGTCGTTGACGCCCGCGGGAAGTTCGTAGCGGGTGACCTCTCCCGTCTCCGGATCCAGCTTCCCGATATGCCGGTCGCGATTGCCTGCGTACCAGGGGTAGCCGTCGGAATCGACGATGACCGTGTGCGGCCCGGCACCCGGGATGTCAAACCGCTTCATGTCCCCGGAATCCGGGTCCAGCCGGGCGACGTAGTTGCCGGTCTGGCCGACGAACCAGACGCTCCCGTCGGGGGCCTTGTCCGGGTCTCTCGGACGGGTGTTCGACCAGGGGACCGGCCACTCCCGGAATTCGAGGAGGGCGGGTATGTCGCCGGCCGCACGCTGCGCACCGAGCTGATCCTGGGCGAGCAGAAACGAACTCGCGCAGAACGTGCCCAGCACGATGCCCAGCACCGCGTTGCGGCCGACGGAAAAGCGCGTCTTTCGATCATGCATGACACGACCTCCGGATTCCGCATGGGGGAAAGGCAAGCCAAAGCTCCCGCCACGAAATCGCGCTTCCGTGACGGGCGATGTTGCCGCGACAGATGGACGACACGGCCGGGACGTTTGAAGTTCCCGGTGTCTGCCCATGACCGCCGTTCGAACCGGGGCTACGCCGGGCGGCAGCTGCGCGATCGCGTTTTCGGGCAGATCGAGCGCCGCCCCGCCGGTACGGCACGTATCTGCTATCGTTTCGCAGATGCAGCCGATTATCTCGATATCCCGCCTTTCCAAGACCTATGCCACCGGCTTCCGGGCCCTGAGGGAGGTCGACCTCGACATCCGCAGCGGCGAGATTTTCGCCTTGCTGGGGCCTAATGGCGCCGGCAAGACCACGTTGATCAGCATTGTCTGCGGAATCGTCACGCCGTCGTCCGGCCATGTCACGGTCGGCGGCCACGACATCATCCGCGACTATCGGGCAGCACGCACGATGATAGGGCTGGTGCCGCAGGAACTGACCACCGACGCGTTCGAAACCGTCTGGGCAACCGTGTCGTTCAGCCGCGGGCTGTTCGGCAAGCCGGCGAATCCGGCCTGGATCGAGAAGGTACTGCGCGACCTGTCGCTGTGGGACAAACGCAACAACAAGCTGCTCATGCTCTCCGGCGGCATGAAGCGGCGCGTGCTGATTGCCAAGGCGCTCTCTCACGAGCCGCGCGTCCTCTTCCTGGACGAACCCACCGCCGGCGTGGACGTCGAACTCCGGCGCGACATGTGGGAGCTCGTTCGCGGACTCCGGGACACGGGCGTGACCATCATTCTCACGACCCACTATATCGAGGAAGCGGAGGAGATGGCCGACCGCATCGGCGTGATCAGCAACGGCGAGATCATCCTGGTCGAGGACAAGAAGGAGCTGATGCGCAAGCTCGGGCACAAGCAGCTGATCCTGCAACTGGAAGCCCCGCTCGAACGGATCCCGGACAACCTCTCCGCAGCCCACGCGCTGGAGCTGACGGGCGACGGCCATGAGCTCGTGTTCACCTACGACACGCAGGGCGAGCGAACCGGCATCCTGACCCTGATGCAGGATCTGCGCGAAGCGGGCATCGGTTTCCGCGACCTGCACACGACGCAAAGTTCGCTCGAGGACATCTTCGTGAGCCTGGTGAGGAACGGCACATGAACCTGAACGCGGTGCGCGCGATCTACATGTTTGAAATGCACCGTACCCGGCGCACCCTGCTGCAGAGCATCATCGCGCCGGTGATCACGACCTCGCTGTATTTCGTGGTGTTCGGCTCGGCGATCGGCTCGCGCATCCCCGAGATCGAGGGCGTGAGCTACGGCGCCTTCATCGTACCCGGGCTGGTGATGCTGACGCTGCTGACCCAGAGCGTGTCGAACGCATCGTTCGGCATCTTCTTTCCGAAGTTCTCCCGGACGATCTACGAACTGCTGTCCGCACCGATCTCGCATTTCGAGATCGTGCTGAGCTATGTCGGGGCAGCCGCGACCAAGTCGGTGATCGTCGGCCTGATCATTCTCGCGACGGCCGGTTTCTTCGTGCCGCTGCACGTCGAGCACCCGGTGTGGATGCTGCTCTTCCTGCTGCTCACCGCGATCACGTTCAGTCTCTTCGGCTTCGTGCTCGGCATCTGGGCGGACAACTTCGAGAAGCTTCAGCTCGTGCCGCTGCTGATCATCACGCCGCTGACCTTTCTGGGCGGCAGCTTCTACTCGATCAGCATGCTGCCGCCGTTCTGGCAGGCGGTGACGCTGTTCAACCCGGTCGTCTACCTCGTCAGCGGCTTTCGCTGGAGCTTCTACGGCATTGCCGACGTGCATATCGGCATCAGCGTCGCGATGACGCTTTTCTTCCTCGCCGCATTCGCCGCGATCGCGGCCTGGATGTTCAGGACTGGCTACCGCCTCAAGACCTGATCGTGCGCGCCCGTCATGGTTCGATAGTTCCGCCGGATCAGGCTCATCCCGCCATTCAATTGGCCCTCCTCAGGCCGATCGAATAACATGGCAGGTGAAGGGCGAGAGTTCGCACCAGCTGCCGGAATGCGCGATCGCACCGGATCCGGATCAGACAAGAAGGAGAACGATGATGGACATCGATATCGGTATCAACAAGAAGGACCGCACGAAAATTGCGGAAGGACTGTCCCGGCTGCTGGCCGACAGCTATACGCTGTACCTCACTACGCACAACTTTCACTGGAACGTCACGGGGCCGATGTTCAACACCCTGCACCTGATGTTCGAGACCCAATACAACGAGCTCGCACTCGCAGTCGACCAGATTGCCGAACGCATCCGGGCACTCGGCGTCGCGGCGCCCGGCACCTACAAGGAGTTCCAGAAACTCGGAAGCCTTGCCGAACCGGAGGGCGTACCATCGGCCACCGACATGATTCGCCACCTGGTGCTCGGCCAGGAAGCGGTGGTGAAGACCGCGCGCAGCATTCTCCCGCTGGTGGACAAGGTCAGTGACGAACCGACTGCAGACCTGCTGACCCAGCGCATGCAGGTGCATGAGAAGAACGCGTGGATGCTGCGCAGCATGCTCGAGGGCTGAAGGGCTCCACCGGCCGGTCGCGGAGGGCCGAAAAGGGCCGGCCCTGGCGGAATCAGCTGCCGTCGGCGCGCAGCGTCAGGGTGTCGCCGCGCTGGGTGAACTCGAGGTGCTTGAGCACGCTCATGCCCAGCAGGACCTGGCCGTCACGCATGCCCGGATTCAGATGGCCGCGCACGCCGCTGACACGAAACGGGCCGAGTGCGAGTTCGTCGATGACGGTGGCACGCACGGTCACCGCGCCGTTGGCGGTGATCACCTGCATCGGCATGCCCGGAGCCAGCCCGAGATGCGGCCCCAGATGTGCCGGTACCGAAACCTGGGTGGCGCCGGTGTCGAGCAGGAAGGTCACTGCCTGGCCGTTGATGGTGCCGGGCGCTACGTAGTGGCCGAAGCGGTTGCGCTTGAGCACGAGCTCGGGCGCACCCGACTGCACGACGAGATCGCGATTGGGATTGTGGCGCCGATCCAGGTAGTCGTCGAACGTGAGCCACATCAGGCCCAGGGCCGCAATCCAGGCCAGCACGATCATGCCGCGACCGAGGCGGCGCTGAGTGTATTCGGGTTCGCTCATGCCCTGTCAGACCCGCTCGCCCGAAGCTTGGTTCAGCGCGTGATCTGCTTAGGCTCCTTCGTCGCATGGAACTCCTCATCCCCCCAGGCCGGTGGACACGTGCTGGGGACTCGGCGGCTTATCGTGAATTGACCGTGAAGAAGTCCTCAGGCAAGGGATTCGAACGGCCCTAGACTCTGCGCAACAGTCGGAGAGAGCGTTATGGGGCGATCGCATCGAGTCTTTCATTCGCCGCTGCCGAAATCTCCGGATTGCCGCCTTGTCGTGTTGTGCAGGGTCTCAGGACCCGGTCCCGATGCGACAAGGCCCCTGGTTGCCAGAAAAAGCCACACCTGCAGTGATGCAGGGCCGGAAAGCCACGGATCTCGTTAGAGATGGCCGGGTCGCCTGGAGATCGGAAGCCACGACCGTTCATGCGGTGATCGTCGATGCCTTTGCCTTGCCTGAACCGGTCTTTCTGAGCGTTGCGACAAGCTTTTTCGGAAGGGGACTCAAAATGAACAAGAACGTTTTCATCGCGCTTGGCGCTGCCGCGCTGATCCTTGGTACCACTTCTACCGTTCTTGCGGCTGAGTGTACCGTGCCGCTCCCGAACGCCAGGTGGTCTTACGACGAGAGCACGACAACGCAAGTCGCAGGAGAACTGCACCACAATCCGGGTGCCCCGAATAATGACAACCTCTTCGTGGCCGTTATCACGATGACAAGATGCGCAGCCATCAACCCCGGCAGCCAAGAAGATGAGGATCACTCGTACGTGAAGATCGACGGCATAGAGCGGGTGCTCGTCTGCAATCAGATCGTCGGCTTGACTCCGGAGGGTGCGGCGCTCGGTTTCAGCGAGGCTGATTGCTCCTGAGCATCGGCCGGCCGGGCTGCCCGCAGCCGGCGATCCGTTCGGCGCGGGCGCCGGGACCGCGGCCAGGACG
>CAYOKH010000024.1:0-23912 GCA_964404505.1 uncultured Azoarcus sp.
AGCCCCCCCAGATACACAGGGCGCGACACCATCGGCCAGGAGGTGGATTCCTCCGCGATCACCTGCACGTCCGGGTGGTCCCGATAGACCGCTTCGTTGAGGGTGCGCAGAAAACTGACCGCGTCCAGATTCTCCCTGCCGCCGTAAGCATTCGGGATCCACTCGCCTTCGTCGCGCCCGTAGTCCAGGTAAAGCATGGAAGCGACACCGTCTACGCGCAGCCCGTCAATGTGGTAGTTCTTCAGCCAGAACAGTGCGCTCGACAGCAGAAATGCGCGCACCTCGTTGCGCCCGTAGTTGAAGATGTAGCTGTTCCACTCCGGGTGAAAGCCCTGTTTCGGGTCGGCGTGTTCGAACAGGTAGCTGCCGTCGAAATAGGCCAGCCCGTGGACGTCGCCGGGGAAATGCGACGGCACCCAGTCGAGGATGACGCCTATGCCGTGCCGGTGCAGCGTATCCACCAAGTACATGAAGTCCTGGGGCGTGCCGAAACGGGCGGTTGGCGCGAAGTAGCCGGTGGTCTGGTAGCCCCACGATCCGAAGAACGGGTGCTCGGTGATCGGCAGCAGCTCCACGTGGGTGAAGCCCAGGCTTTTCACGTATTCAGCCAGCGGTTCGGCGATCTCCCGATAGTCGAGCGAGCGGTTGCCGTCTTCCGGCATCCGCCGCCAGGAGCCCAGATGCACCTCGTAGATCGACATCGGGGCGTCCAGCGCGTTTCGCTCGCGCCGCAGCTTCATCCACTCCCGGTCGTTCCACTGGTACTCGAGGTTCCAGACGCGGGATCCGGTTCGGGGAGGCACCTCCCAGTAGCAGGCAAAGGGATCGCCCTTGTCCGCCTCGTAGCCGTCAAGGCGGGACGCGACGCGATACTTGTAGATGGTTCCCTGGACGACGCCGGGAACGAAGCCTTCCCAGATGCCGGAGCCGTCCGGCCGTTGCGCGAGCGGATGGGCCGCGGCATCCCAGCCGTTGAAATCGCCGATCACCGAAACGCGCTGCGCGTTAGGCGCCCACACCGCGAACCGGGCGCCATCGACGCCGGCCTCCCGGGCCGAATGACAGCCCATTCGGTCGAACAGATGGCCGTGGGTTCCTTCCTTGAACAGGTAGATGTCGTGCTCGGTCAGCATGCTCTCTCCGGATGCCGGGTCGGGTTCGTCAGACCGGGCGGGTGCGCGGCCGGTCCTGGCTTTGCGGGGAACGGCAGCGTTCGGTTGCCCGGCTCGGCAACCCTCGGAGGCTTATCTCAAGGTGGCGCCTCGAGTCGTTCTCGAGACAGCCGGTTGGAGGATGCTGCGGTCGGCCCTTGTCGATTCGAAACCTTCTTAAATCTAGCACAGGGGGAGAGGCGGACCAAACTGCTAGAATTTGTACAGGTAGCAGCCGATTCCGTCGACGACCGCGGCGATGCGGAGCGCATTGATCGAGGTGCAGCGCCCTGACGAAGTGAGCGGTCATTTTCGGTAGCTGATGAAACAGAATGCCCTCAAACCTCGCATCGGGCGCATGACGTCACCAATATGGGGCATTGCGGCGAGCATTCTGTTTGTCGCCCTGATACTCGCCGTGCTGATCCGTTTCGGCGCGCATGAACAGACGTTGAGTCTGCTAAGGTGGTTCGATGCACAGGGCGTGTGGGCGCCGCTGCTCTTCGTGCTTGTCATGGCGGTGGTGGTGGTGCTCCTGCTGCCCGGTGTGTTATTCACCACCGGCGCCGGTTTCGTGTTCGGCGTTGTGGAGGGTACCGTTTACGTGGTGACGGGTACGACCTTCGGCGCGGCGCTCGCATTCCTGATCGCACGCCATCTTTTCGGGCAGCGCACCCGACAGTTCGTCACGGCTCGCGCCAGACTTCGCCTGGTGAGCGATGAGTTGACCCCCCATGGCTGGAAGATCGTGCTGCTTACGCGCCTGATTCCGTTCTTTCCGAGCAAGATCGCCAACTATTTTTTCGGGCTGACCGCGTTCTCGTTGCGCGGCTTCGTCGGCGGTTCGCTGCTGGGCTTCATCCCGTTCTCGCTCCATAACGTCTATCTCGGCGCAATCGCCGCCGACCTTGCCACCCTGGGCGCGCGCGACCTCGGCCGCACACCGTTGGAGTGGGCCATTTACGCCGCGGGCTTCGTTGCCACCGTCGCCGCGGTCGTCTATCTGAACCGGCTTGCGCGTCGCGCACTGGCCCGCTATGCGGAAGAGGGCACCCTCGAGGAGGACCGGCCGTGAAGTGGATGAATTGGCTGCCTTGGCGATTTGTCATACGCTATGCGGCACGCAAACAGGGTTTCATGGACCCCATTGCCCTGCTGGCGCGGTTGCACAGTTTTGCCCAGCCTTCCGAAGTGGGCGAACCCATAGAACTGCTGCGTGCCGGGGTCGTGTTTCACGCCCGCGGACTGATCAACAGTCGTGTCATCCAGCACAACCTGGACTGGGTCTGGCCCTACTGGATCGAACGGCAGTTCGATCCGTGTGACGAGTCGTTCATCCCGCGCGCGTTCTCGATCACCCATATCAATCTCAGCCACCGCAACTGGACCGCGATCGGCTACCCGGATTGTCAGGAACTGCCGATCGTCGATCCGCGCGGTCTGCTGACGCCGTTTCTCGATGGCTGGTCATTGGACGGCTGGCTGATGAGCGAGGACGACCGCCGGCTGCTGCCCTCGCGCGCTGCCAGCTGCCGTCAGCAACAGGACATGGAGCCTGGCGTTCGGGTGGTCACCGAGACGGCCGCGAGCGGACAGGCGCTCACCAGCAGCGCCTCGGTGCAGCTCGAGTCGGGGATCCCGGTGTGCAAGTTGCGTCTGCACGCACGGTCCGACGCGAACGCCTGGCTGGTGCTGGCATTGCGCCCGTACAACCCGGAAGGCATCAGCTTCATCCACCGTGTCCGCTTGTCGCAGGAGCGCAACGCGTGGACGGTTGACGACACCCGGAAAGTTGAATTCAGTATCCCGGCCGGGCGGCATCACGTTTCCGATTACCGGAACGGGGACGTCTATATTCACCTCGCGGATCTGGACGATCAGTTCGAGGGCCGCTGCGATGTGGGCATGGTGACCGCGGCGGCACTGTTTGCGGTCGATGCCGGCGACGATGCCGAAGTCATCGCAAGCATACCGCTTGCCACTGCGGCGTCCGGGACCCTCGTCGCCGATGCCTGGAGCAACGTGCGACGCGATCACTGCAAGCTGACCTGTCCGGAGCCGCGCTACCAGTTTCTCTTCGAAGCCGCGGTGACCTCGCTGATTCTGCATTCGCCGGATGACGTCTATCCGGGGCCGTACACCTACAAGAGATTCTGGTTTCGTGATGCTGCCTTCATCATTCATGCCTTGCTGTGCGTGGGTCTGACCGATCGCGCGGAACGCGCGCTGGCACGCTTTCCGGCCCGGCAGACGACGCTCGGCTACTTCCGCTCCCAGGAGGGCGAATGGGACGCCAACGGCGAGGTGTTGTGGATCCTGCAGCGCTTTTGCGCCCTGACAGGACGACCGTCGGGTCCGGACTGGCACGACCCGATCCGGCGTGGCGCCCGCTGGATCGTGCGCAAGCGGCTCAGCGACGATCTGGACGCCCCGCATGCGGGACTGTTGCCGGCCGGGTTCAGCGCGGAGCACCTCGGTCCCAACGATTATTATTACTGGGATGACTTCTGGGGGATTGCCGGCCTGCGTGCGGCGGCGGCACTGGACAGTGACTACAATGCCGGCCACGGTGAGGATTTTGCGCAGGCCGCCGACGATTTCCTCGCGGCGGTGGATCGCAGCCTGGCTGGCTGCGCACAACGGCTCGGCCGTCCGGCCATGCCCGCGTCGCCGTATCGGCGTCTGGATGCCGGCGCGATCGGTTCGCTGGCGTTTGGCTATCCGGCGCAACTGTGTGCGCCGGACGATTCCCGCCTGCTCGACAGCGTCGAGTTTCTGCTCAGTCGCTGTATGGTGCATGGTGCGTTCTATCAGGACATGATCCACTCCGGCCTCAACGCCTACCTGACCCTGCACATCGCCCAGGTGCTGCTGCGCGCCAACGACCCTCGCCACCTCGATCTGATGGACACGGTGGCCGCCCTGGCGTCGCGGACGGGTCAGTGGCCGGAGGCGATCCATCCGCGTACGGGCGGCGGCTGCATGGGCGATGGCCACCATGTCTGGGCCTCCGCCGAGTGGGTGCTGATGATGCGCAACTGTTTCGTGCGCGAAGAAGGCGAGCGCCTCATCCTGTGCGCCGGCGTTCCGGCGCGCTGGCTCGATCAGGACAGGCCGATCAGCTTCGGTCCGGCACCAACGGCTTTCGGCGCGGTATCACTGCGCATCACGCCGAATCCAGGAAACCCGCCGCGCGTCGATTGGCGGGGTGACTGGCATCGCAGCGCGCCCCCGATCCAGATACACCTGCCCGGTTTCGCGCCGGCAGAGGCCGACCCGGGCACGAATTCGATCACCCTCGCCAAAAGGGAACCGGAGGCATGAACATTCTCATCCTCACCAATACCTTCACCCCGCACGTTGGGGGTGTGGCCCGCTCGGTGGAGGCCTTTACCGAGGAATATCGCAAGCGCGGTCACCGGGTTCTGGTTGTCGCCCCCGAGTTCCCAGGCATGCCGCAGGACGAAGTCGACGTGGTGCGAGTTCGCGCAATCCAGAATTTCAACGGCAGCGATTTCTCCGTCGCGTTACCGGTACATCCGCAGCTCAGCGAAGCGATCGATGCCTTCGGGCCGGACATCGTGCACTCTCAGCATCCCTTCCTGCTCGGCGTCACCGCGGTGCGGTTCGCGCGCCACCGGAATCTGCCCCTGGTGTTCACCCATCACACGCTGTACGAGCAATATACGCACTACGTTCCCGGCGACTCACCCGCCATGAAGCGCTTTGCGATCGAACTCGCCACGCGCTACGCCAACCTTTCGGATCAGGTCTTTGCACCCAGCGAAAGCATTCGGGATCTGCTGCAGGCCCGCGGCGTGACAGCGCCAATTGCGGTCGTGCCCACCGGCGTCCGGCTCGAGAACTTCGCGCAGGGCAACGGTCAGCCCTTTCGCAGGCAGATGGCGATCCCCGAAGACGCCTTCGTGGTCGGCCATCTGGGCCGCCTGGCCCCGGAGAAGAATCTGGAGTTTCTGGCGCAGGCGGTCGCCGAGTTCGTTCGCGGCGACCGCCGTGCACATTTTCTGGTGATCGGGACCGGCCCCTCCGAACAAACCGTGCGGGATATCTTTGCCCGTGCAGGCGTCGCGGCGCGATTGCACATTGCCGGTATCTTGCAACGGGAAGCATTGTCCGACGCCCTGCACGCCATGGACGTGTTCGCGTTTGCATCCAGAAGCGAGACGCAGGGAATGGTGCTCACGGAGGCCATGGCGGCCGGGCTGCCCGTCGTCGCCCTGGACGCGACGGGCGCACGGGAAGTAGTCAGGGACCGGCGCAACGGACGCCTTCTGCGAGAAACGGAGTCCGCACCGTTCAGCGAAGCCCTGCAATGGGTGGCCACACTGACGCCGGAACAATTGCGCAGGCAGAAGCAGGCTGCACTCGCCACCGCCAGGGCCTTCTCCATGCCCCGATCGGCGGCCAGGGCCCTGGCATGCTACGCAGCACTCACGTCCGGATCAATCGCTGCGTCGGGTGAAAACGAAACCGGCCTGGAGGAGATCATCGCAGCGATCCGGACGGAGTGGGACATTCTGAGAAGCGTAGCCGGAGCCGGTGACGTGGCCCTGGGCGCCACCCTGTTTTCCCGGAAGGAGCACTGATGCCGCCCGCGCAGCTCAGGGGCTGCCCGCTGCCAGGGTCCGTCGGAACAGTCCAGACATGATCGGCCGAATCGAGACATTTCTTCGACGGCTGCGCCGCGGTCTCAGTCGCAGTGTCTGGCTGTCACGTCTGCTGCGTCTGCCCGTGTCGGAGGGATCGCCGACGCGTCCGGGCCTGATAATGATCCAGATCGACGGACTCTCGCAACCGCAGTTCGAACGCGCTCTGCAGCGCGATGAACTGCCGTTCCTGCGGCGGCTGATAAGGCGCGAGCACTATCGGCTCCATGCGCATTATTCGGGCCTGCCTTCGACGACGCCCGCGGTCCAGGCCGAACTCTTCCATGGCATCAAGTGTGCAGTCCCGGCGTTCTCCTTCAGAGACCATGAATCACGCCGAGTCGTCCGCATGTACGAGCCTGACGCGGCGTCGCGCATCGAAGCGCTGCACATGGGCAACGGCGACGAGGCGCTGCTCGCGGGCGGCAGTGCCTATGCGGACAACTTCACCGGCGGCGCGGCCGAGTCACATTTCTGTCCGTCATCGATGGGTTGGGGCCCGACGCTGCGCGCGGCCAATCCGCTGGTGGTGGGGACGCTTGTGCTCAGCAACGCCTACAGTTTTGTGCGTGTCGCTGCCTTGCTGTTGCTGGAACTGGGCCTGGCACTGACGGACTTTGTGCGCGGCCTCGTGGGTGGACAGGACTTCGTCAAGGAGCTGAAATTCATACCCACACGGGTGGCCATCTCCATTCTGCTGCGCGAACTGTGCGTCATTGGTGGCAAGATCGACATCAGCCGTGGCCTGCCCGTCATTCACATCAACTTCCTCGGTTACGACGAACAGTCGCATCGGCGCGGCCCGGAGTCGCGGTTTGCCCATTGGACACTGAAGGGCATCGACGACGCCGTGGCCCGGTTGTGGCGTGCCGCCAACCATTCCGCATGGCGGCACTACGATCTCTGGGTCTATTCCGATCACGGTCAGGCCGCCGTCCGGTCCTACCAGGAAGTGCAGGGCCGGACCCTGGAGGCGTCGGTTACGGCGGCGTTCGAGGGGCTGGACGCAACGGCCCCGGCCGCTCGCGATGGAGGTGCAAGCGGCATCCAGACTCAGCGGGTCCGGTTTCTGGGAGGCCACGGGATTCAACGCCTGTTCGCCGTCCTCGGCATCGACGGCGAGGAAGCACACGATCGGCAACCGGTGGTCGTCGCCCTCGGGCCGGTCGGCCATGTTTATTCTCGGAGCGACCTGAATGGCGACGAACGGGATTTCGTCGCCCGCGAACTGGTGCACCGGCACGAGGTTCCGCTGGTGCTCGCAGTGGAGACCCGGGGCGTGCTGCGCGCCTGGACCGATGGCGGCGAATTCCGTTTGCCACAGGACGTTGGCAAGGTGTTTGGTTCGCAACATCCGTTCCTGGATTCCGTCGGCGAGGACTTGGTGCGGCTGTGCGAGCATGCGGACGCCGGCGACCTCGTGCTGCTGGGATGGCGCGATGGCGTGGCCCCGATGAGCTTTGCTACGGAGAACGGCGCGCATGCTGGCGCTTCGCCGGAAGAAACCCATGGCTTTGCCCTGCTTCCGCGGGACACGCCGCTGGCGGCGCGCGAACATGACTATCTGCGTCCGATCGATCTGCGCAGGGCCGCGCTGCGGCATCTGGGGCGCCCGGACCAACAACCCGGTGGGGTCCGCAAACGGACGGTCGCCACGCCGACGGACCTCCTTCGCGTCATGACCTACAACGTGCATGGCTGCGTCGGCATGGACGGCAAGCTCGATGCCGAGCGCATCGCCCGGGTGATTGCGCGCGCCAGGCCGGATGTGGTGGCATTGCAGGAACTGGACGTGGGCCGTGTGCGCAGCCAGGGCATGGACCAGGCGCACCTGATCGCGCGTTACCTGGAAATGGAGTTCCATTTCCATCCGGCCATGCACCTCGAGGAAGAACGCTACGGGGATGCCATCCTGACGCATCTGCCGCAGCGCCTGGTCAAGGCCGGTTCGCTGCCAGGCCTTCCGGGCAAACCGTACCTCGAACCGCGCGGGGCACTCTGGGTGGCCGTCGACCTCCACGGCAGGGAGGTTCAGATCATCAATACCCATCTGGGCCTGTACCCGCGTGAACGCATTGGGCAGGTCGAGGCGTTGCTTGGCATCGACTGGTTGGGACACGAACGGTGCCGTGATCCGGTGATTCTGTGCGGCGACTTCAACGCGCTGCCCTCATCGTCCGTGTGCCGGCGACTGTGCGGGCGACTCAAGGACGCTCAAGTCGAGGCACGACACCACCGCCCCAGAAGCACCTTTTCTGCTCGCTTTCCGACCGTGCGAATCGACCACATTTTTGTCAGCCCCGGTCTCGAAGTCACCGGCATCGAGATCCCCGATTCGGATCTGGTGCGCACTGCCTCCGATCATCTGCCCCTGATTGCGGAGGTATGCGTATCAGGACGAGTCTGACCCGCAGCTCCGGAACTGCGGGCGGATCAGCGAAGGGGCGCTCGTCGGTTCCGGAAAGCACTTCGCCTGTCTCCGGGAAAAGTCGCATGCGACGCTGTCGCCTGTTCTGCCCGGGATGTCGGATCTGCTCCGGCATTGGCTGTTTCATCGGTATTTGCCTCTTGTTGATGCGTATTGCCATAAATCGATCGGGCATACTTCGAAGCTTGTCTATCCTTACAACTGGGGAGCCGTCTTGTCGTGAAACGGACCGGGCAGCGAAACTTTGGTGGAGAAGCGAGCATGCGCGAGGATTCAATCCGGGCACGCCGGCAAGTGATCCTTGACCTCGAGGACGCGCCGCTTGAAGGCTTTCTCGCGGTCCCGCCGACCGCGAAGGGGGTAGTCATCTTCGCGCACGGGAGCGGCAGCAGCCGCTTCAGCAGTCGGAACGTGGCAGTGGCCGAAGCGCTGAATCGGGCGGGTCTGGCGACCTTGTTGTTCGATCTGCTCACTGCCGACGAGAACGAGATCGACATGCGCACCCGTGCGCTGCGTTTCGATATTGACCTGCTCACGCATCGCGTCATCGGCGCCGTGGACTGGGCGGTCCGCGAGGCTGAGCTGGCGAACCTGCGCATCGGACTGTTCGGCGCGAGTACCGGTGCTGCGGCTGCACTTGCCGCCGCCGCCGTGCGTCCCGCGAAGGTGGCAGCGGTTGTGTCGCGCGGGGGACGTCCCGATCTCGCAGACGATGCGCTTGTGCAGGTGGCGGCCCCCACGCTGCTTATCGTGGGCGGACGGGACACGGAGGTGATCGAGTTGAACCGGCGCGCCGCCAGTCGCATGACGGCCATACACGACGTACAGATCGTGCCGCACGCCACCCACCTCTTCGAGGAGCCGGGCGCCCTCGAGCAAGTGGCGGTATTGGCGTGCGACTGGTTCGTTCGATACCTGCCCGGCGCGTGACCATGGGGCCGGGCGGAGCAACGTGCCGGCGCCACTGATCCTCCGACGGCAGGGGAGGCCCGTCGTGCGACGCCGTCACCGCATGCCGTTCGGTGCGGAGGTGCGCGACGACGGGCGGGTGCGCTTTCGCCTCTGGGCGCCCGCCGCGCGCGAGGTGGATCTGTGTCTGATGCAAGGTCATGCGGAGGAGATCCTGTCCATGAAACGTGGGCGGCGCGGCTGGTTCGAGATCCTGACCACGAGTGCGAAGGCGGGCAGCCGTTACCGCTTCCGCATCGATCGTGACCGGTGCGTTCCGGATCCGGCCTCGCGCTTCAACCCCGACGGCGTGCATGGCGCCAGCGAGGTGATCGATCCCGCGGTGTTCGACTGGCAGGATGCCGGCTGGCGCGGGCGGGCATGGGAAGAGGCGGTGATCTACGAGCTGCACGTCGGCACCTTCAGTGCGCAAGGTACCTTCCGCGGCGTACAGGCACGACTCGACTACCTCGTCGATCTCGGCGTGACCGCAATCGAACTCATGCCGGTCGCCGATTTTCCAGGTGCACGCAACTGGGGCTATGACGGCGTGTTGCCATTCGCGCCCGCGCGCTGCTACGGACGTCCGGAAGATCTCAAACAACTGGTGCAAGGTGCTCACGCGAGGGGCCTGATGGTGTTGCTCGACGTGGTTTACAACCATTTCGGGCCGGAAGGGAATTATCTGCCGCTGTATGCGCCGCGCTTCTTCACCGAGCGCCATCGCACGCCGTGGGGCGCCGCGATCGATTTCGCCCTTCCGGACGGCCGCGCGGTGCGGGACTTCTTCATCCACAATGCACTCTACTGGCTCGAGGAGTTCAACGTCGACGGACTGCGTCTCGATGCCGTGCATGCGATCGCGGACGATTTCCGGCCACATGTGCTGGAGGAACTGGCGGAAGCCGTGCAGCACGGGCCAGGTCGCGAACGTCCGATCCACCTGGTCCTCGAGAACGACGACAATGCCGCCCGCTATCTTGTCAGGGATCAAGATGGCCATGACGGCGGGCAGGCGGCCAGGTATCGGGCACAATGGAACGACGACATTCACCATGCGCTGCACGTGCTGCTCACCGGCGAGACTGATGGCTATTACCGCGATTACGGCGATCGACCGGCCCGCCAACTGGCCCGCTGTCTCACCGAGGGTTTTGCCTTCCAGGGCGAAGCGTCCGTGTACCGGCAAGGCGCGACACGGGGTGAACCGAGCCGGGATCTGCCCCCGACAGTGTTCGTTTCGCTGCTGCAAAGCCACGACCAAGTGGGCAATCGCGCCTTTGGCGAGCGAATCGGCACGCTTGCGGATGCGCGGGCGGTGCGCACGGCGGTGTCGGTCATTCTCATGGCGCCGTCACCGCCATTGCTGTTCATGGGCGAGGAGTTCGGCGCCGCGACGCCCTTTCTATTCTTCTGCGACTTCGGTCCGGAACTTGCGACGGCCGTGACGGAAGGACGGCGGCGCGAGTTCGCGCGATTTGCGCGTTTCGCCGATTCGGCCGACCGCGATCGAATCCCCGATCCGAACCGCGAGGACGCGTTCGTGCAGTCCCGGCTCGACTGGGGATGCCTGGGGCAGCCAGTTCATCGCGAGTGGCTGGCCTTTTATCGTGAGCTGCTGCAAATTCGTCGCGAGCACATCGTTTCACGGCTGCATGGCATTCGGGGCGGGATGTCCCAGGCACGCGTCATCGCCGACCGGGCACTCGCGGTCGACTGGGTGCTGGGCGACGGCAGCCGTCTGGGACTCCGCGCAAACTTCGGGCACCGGCCGGTGGCCGGTCTGGCACAACCCGCCGGCTTCCTCCTGTTTGCGAGCCCTCGGCAGTTTCCGGCCGATTCGTCACCCGGCATGCTCCCTGCCTTGTCGGCGGCGTGGTGGCTGGACGCCGCATGCGGTGGACATTGACGATGGCCGGCCAGGACGCGCTCGACCGCCTGTGTACCCGCTACGGCATAGCGCTCGAGTACGTCGATATCTGGGGGAATCATCATCTGGTGTCGGAGACGACGCAGCGCGCGCTGCTCGCCGCGATGGACATTGCTGCCGATTCCGAAGCTGACGTGCAGCGCGCACTCGAAGCGTTCGAGACCGCATCATGGACGCGCGTGCTTGCGCCGGTGCAGGTGGTGCGCGAGACCGATGCTCCGTTCACGCTCGTCGTCACGCTGCGCGATGACCCCGCGCAACGCGATCTCGCCTGGACGCTGGTACTCGAAAGCGGCGAACGCTTCGAGGGCCGCTTCGAGGCAAGCGAATTGCCGATCGTCGAGCAACGCACGATCGGGACAGGCCGCGTTGCTCGCCGTGCATTCGTGCTGCCGACCGTTCCCGGGACCGGCTATCACCGCTTCGGGCTGAGCGCGCAGGAGGGCGGTCGGGAACAATGCTGGTCCATGAGCCTGATCGTTGCGCCAAGCCGCTGCTACGAGCCGGCGGTACTCAGCGCGGACGGACGTGTGTGGGGGCCGTCCGTGCAGCTTTATGCGCTTCGCTCGCAGCGCAACTGGGGTATCGGGGATTTCGGCGATCTCGAAGCGCTGGTCGACTTTTGCGCCGAACACGGTGCGGCTGTGATCGGGGTCAGTCCCCTGCACGCGCTTTTCCCCGACAACCCCGAACATGCCGGGCCATACGGGCCGTCGAGCAGGCGCTTCCTCAACGTGCTGCACCTCGACGTCGAGGCGATTGCCGATTTCGCCGAGTGCGAAAGCATGCGCGAGGAAGTTCGCACAGCCGAGTTTCAGGCACGTCTGCGCGCACTGCGTGCGGCGGAACTGGTGCAGTACGACGCGGTGGCCGACGCCAAGTTTCGAGCCCTGGAGGCGCTGTACACGCACTTCCGCGAACGGCATCTGGCGGGCGGCAGCGATCGCGGACAGGCTTTCCGGGCCTTCCAGTTGAAGCACGGGGCGGCCTTGCGCAGACAGGCATTGTTCGAGGCACTGCAGGCGCACTTTCGTCGCGAGGATTCGTCCGTGTGGGGCTGGCCAGCATGGCCGCAGGCCTATCATGACCCCGACTCCGCGGCCGTATCGGCGTTTCACGATGCCAATCCCGAGCGCGTGGAGTTCCATGCCTGGCTGCAATGGCAGGCGCATCTTCAACTCGCCGCCGCCGGTCGGCGTTCATCGACTGCGGGTCTGGGGGTGGGGCTGCTTCTCGATCTCGCCGTCGGCACCAGCTCGGGTGGTGCCGAAACCTGGGGTGACCAGGACTTGTACGCGACACGGGCGGGCATCGGCGTGCCGCCCGACGATTTCAACCTCCACGGGCAGGACTGGGGCCTGGCGCCTTTCGTTCCGCACCGTCTCGTCGAAAGGGGGTACGAGCCGTTCATTGCCATCCTGCGCGCGTGGATGCGCGGGGCGGGGGCGCTGCGCATCGACCACGTGATGGGCTTGCAGCGGCTGTTCTGGATACCCCGTGGCGGCCGGGCGGCCGACGGCACGTACGTTCAATATCCTTTCGACGATCTGCTGGGCATTCTGGCGCTGGAGAGCACGCGCAACCGCTGCCTCGTGGTCGGTGAGGATCTCGGGACCGTGACCGACAGCGTGCGCGAGGCGTTGCACACGCATGGCGTCCTGTCTTATCGGGTGCTTTATTTCACCAGGGAGCCGGACGGCGCCTTCACCTCCCCGGGCCGCTATCCGCGCCAGGCAGTGGTCGCGGTCTCCACACATGATCTTCCGACGCTGGCGGGTTTCTGGCAGGGACGGGACCTCGACGTGCGCACCGAGCTCGATCTGTTTCCCACACCGCAGCAGCGTGAGGCACACATCGTCAGTCGTGCGCAGGACCGCGCGCGGCTCCTCGTCGCGCTGGAGCAGGAGCAACTGATCCCGTCCGAAACCGTTCCGCGCCTTGTCGCGGCACCGAAGCTGCCACCCGAATGCGTGGAGGCAGTGCACCGTTACCTGGCACGCAGCCCGGCCAGCCTCATGCTGGTGCAACTCGAGGACATGTTCGGGCAACTCGAGCAGGTCAATCAGCCCGCCACCACGGACCAGCAGTACCCGAACTGGCGGCGCAAGCTGCCACTGGATATCGGGGAGTGGCCCGGTGATACCCGGGCCGCGGCACTGATGGCAGCCATGCGTGATGAGCGCAACCAGTCGGTTGGTTTGCGCCCAACGGCGAGCGTGGCGGCAAAGTCGCGTCCATTGCGGGGTCCGCCACGCGCCACCTATCGACTGCAGTTCAACGGCGACTTCACTTTCCTGCGGGCGGCCGAACTCGTGCCTTACCTCGATCGGCTGGGTATCAGTCATTGCTATGTATCGCCCTACCTGAAGGCCCGCCCGGGCAGCAGTCATGGTTATGACATCGTCGACCACGGCATGCTGAACCCCGAGGTTGGCAGCGACACCGATCTCGCGCATTTCGTCGCGGTGCTGCACGAGCACGACATGGGGCAGATCATCGACGTCGTCCCGAATCACATGGGCGTCATGTGCAACGACAACCCGTGGTGGCTCGACGTGCTCGAGAACGGACTTGCGTCGACTTACGCACGGTTCTTCGACATCGACTGGTTTCCCTACAGGGAAGAACTGCGCGGCAAGCTGCTGCTTCCCGTACTCGGCGACCCTTATGGTCACGTGCTCGAGCGGGGCGAGTTGCGGCTCGCGTTCGATGACGCGGCAGGGACCTTCAGCGTGCTGTACCACCACCATCGTTTTCCCGTCGATCCGCGTGAATACGCGCGCATCCTGGGTCAGGGCGTCGACCGGCTCGCGGCGAGGCTGGGGCCTGGTCATCCACAGGTGCTCGAATTCGAGAGCCTGGTCACCGCATTCGAACATCTTCCCGGGCGCATGGAAACCGACGCAGGCAAGGTGGCAGAGCGGAACCGCGACAAGGAGATCCTCAAGCAGCGGCTTGCGAGCTGCCACGCAGGCAGTGCGGACATCGCGGCGTTCATCGGGGAAAGCGTCGCGCGATTCGAGGCAAGTGGGCATCAGCCGGCAAATGCGGATCGGCTGCACGAGTTGCTCGAAGCGCAGGCTTACCGTCTTGCCTATTGGCGAGTGGCCTCGGACGAGATCAACTACCGCCGCTTTTTCGACATCAACGAACTCGCTGCGCTGCGCATCGAACAGCCGGACGTCTTCGAGGCGACCCACGCGTTGGTCTTCGATCTGCTGGCGGCAGGCATGGCCGACGGCCTGCGCATCGACCATCCGGACGGCCTGTACGACCCGGTTGCGTATCTTCGTCGCGTGCACGAGCGCGCCGCGACGTTCGTCGCGGTGCGAGGATTACAAGGGCAGCCGGAGGGCGGAGTTCGCGGGTTGTCGGCACAGGCGGATCATCCGCTTTATGTGGTGGTGGAAAAGATTCTTGCCGCCGATGAACGATTGCCGGAGGACTGGCCGGTGTCGGGGACGACCGGCTACGAGTTCATGAACCTGCTGAACGGGCTCTTCATCGATCCCGATGCAAAAGGCAGGCTCGAACGGACCTATGCCGCCTTTGTTGGCACACGCGTGGAATTTGCGGAGCTGCTTTACGCTGGCAAGCGCCTCATCATGAAGGTCGCAATGGCCGGCGAACTCAATGTGCTGGCGCATCAGCTATCGCGCATCGCACAGGCCGATCGCAGATCCCGCGATTTTACCGTGAATGGCCTGCGCGCGGCGCTGGCCGAGGTGGTCGCATGCTTTCCCGTCTATCGGACCTACGTTACCGCGGAGCATGTGTCCGCGGAGGATGTGCATTACGTGGATCGCGCGATCGCGAGCGCGAAAAGGCGCACTCGCGCCGAGGATTTGAGCGTGTTCGACTTCATTCGCGACGTATTGCTCAAGGCGTGCGCGGAAGGTCGGAGCGATTCCTATCGGGATGCGTTGGCCGATTTTGCGATGAAATTCCAGCAATACACCAGCCCGGTCATGGCAAAGGGCCTGGAAGATACGAGCTTTTATCTGCATAACCGTCTCGTATCGCTCAATGAAGTCGGGGGCGACCCGCGTCGATTCGGCGTATCGACCGCGGCTTTCCATCGTGCCTGTCAGGAGCGCGCGCGCCTTTGGCCGTATGCGCTTCTCGCCACCTCCACCCATGACAACAAACGCTCCGAGGATGTGCGCGCCCGCCTGAACGTGCTTTCCGAAGTGCCGGATGCGTGGCATCGCGCAGTCACCCGATGGCATCGCATCAACCGCCCCCGCAGCCGGTCAGTCTCAGGCGAGTGGGCCCCTGCGCGAAATGACGAATATCTCTTCTATCAGAGCCTCGTCGGCATCTGGCCGTTCGAAGATCCCGATGACACCGAGCGCGAGATCCTCTCCGAACGCCTCGGACGCTACATGTTGAAGGCGGTCCGCGAAGGAAAGGCGAACAGCTCTTGGACGAATCCGGACTTCGAGTACGAGGCGGCCCTGACCGGCTTTGTCCGCTCGGTACTGACGCCGGGCCGGGACAATGATTTCTTCCCGTGCTTTCTGCCGTTTCAGCGCCGCATCGCGCGCCTCGGCATGTTCAACAGTCTGGCGCAGGTGGTGATCAAGGTGACGGCGCCGGGAGTACCCGATATCTATCAGGGGAACGAACTGTGGGATTTCAGCCTCGTCGATCCCGACAGCCGTCGGCCCGTCGACTTCGAACGGCGACGCGCGATGCTCTCCGAGCTTGAGCAGACCTCCTCATCGTCTCCCGACCAGACCGCGATCCTCATCCGGAATCTGCTCGGCTCGATGGCGGATGGGCGCATCAAGCTTTACCTCACATGGAAGGCACTGGCGGCACGCCGCGAGCGCGAGTGCCTCTTCCGCGACGGCGCTTACGTTCCGCTCGAGGTTGCGGGGGCGCGTGCGACACATCTGTGCGCGTATGCGCGACGCGACGCCAGCGAAGCGGTGCTCGTCATCGTGCCGCGCATGTTCGCAGCGCTTGTCGAGGGCGAGCGTGCGTTGCCACTGGGCCATGCGGTCTGGAGCGATACGTGCGTCGAAGTACCGTTCTCGTCGCCCGGTGCGCGATGGACGAACGTGTTTACGCAGGACGTGCTGCAGGTCGGCGAACGTGACGGGACGCCCGTCATCGATGCAGCCGGCGCCCTGCGCACCTTTCCGTACGCACTGCTGGTCGAACGACGCCAGGGGCGGACCGACATCCGATCGCCGCATTATCCTGATCGCACATGAAATGACCCCGGTGTGGAAGTTGTATGGGTTGCGCCGCGCGATGATCGGCGACATGACGGCGCAGCGGAGCGCGGTACGGCATTCCGGAAATGATGCTGCAGTGCTAACCTAGCGGCGCAATGGCCTTGGGAGTGATCCGCTGCGCTTATGTGAATGGCGGTCACGGATGTGGTTTTCTGGCCCGCTTCGTCGCACCGGGTCCGGAGACGGGGCAAACCGACCACGCACGGGAGTATGGCGGCCGTCATGCCAGGAACACCCTTCGAACTCGAAGTCAATCCCAGAATCCCGCAGCGGCTCGAACGCCTGCAGGAGTTGGCGAACAATCTCTGGTACAGCTGGGACCGGCCCACCCGCGCGCTTTTCGCACGTCTTCATCCCGGACTGTGGCAGGCAGTGGGACACAGCCCGAAGGCATTCCTGAAGAGGGTGCACCAGAGGCGGCTGGACGCAGCCGCGAAGGATCCGGTCTTCCTCAACGCGTTCGACCGGGCTCTCGCAGTCTACGACAGTTACCACGACGAACCCGTACCGGCGCAGGGGTCGGGGAATCGGGCCGACTGCGGGCTGGTCGCCTATTTCTGTGCCGAGTTCGGATTTCACGAGAGCCTGCCAATCTACTCGGGCGGACTCGGAATCCTCGCCGGCGATCATTGCAAGGCCGCCAGCGACGCACATCTGCCGTTTGTCGCCGTGGGGCTGCTGTACGACCAGGGTTATTTCCTGCAGACCATAGATGTCGAGGGCAATCAGCACGCGGTGTACCGGGACTCCGACTTCGAGGATCTACCAATCTCTCCGGTCGTACGCGACGACGGCAGCGAGTTCCGCCTGAAGCTTGTATTGGCCGGGCGCGAGGTCGAACTCAAGATCTGGAAGGCGCGCATCGGCCGTGTCGTGCTGTACCTGATCGACAGCGCGGTTCCGGAGAATACGCCCGCTGATCGAGCGATTACTCATCGTCTGTACGGGGGCGACCGCAGTACGCGCATCGAACAGGAGATTCTGCTCGGAATCGGGGGGGTACGCGTGCTCGAAGCACTTGGTTACGAGCCTGTCGTATGGCACATCAACGAGGGCCATGCCGCGTTCCTGGTCTTCGAGCGGATTCGCACGATGATGCTGCGAGGGCTGGATTTCGCAAGTGCGCTCGAAGCGGTGGCGGCCAACACGGTATTCACCACGCATACGGCGGTGCCGGCGGGGCACGACCGATTCGACAAGGATGGGATCCGGCGCTATTTCGAGGGTTGGTCGAGTGAACTCGGCGTCCCGCTGGACAGCCTGATTGCGTTGGGCGAGAACGTCGATAGCCCGGAGTTCGACATGACTTCGCTGGCATTACGCGGCTCGCGATACCACAACGGTGTGTCCGCGATCCATGGCGGCGTGTCCGCACGCATATGCGCTCACCACTGGCCCCAGGTCGATATCGGGGACAGCCCCATCGACCACGTCACCAATGGCGTTCATGTGCCCACATTCCTGGATCCCGAATGGTACGACGTGTTCGATCGTCATCTCGGCTATGGCTGGATGAAACGGCTGACAGACGAAACCTGCTGGCGTGCCATCCATGACATCCCGGCCCAGCAGTTCTGGGCCGCGCGCCAGACGCTCAAGGCGCACCTGTTTCACCTGGTGCGAAATCGGGTTGCCGAGCAGCATGTGCGCAACCATGGCTCGGAGGCGCATCTCGACCGATTGCTCAAACTCGTCGATCCCGACAAGCCGAAGGCGCTGACGATCGGCTTCGGCCGCCGTTTCGCGACCTACAAGCGTGCCACGCTGCTGTTTGAAGACCTGGACTGGCTCGCCGACCTCGTCTCCGATCCGAACCGACCCGTACTGTTCCTGTTTGCCGGCAAGGCCCATCCGGCCGACTGGCCAGGTCAGGATCTGATTCGTCGGGTCGCAGAGATCGCCCGCATGCCACGGTTCGAGGGGCGCATATTGCTGCTGGAAGGGTATGACCTGCGTCTGGCACGTCGTCTGGTGTCCGGCGTGGACGTGTGGCTGAACAACCCGATCTATCCGCTCGAAGCGTCCGGCACTTCCGGCATGAAGGCAGCGATGAACGGCGTCATCAACCTTTCGGTGCTCGACGGCTGGTGGGGCGAGGGCTATAACGGGACCAACGGCTGGGCAATCAAGCCGGTTTCCGACGGCTATGACGAGGACCGGCGCAACCGCGAGGAAGCGCGAACGTTGTACGAGATTCTGCAGGATGCCGTGCTGCCGACGTTTCACGACGTCGGGCCATTGGGATTTTCCGAGGCATGGGTCGACATGGCCAAGCGCTCGATCGCCACGTTGTTGCCACGCTTCAATACGGAGCGCATGCTCGGGCAGTACCTCGAGAAGTTCTATCGGCCGGCGACGGAACAGGCAGAGCGGTTCGCACGGGACGGTCATGCGCCGGCGCGCGAATTGGCCGCCTGGAAGACCAGAGTCAAGGAAGGCTGGAGCGGTGTGCGACTGCAGCGCGTGGACCGGCAACCCCGGCGCATCACTTACGGTGATACCCTTTGCTTCGAGGTCGCGGCAATCCTGAACGGACTGATGCCGAGCGATGTGCGGGTCGAGATGCTGCTCGGCCGCCCGGCCGAGAACGGTCAGCCGCGTGTCGCGAAAACCTTCGAACTCCTCCCGGTGGGTCGCCTCGAGGGCGGAGAGCATGTCTATGCACTCGATCTGAAGCCGAACCTTTGTGGCAAGACGGAATACCAGTTTCGCGTATTTCCGCAACACCCGCTGCTTACCCATCCGTTCGAGATGGGGATGATGCACTGGCTCTAGAGCGTGCTCATGCGCCCCGAGCGGCCCGCACGGCCCTTGCCACGGACTCCCCACCGCGGTCGTTCGCGCTGACGTCGGCCCCATCTCCGGTTTTGCGTCGGACTGCGACATGGCACTGCCCGTCCTTTTTGCAAGTTCAGAACTCGCTCCCTGGGTGAAAACCGGGGGCCTGGGGGATGTCTCCTCGGCCCTGCCGCGGGCGCTTGCGGGGCTGGGAGTGGAGGCGCGAGTACTTGTCCCCGGATATCCGGCGCTGCTGGACGCATTTCCGCACCGGCGGCTTGTCGCCACGATCAAGGACAGGGGCGGGGCGATGCCGCCGGCCACGCTGTCGCTTGTGTCTCTCGGACCGAATCTCGAACTGCTGATGCTCGAATGCACGCCCTTCTTCGAACGCGGTGGCAGCCCCTACACCAATTCAGGCGGTGCTGACTGGTCGGACAATGCATTGCGCTTCGGTCTGCTGTCGAAGACCGCCGCGCTACTCGCAAGTGCGGAGTCGCCCCTTGGGTGGCGTCCGGCGGTATTGCACTGCAACGACTGGCAGACCGCGCTCGCACCGGCTTATCTGCGCTACTGTATGGAGCCGGTTGCGGCCTCCATGGTGACAATTCACAACCTTGCCTTTCAGGGCCTGTTCGGGCACGAGTTGCTCGCGCCGTTGGGGCTGCCCGGTCACGCATTTGTATTCGACGGCATCGAATTTCACGGTCAGCTTTCCTTTCTGAAAGCGGGGTTGCAGTGTTGCGACCGGATAACCACGGTCAGCCCGACTTACAGGCAGGAAATCCTTACGCCGGAATACGGTTGCGGACTGGACGGTTTGCTGCGCTATCGTGCCGACCGATTGACCGGCATCCTCAACGGGATCGATACAACCGAATGGAATCCCGCCCGTGATTCATTGTTGCCTGAGCGCTACAGCCGACATCGCCTTGGCGGGAAGCTGGGCAATCGTCAGATACTGGAGCGCGAAACTGGCCTGGTCGAAACCCCCGCGAGTCCGATACTCGGGATGGTGAGCCGGCTTAGCTCGCAGAAGGGCGTGGACCTGGTGCTGGAGAACGTCGATGTGCTGGTCGGGCGCGGCGTGCGCTTTGTGGTGCTGGGGGCCGGGGAGCAACAGTTCGAAGCGGCATGGCGTGCTCTGGCGCTGCGTTATCCAGGGCGGATCGCGCTGCGGATCGGCTTCGACAACCGGCTGGCGCACCTGATCGAAGCCGGTGCCGACATGTTCCTCATGCCTTCGCGTTTCGAACCGTGCGGACTGAACCAGATGTACAGCCTCGTGTATGGGACGCCCCCGGTCGTACGTTCGACAGGGGGGCTGGCCGATACCGTTGTCGATTGCACTGCGCAGACACTCGTGGACGGCACCGCAAACGGCTTCAGCTTCGGGGCGCCAAGCGCGCAGGCGCTGTTCGCAGCGGTGACGCGTGCGATCGATACCTGGCGACATCCCTCGGTCTGGCGTCGCCTGCAGCGAAATGGTATGGCATGCCATTTCTCGTGGTCCCATGCCGCGCAGCATTATGCGGCACTCTACAGGGAGCTTGCGTCGATGTGAGCGTGCCGCGCACGCGACGATGTACACGCGCCGCACGAACCGGCGCGTGGCTGCCCGGGACTGACAGACTTTCCCGGTCTGTCTTTGATTCTCTTGCCTTTCCTGATATCATCCCGCGCTTACCCTTGCTCCACTGGACAATCGCATGCCCGGGGGGCTGTCACCAACCACAAGGAGCATGCATGCGACACTATGAAATCGTGTTCATCGTCCACCCGGACCAGTCCGAACAGGTCCCGGCGATGATAGAACGCTACAAGGGCATCGTCACGAACCGCAACGGGCTGATTCACCGCCTCGAGGACTGGGGGCGTCGCCAGATGGCCTATCCCATTCAGAAGATGCACAAGGCGCACTACGTGCTCATGAACATCGAGTGTGACGGTGAGGCTCTAGCCGAGCTCGAACATGCGTTCAAGTTCAATGACGCCGTACTGCGTCATCTGACCGTCAAGACCAAGGCCGCGGTGTCCGCGCCTTCGCCGATGATGAAAGAAGAGAAGTCACGCTCCCTGACCCCGGTCGCCGAGGGCGAGGTCGAGAGCGACAAGACGGAAGAATCGCAGTCTGCCTGAGGTGGCGGAGGCGGGACTGAACCAACTGACGCTCGACGCACGGTTGCTCGAGTTGCGGCCGATGCGTCGAACCCCGGCAGGGGTACCGGTTGCGGAATGCAGCCTGACACATGAATCCCGGCAGGTCGAAGCAGGCCTCTCGAGGGATGTGACGGTCGGATTGCAGGCGGTTGCGGTGGGTGAGCTTGCCGGCGTGCTGGCCGCGTCAGTCCCGGGCATGAGGATTCGGGCTACCGGATTTCTCGCTGCGCGGAGTCTTCGCAGCAGATCGCCGGTATTGCACCTGAGCAAGATCGAATTTCTGGAAGGAAACGAAAATGGCTTTCAAGCCCAAATCAAAGTTCAAGAAGAAGGATGACCGCGGCGGCCGCAGCCTGTTCAAGCGCCGCAAGTTCTGCCGTTTCACCGCCGAGAAGATTGAGGAAATAGACTACAAGGATGTCGACCTTCTCAAGGACTTCGTAACGGAAACGGGCAAGGTCATGCCTGCCCGGATCACCGGTACCAAGGCCGGCTACCAGCGCCAGTTGTCGACCGCGATCAAGCGTGCCCGCTTCCTGGCCCTGCTGCCTTATACCGATCTGCACAAGTAACCGGAGAGATCGGAAATGCAAATCATTCTTCTCGAGAAAGTCACCAATCTTGGTACCCTCGGCGACATCGTCAAGGTCAAGGACGGTTATGCCCGCAATTTCCTGATCCCGCAAGGCAAGGCCAAGCGCGCGACAGAGGCGAACAAGGCCGAGTTCGAGGGGCGTCGCGCCGAGCTCGAGCGCCTGCAGGGCGAGAAGCTGACCGAGGCTCAGTCACTTGCAGGAAAGCTGGAGGGCCTGATGGTACAGATTACGCGCAAGGCGGGGATGGACGGTCGGCTGTTCGGCTCGGTGACCAATGCCGACGTCGCCGAAGCCCTGGAAACCCAGGGTTTCACGATCGAGCGCAGTTCCATCCGCATGCCGGAAGGTCCGATCAAGCAGGTTGGCGATGTCCGGATCGATGTCGCGCTGCACGCGGATGCGGTGACCAGCATTACCGTATCGGTTCTTGGCGAACAGCAGTAAGCCGGTCCGCCGGAAACGAGAAAAGGGGCTGCCGACGCAGCCCCTTTTTCTTTGCGCGCCCGGTAGAATCGAAACCCCTAAGACAGACAGAAGTCCGATGGCCTCTTCCAGTTCGACTCGCTCCGGCAGCGCCGGGGACCCGCAGATCGCCTCGATCCGGCTGCCGCCGCATTCGGTCGAGGCGGAGCAGTCCCTGATCGGCGGCATCATGCTCGATAACGCCGCCTGGGAGCGAATCGCAGATCTGGTGACAGTCGAGGATTTCTATCGTGACGACCACCGGCGCATCTACCGCCACATTTCGCGCCTGATCGATCTCGGAAAACCGGCTGACGTTGTGACCGTGTTCGAGTCGCTCGAGAAGAATGCCGAGTCCGAGCAGGCCGGGGGGCTCGCGTATCTGGCCGAGGTTGCGAACAGCACGCCGTCGGCTGCCAACATCCGCCGCTATGCGGAGATCGTGCGCGAACGCGCCATCCTGCGGAAGATGGTCGCGGTGGGCGACGAGATTGCCGCCAGTGCGCTGAGTCCGGCTGGCCGCGATGCGAAGGCCTTGCTCGACGAGGCCGAGGCGCGCGTTTTCGAGATTGCCGAGGCGGGCGCGCGACACGCAAGCGGGTTTGTTTCGATCCAGCCGATTCTCAAACAGGTGGTCGACAGGGTGCAGGAACTCTATGACCGGGACAATCCGCTCGACGTGACGGGGGTGCCGACGGGGCTGATCGACCTCGACGAAAGGACCTCGGGTCTACAGCCTTCCGACATGATCGTTCTCGCGGGTCGGCCGGCGATGGGAAAGACTTCGCTCGCGCTCAACATTGCCGAACACGTCGCGGTCGACTGCCGGTTGCCGGTGGCGATTTTCTCGATGGAGATGCCGGGAACCCAGCTTGCGACGCGATTCATTTCTTCGCTTGGCCGCATCGACCAGCACAAGTTGCGCACAGGGCGTCTCGGCGACGAAGACTGGCAACGGCTCACCATGGCCATGGGCAAGCTCTATGACGCCCCCCTTTTCATCGATGAGACACCGGGTCTGAATCCGATTGACCTGAGGGCGCGTGCACGAAGGCTCTCGCGCCAATGCGGCAAGCTCGGGCTGATCGTCATCGACTACCTGCAGTTGATGACGAGCACCCGGGACGGCGACAACAGGGCGGCGGAGCTTTCCGAGATTTCGCGCTCGGTGAAGTCGCTCGCCAAGGAATTGCATGTACCGATCATTGCGCTTTCACAGTTGAACCGGAGCCTGGAACAGCGTCCCAACAAACGCCCCATCATGTCCGATCTGCGCGAATCCGGAGCAATCGAGCAGGACGCCGACATCATCATGTTCATTTATCGCGATGAGGTTTACAACCCCGAGTCGGCCGACAAGGGTTCGGCGGAACTCATCATCGGGAAGCACCGCAACGGACCGACCGGGATGGTGCGCCTGACCTTCATCGGCGAGTGCACCCGCTTCGAGAACTTCGCCTCGTCTGCCGCGCAATATTGATTCACGGAGGCGTTGTGTGGTGTCGTTTGTTTTTTTGGATGGGTTTTGGTTGACGGGTTTGCGGGT
>CAYOKH010000025.1:0-22376 GCA_964404505.1 uncultured Azoarcus sp.
TCCGCGAGGAAACCGAAACCGATCTGTTCGGCGAACAGGCGGTGCTCTGCGGCGGTACGGTGGAACTGATCAAGGCGGGTTTCGAGACGCTGGTCGAGGCCGGCTACGCGCCCGAGATGGCGTACTTCGAGTGTCTGCACGAGCTGAAACTGATTGTCGATCTGATCTACGAGGGCGGCATCGCCAACATGAACTACTCGATCTCGAACAACGCCGAATTTGGCGAGTACGTTACCGGTCCCGAGGTCATCAACGAAGAGTCTCGTGAAGCGATGCGCGTCGCACTCGAGCGCATCCAGAGCGGCGAGTATGCGAAGATGTTCATCCTCGAGGGGCGCACGGGCTATCCGTCGATGACCGCACGGCGGCGTCTGAACGCTGCCCACCCGATCGAGATCGTCGGTGCGCAGTTGCGCGAGATGATGCCCTGGATTCGCAAGAACAAGCTGGTCGACCAGGCCAAGAACTGATTCCGCAGTTCATTTCAGGCCGGGAGCCGAAGGTCGATCGGCCCTCCGCTCCCGACATGGACATCCCCCCGAACGCCTCGGCTCCGCCCCGGCCGGCCGCGCAAGCGGCGCACCGCGACCCCTCGGGCCCATCATGATTGCCTAGTTGCGTTAGAATCGTCAGGTGTTTCCGAGCAACCGGCATCGTCCGACTGGAACCCCTGTATGCCCCTGATCTCCCTCGAGAAACGACGGCGCGGCATCTATATCCTGCCCAACCTGTTCACGACGGCGGCACTTTTCGCCGGCTTCTACGCCATCGTGCAGGCCATGAACGATCGCTTCGAGTACGCCGCGGTCGCGATCTTCGTAGCGATGGTGCTCGACGGTCTGGACGGGCGCGTAGCGCGGCTCACCCACACGCAGAGCGCGTTCGGTGCGGAATACGACTCGCTCGCCGACATGGTCTCGTTCGGTGCGGCACCGGCACTCGTGATGTACGAGTGGGCGCTCAAGGACTTGGGAAAACTCGGCTGGATTGCCGCATTCATATACTGCGCCGGCACAGCCCTGAGACTAGCGCGCTTCAATACCAACATCAACGTCGTCGACAAGCGCTTCTTCCAGGGCTTGCCGAGCCCCGCAGCCGCGGCGCTCATTGCCGGAATGGTGTGGGTGGTCATGGACAACGGCCTCACGGGAGAGGACGTGCGCTGGTTCGCCCTGGCCCTGACCGTGTTCGCCGGCCTGTCCATGGTCACCAACCTGCTCTTCTGGAGCGGCAAGGACATCAACCTGCGCAAGAGCGTCCCCTTCATCGTCGGGATCGCGGTCGTGCTGGCATTTGCGCTCGTGTCGACCTATCCACCCGGGGTGCTGTTCGCGCTCTTCATCATCTACGCGGCCTCGGGCTACTTCATCTGGATCTGGCGCTGGCTTCGACGCCGCCGCATGGCGGCGGCACGGGAGTCCGGCGCGGCTTCCGGGCCTCCACATGAACCTCCCCCGGACACGCCACCATGATCGGGCGGCGGAATCGATGACCCTGACGGGCACACGTGAACACTTTCCTCCTTGCATTTTCCGGAACCTCCGGTTTATAGTCCATCGCATGATGCTCGAAAGCAACGCCCCCTTCGCGCTCTTCTCCCTACTGGCGAGCCTGCTGCTGCTTGGCCCGCTGCTGCGCCCCGCGCGCTAAAAGACATTCTCCCTTCCTTGTCGTATTCATGCCGCCAGCGCCACGCGCAGGCGACTATTCGCTATTCATCGATTCTTCGAACCCCGGCAGGAGCAAGACATGAAAGACCACTTGATCATATTCGACACCACCTTGCGCGACGGCGAGCAAAGCCCTGGCGCGTCCATGACGCGTGAGGAGAAGCTGCGCATTGCCCGACAGCTCGAACGCATGCGCGTCGACGTGATCGAGGCCGGCTTCGCCGCTGCTTCGAACGGCGACTTCGAGGCCGTCCGTTCGATCGCCGAGGCAATCCGGGAATCGTCGGTGTGCTCCCTCGCACGTGCCAACGAAAACGACATCCGGCGTGCCGGCGAAGCGATTCGGCCGGCGGCAATGGGTCGCATCCACACCTTCATCGCCACCAGCCCGATTCACATGGAGAAGAAGCTGCGCATGAGTCCGGATCAGGTCGTCGATCAGGCGGTCAAGTCGATCGCCTGGGCACGCGAGTATACAGACGACATAGAGTTCTCCGCAGAAGATGCCGGCCGTTCCGAAATCGACTTCCTGTGCCGGATTTTCGACGCGGTGATCAAGGCAGGCGCCACGACGATCAACGTACCCGACACGGTCGGGTACAACGTGCCCGAGCAGTTTGCCGCGACGATCAGCACCCTGATCGAGCGCGTCCCAGACGCGGACAAGGTGGTGTGGTCGGTGCATTGCCACAACGACCTCGGCCTCGCGGTGGCGAATTCGCTCGCTGCGGTCGGGGCGGGCGCGCGCCAGGTCGAATGTACGGTCAATGGGCTCGGCGAGCGTGCGGGCAACGCATCGCTCGAAGAAGTCGTGATGGCCGTTCGCACCCGGCGCGACATTTTCGAATGCGATACCCGCATCGACACGACCCAGATCGTTCCGGCATCGAAGCTCGTGTCGGGCGTAACCGGTTTTCCCGTCCAGCCGAACAAGGCCATCGTCGGCGCGAATGCTTTCTCGCACGAATCCGGCATCCATCAGGACGGCGTGCTCAAGCATCGCGAGACCTACGAGATCATGCGTGCGGAAGACGTGGGCTGGGGCGCGAACAAGCTGGTTCTGGGCAAGCACTCCGGACGCAATGCGTTTCGCACGCGCCTGCAGGAGATCGGCATCGTCATCGACTCGGAAGATCACCTCAACCACGCTTTCGCGCGCTTCAAGGAGCTCGCCGACAAGAAGCACGAGATCTTCGACGAGGACCTCCATGCGATGATGAGCGACGAGGAGGTGACGCCGGAGCAGGAGCATTTCCGGCTCGTGGCATCGCGCTTCCACTCCGAGACGGGGGAAACCCCGGAGGCCGAAATCACCCTTTCCGCCGGTGGCAAGGAGGTGCGCGCAAGGGCCGAAGGCTCCGGCCCGGTGGATGCCGCATTCAAGGCGATCGAGTCGGTCGCGCACAGCGGGACCGAACTCATGCTGTACTCGGTCAACGCAATTACCACCGGCACGGATGCACAGGGCGAGGTAACGGTGCGTCTGGCACGCGACGGCAAGGTCGTCAATGGCCAGGGCGCCGACACCGACATCATCGTCGCATCGGCCAAGGCTTACCTGAATGCGCTCAACAAGCTGCACGGAAACCGCGAACGCCTGAATCCTCAGGTCTGAAACGACCCGCAGGACGTGGCCGGTGCGGGACCGGCCACTTCACTGCGGCCTGGACGCCATTCGCGACGGTGCGGTCAAGCGTGCATACAGAATCACCGTCACGAACAGGGCCGCGGCGAGAACGGCCTCGATCAGGGCAAGCGTGCCGACCAGGCCCGGATCGAAGGCGCGCGCCACGCCCTCGGTGAAGTAGAGCAGGACCAGCATCGAAAGCCACTGGTAGGTGTATCGACGTCCCTTCAGGACGCCGAAGGTGGCCGCCATCAGCGGTAAGGCCTTGAGTACCATCCACGAACCGCCCGGGCGGAGCGGGGCAAGCCAGCTCTCCCACAACACGCACAGGACCACGAGGGCTATCAACAGGGCGCTCGAGACGAGATTCAGGGCACGCGGCGTCACCTCTCGTCCGCCAGTCTCAGCGCGGCAAGGGCGACCCGACGCCCGAGAGCCATCGCGATGCGGCCTTCCTCCTCGGTGAGACGCGGATTACCATCGCGCCCGGAAACGTGGCTGGCCCCATAGGGCGTGCCGCCGCTGGAGGTGGTATTCAGATCGGATTCGCTGTACGGGACACCCACGATGAACGCACCATGATGCAACAGCGGCAACATCATCGACAGCAGGGTCGACTCCTGTCCGCCATGAAGGCTCGACGTAGATGTGAACACCCCCGCCGGCTTGCCCTCCAGCGCCCCATTCACCCAGCTTCCCGCCAGTCCGTCGAGAAAGTACTTCATCGCTGCGGCCATGTTGCCGAAACGGGTTGGACTGCCGAGAACAAGTCCGCTGCACTCCTTGATATCGCGTGCCTCGGCATATGGCGGCCCATCGCGCGGTATGTCGTCCTCGACTGCCTCGCAAACCGCCGAGACCCGGGGCACTGTCCGGACCCGCGCGGCCGCTCCAGGCACCTGATGCACGCCCCGTGCCACCTGCTCGGCAAGTGCGCGGACCGATCCTCGGTGGCTGTAGTAAAGGACTAGGATTTCTTTCATTGCAATCGACTTGGATAAGGGCCCACAATTATACTGGTCGGCCACTTCATACCGGGCTTTCACCTGCCGCACACGCCTGATGCTCCAAGCCCCGCGCGACTTTCTGAAATTGCTGGCCGATCGCTTCGTCGCGACCCGATGCCCTCAGGTCGCCGGAAGCCTGACCTATACGACACTGCTTGCAATCGTGCCGCTGGTCACGGTCGTGATCGCGCTGTTCGGCAATTTCCCGGCCTTTGCGCAACTGGGGACCGCCCTGAGCAATTTCCTGCAGACCAACGTACTGCCCGATCTCGCCGGCCAGATCGTGAGTACCTATGCCCTGCAGTTCTCGGAAAAGGCCGCGCAACTGACCCTGATCGGTACCGCAATGCTGGTCATCACGGTCGTGCTCCTCCTGTCTACGATCGATGCCGTATTCAACGACATCTGGGGGGTCAAGCAGCCGCGCCCGCTGCTCACCCGCCTGGCGGTCTACTGGGTCGCGCTGACCCTCGGACCGATTGCCCTGGCCGGAAGCATTTTCGCAACGGGGCAACTGGTCGCGACGTCGATCGCGCTGGTGGGCGAAAGCCGGCACATCAGCACCTTCACGGCAACGGTGATGCCGCTGACCCTGCTCGGCCTTCTTTTCAGCTTTCTGTACTTCGCCGTGCCCAACCATCCGGTTCGCATGCTCCACGCATTCGCGGGCGGGTTTGCCGCGGCACTGGCGTTCCTGCTGATGCAGCGCCTGTTAGGCATGTTCATCGCCCTCTCACCCACCTATACACTCATTTACGGCACCTTTGCGGCGCTGCCGATCTTCTTGCTGTGGCTCTATCTTTCCTGGGTCGTGGTCCTGCTCGGAGCAATCTTCGCCGCGACCTTTCCCGAGTTTTTCGAACGAACCCGGAGTGCCGCGAGCTTCCCCGGAGACCGCGCCTGTGCCGCCCTCAGCATGCTGGTCGCGCTCACGTCCGGGCAGCGCGAGGGCAGGACAAGTCCGTTCGAGTCCCTGCACGAGCGTGCCGGCATCACTCAGGATCAGACCGAGGCGCTGCTTGGCGAAATGCGCGAGGCCGGCTGGGTTGCGCGCACCGAGGACGAGAACTGGATGCTCAGCACGCACCCCGATCGGCTGTCCCTCGTCGACGTGATTGAACGTTTTGCGCTGGCACCCGATCACTGGGCCTTTTCCGGTGGCGGGCCGGCAACCGCTACGGCTGGCCGGCGGCTGCACTCCGCGTTGTGCGCGGCCGATCTGACACTGACGGAACTGGCGGCCGCGCAACCGACCGCCGAGCAGGGTCAGAGCGGATAAGGGTCGATCTCGTACTGGAACAACTCGACGTTGGCCGTCTGCATGTCCAGGCTGAGCACCCTGCCCTGTGCCACGTACAGGGGCTTGCCTTCCCGGACCATGACGAATCGGCGCGAGTTGTAGGTACCCACGGCCGCCAGTATGGCCGGATTGCGGCGCATGGGACTGACCGCTGGAAGAATTAGCGCCGGCGAGGTCGAACGCAGGTCTCCCCCGCGGAACGCAATCGAGATCGCGATGCATGACTCCGAAATCACCTGCAGGCCCAGTTCGACTTCGTCCGGATGGTCGCTACGAATCCAGCGTACGATGCATATCGACCAGGGACGTTTCGCATCGCGGCGCAACCCCAACGCCATGCCCGCACTCAGCACGCCTTCGACACCGGATACACTGATGATGGCATATCCGCCCGGGCTTTCGTTGCACACCATCCATTCCGTCACCGCGCCGGGTGCCTTGCCTGTCAGGTGGAGGCGCCATATTGCGCGCAGCCCCTGACACACCTGAACGGTATAAAGCTGGCGTCGCCGTGAATGTTCGCGACTCGGCGGCGTGGACCAGCATTCATGCATTCGACGCAGCAGCGACAGGGCCTCCAGAGGGGTCAGCCCGACCGGCAGGCCGGACACATCGGGTTCGAGCAGTTCCCCGTCCCGCTCGAGTCCCACCACCTCCGCATCCGCTATCCGCCGTTCGAGCCAGTCGATCTGCTCAGCCACACGCCGCGAAAGTGCAAGGGCGCGAAAGAACAGCAGCCGCTCACCGGCGGGTGGCACGCGCCGGATCAACGCCACCGGCGCGCCGTCGTGGTCCGGATCAAGCCAGAACACGGCGTTCTCGGGATGCATGGGCCGCCGTGACAACTCGACCGCTCCTGAACTCACCTCGAGATAGTCATAAATCCACAAAAGTTCTCGACCAGTCAGGCTTTCGGGGTGCAATGCGGCCACCGCAAGCATCCTCTTGTACGGCAATGCCACCGCTGGCGCGGCGATCTCGGGACCTGCGCCAGCGCCCTTCGACTCCGACCATGACGCGGCAAACAGCGCATGGCCGACGTGCCACAACTCACGGGACGGCTCCGTACCTCCCATGCAGGTCAGCAGATAGGCCTCGCCGACCAGGCGCAGACCCCGCGCCGCGTGCTCGTGAACCTGATTGGACCCTGCGCCAGGTGACGGCGCAGTCTCGGCCTCGATCAGTCGTATGAAGAATCCTGACACGGCGTTCAGGGTCTGGATCAGATCACCGGTCGAGGAATGGATGTCCCGAGGCAAGGGAAGGGTTGCATTCAGCAGATGCGGCTTGAATCGGTCGGAAATGTCGAGGATGCGCAGCGCGACCGGATCTGCGCAGCGGCGCAATTGCTCGATCGGCAGCGCCGATGCCGTCAATGACAGGACGTGCATGCGCAGCAGCGCAAGATCGTCCAGGCAGTCGTCGCCAGGTTCGCCGCCAAGCCAGTCGAGCATCCTGGCAATCCACCGCGGATCCGTCGTCGGAACGGCCATCGGGAGAAACCCCTCTCTTCGCTTATCCATACATTCTATTCAACTTCGGACCGCTTTTGCGGCTCATCTGTCGCAGGCGCCGCACCGGGGTGGCTTCGTCTGTGCGCGCACTCGGAGTGCCGCGCAAGAGGACGTGGGTGCATGGCAAATGCCTTGCTCAAAATCACGGGTTCGATTAGAATTTTCTGCTTTTCGCATCCCCATACAGAACATCACAAGGAAAATCAGATGGTCGTCATTCGCCTTGCCCGTGGTGGCGCCAAGAAGCGCCCCTTTTTCAGCATTGTCGCCGCCGACAAGCGCAATCGTCGCGACGGTCGCTTCATCGAGCGTGTCGGCTACTACAATCCGGTTGCAGCCGGGGCGGAGAAGAGCCTCGTGATCAATACCGAGCGCCTCGAATACTGGACGCAGAACGGTGCCCAGGTTTCTCCCACGGTTGCCCGCCTGGTGAAACAGTCGGCAAAGGCTGCAGCCTGATCAGTCGGACCGGTTCGCGGCCATGATGGTACTGGGTCGCATCGTCGCTTCTTTCGGGGTCCAGGGCTGGGTCAGGATTGTCACCTTCGGCGACGATCCTCTCTCGTGGGGCAGCATGCCCCGGTGGTGGGCCTCCGATGATGCGGACTCATCGGACGATTCGTGGCGACCGTTGTCGCTGCGTGAATGTCGAACCCACGGTGACGGCCTGGTAGCGTCGTTCGACGAAATTCCCGACCGTGACACCGCAGAGCGATTCAAGGGCTGGTACGTGGCGGCACCGCGGGACGCCATGCCCGAGCCCGACGAGGATGAATACTATTGGCACGATCTGATCGGATTGCGCGTCGAGAATCTTGACGGCGAATTGCTCGGAAAGGTGGAAGGACTGATTTCCACCGGTGCGCACGACGTGCTCCGCGTGGTCGATGACGAAACCGAAAGGCTGATTCCTTTCGTCGCAGCATACGCACAGGAAATCGACCTTGCAGGTGGTGTGATTCGGGTGGATTGGCAGAAGGGATGGTGATCGGGGTGAGCGCAGCAAACGCCCCCAGGCGCTATGATGTGGTTACGCTGTTTCCGGAGATGTTCACAGCGCTCACCGCGAGCGGAATCACCCGGCGCGCACTGGAACGGGGCCTCTATGAGATCGCGTTTCACAATCCACGGGACTTCGCGACCGATGCGCACCGAACCGTGGACGATCGCCCCTATGGTGGCGGCCCCGGAATGGTCATGATGGTGGAGCCGCTCGAACGCGCCATAGGACGGGCCCGGGCGGCCCAGAAGGACAGGATCGGGAGCGAGGGCCCGGTGATCTACCTTTCGCCCCAGGGCAAGCAACTCGATCACGCCAAGGTTCTGGAATTGTGCGACCGACCCGCGCTGATCCTGTTGTGCGGGCGCTACGAGGGGGTCGATCAACGCCTGATCGACAACTGCGTCGACGAGGAGTTGTCACTCGGCGATTTCGTCCTCTCGGGCGGTGAATTGCCGGCGATGGTCCTGCTCGACGCAATGATCAGGCACTTGCCGGGTGCGCTGAACGATGCCGATTCGGCTCGTGAGGATTCGTTTGTCGAGGGACTGCTCGACTGCCCTCACTACACGCGCCCGGAGAGGTACGGCGATGGGCAGGTGCCGGAGGTGCTGCTGTCGGGCAACCATGCGGCGATTCGCCGCTGGCGACTCAAGCAGGCCATAGGACGAACCTGGACACTGCGACCGGATCTGATCGAGCGGCGTCGCTTGAGCAGGGAAGAAGCTGCCTTGCTCGAAGAGTACAGGCAGGATCACGCGGATCGCTGACGCGGTCGCCGGGCGGCGACACAATAGCGATCCCGAATGACGGAGCCGACGGCGCCAGGACGGGCTGACGGCTCGAATAAGACCGTACGTATCAGTCGAGAACTGCTCTGCGTACAAGGCCAAGAGCCATTGACATGAAGGAGTCGTAGATGAACCTGATTCAGCAACTCGAACAGGAAGAGATCGCCCGCCTGACCGCAGGCAGGACCATGCCCGAATTTGCTCCCGGCGACACCATCGTCGTGCAGGTGAAGGTCAAGGAAGGCAACCGTGAGCGTTTGCAGGCCTACGAAGGTGTGGTCATTGCCAAACGCAACCGCGGTCTGAACTCCTCGTTCATCGTGCGCAAGATCTCCTCGGGCGAAGGCGTGGAGCGCACCTTCCAGACATACTCGCCGCTTATCGGTGGAATCGAAGTCAAGCGCCGTGGCGATGTTCGCCGCGCGAAGCTTTACTACCTTCGCCAGCGTTCTGGCAAGTCGGCCCGCATCAAGGAAAAGCTGAATTTCAAGGGGGGCGCGGCCAGGGCCAGGCAGGATTGATCGCACTCGCCTCGCAACACTCGCGGCAAACGGGCCCCGATGCGGGGGCTCGTTTTTTTGGCCATTGTCCGCGGCTGTGGAATGCAAACCCGTCAATCAGCGTCTCTCGACCCTCGAGAGCATGATCGCGGCAGCGGCGAGGAAGATGAGACTCGGCGTCAGGGCAACCAGTACCGGCTGCCACGAATGGATAACCCCGAGATTCGAGAAAAGCCCGTTCAGCAGGTGGAACCCGACGCCGAGCATGACGCCGAGGAATACCTTCACGCTGACCCCGCCCATGCGGTCATGGGTCAGGGCAAACGGAAGCGCAAGCGCCATCATCACCAGCACGGCGAAGGGATAGATGATCTTTTTCCACAGTGCGATCTCGAAACGGTTGGCGTTCTGCCGGTTCTCCTTCAGGTGACTGATGTAGGCAAACAGCGTCACCACCGACATGCGCTCGGGAGCGACCATGAGTACGCTCAGTACCTCCGGTGACAGGTTCGATCGCCAGGTAATCTCGGGCAAGCCCTGCACTTCCGTACGGCCCTCCAGAAAGCGCGTCTGCTGCACGTTCCTCAGCCTCCAGACCTGATCACCGGTATCGTATTGCGCCCGGGCCGCCTCGCTGATCGACAGCAGGACCTGCCGCTCATCGAATGCGTACACGCGCACGCGCTCCATGGTCCGATCAGGCAGGACCGTATGCACATTGACGAAACTGGTTCCATCCTTGACCCACAGGCCCGAACGCAATTGGTGCGACACCGCCGAACCGGTCGCCGTCAGCCTCCATTGCTGCGCAGCACGCTCCGCCGGCGGCGCAACGTACTCGCCGAAAACGAAGGTGAGCACGACGAAAAGCACGCCGATCCCGCCCAGCGTGCGCAGCATGCTCGCGGGGGACAACCCCGACACGCGCATCACGGTGATCTCCGAATTGCTTGCGAGCGTCGTCAGCGCGTAGAGCGTACCGATCAGAACCACGACCGGAAGGAGTTCATAGACCCTCCCGGGCAGGATCATCGCGACATAGACCAGAGCATGATGGAGTTCATACCCCCCGCTGCCGATCGAATCGAGTTCATTGACGAAGTCGAAAAACGCGAAAAGTCCCAGGAATGCAAGCAGGACAACGGCACTCGCTCCGATGATCTCGCGCGCCAGATAGCGCGCAATCACGCCGATCATGCGCGTACCCGCCAGAAGGGCGATACCGCGAGCCGCCTGTAGAACATCACGGCCAGCACACCAAGCACGATCAAGTGCGGAAGAACGATCGCCAACGCGAACTGCAGCCGACCCTGTGTGACCCAGGCCTGGCAGACACCGATGGCGTTGCTGTAGACGAGATACGCAAGAATGGCGAAGATCAGATTGGTGCCGCGTCCCGCGCGCGGATTCACGAAGGACAGCGGAATCGCCAGAAGGGCGAGCAGCAGCGCCGCCACAGGGGTACCGATCCGCCCGGCGAGCTCTCCGAGCTGGCGATCCGATCGGTCCCTGAGGAGTTCCAGAGTCGAAGTCGTGCGCACCCGTGCGCTCTGGCTCACCGTCCGGCGTTCCGCGATCAGGACGAAGGCCCGATCGAACTCCATCACCTTGTATCGCGCAGTGCCAGCCTCGCCACGATACTGACGCCCCCGCTCCAGTACAACGAAGCGATCGCCTCGTTCGTCAACATGCGTCGCTCCCTCTTCGGCAGCGATCACGCCGAGCGTGCCCTGCTCGTCCGAACTGACAAAGACGTTCTGCAGCTTTCCGTCCTCGGAACCCCCTGTTTCCACGAAGAAAACGCGCTGCTGTCCGGCCGATTCACGAAACACCCCCGGCGCCACGCGCGTCGTATCGTCGCGCGCGTCCAGTTCGGCACGAAACTGCTCGCTCTTCATGTTCGCCCACGGCGTCACCATCAGCGTCATTGTGGCGATCAGGGCCACGATGGGCACGGCGAACTGCAGCACCGGTTTGATGAAGGCAGTGAGGGAAAGCCCCGAACTAAACCAGACGACCATCTCGGAATCGCGATAGGAACGCGTCAGCGACAGCAGAACGGCGACGAACAGGGTAAGCGACAGGACGACCGGCACTTGAGCGAGCGCGCCGAAACCGATCAGTGCAAACACTGCGTCGGCCGGCACCCGCCCTCCGGCAGCTTGCCCGAGCATGCGGATCAGCACGGTCGTGATCAGGATGGCAAACAGTGCCACGAACACGCCGGCCGCGGCATGGGCGAACTCGCGCTTGACAGCGCGCTGGAAGATCATCGCGCGGAAGACATGGGAAGTTTAGGTTGGCCGTTTTGACGGGTCTGTCGCGAAAGGGCCATAATCGGGACCAATCGCACACAACGAGCAATGCAAGGAGAAGCGAGTGGAATTTACCATAAAGACCGGCACCCCGGAAAAGCTCAAGACCGGCACCGTGGTCGTGACCGCCTTTCCGGACGGGACGCTAGGTCAGGCCGCGAAATTGCTGGACAAGGCTTCGAAGGGGAAGCTCGGGGCAATCGTCAGTCGCGGTGATCTCGACGATCGGGCCGGTGCCGTGCTCGTCATTCCGGACCTGCCCGGTTGTGCCTGTGATCGCGTGTTGGTAGCAAGCCTGGGGAAGAAGGAAGAGTTTTCGGAGAAAGCCTGGCGCGATGCGGTCGTCGCGGTGGGCAAGGCACTGGCCGCGGGTCCGTCCGGCGACGCCGCGGTATGCCTCGGGGACGACGAGATTCCGGGACGCGGTCTCGCCTGGGCCCTGCAGCAAACGACGCGCATCATTGCGGATGGCGCCTACCGTTTCGAGACCACCAGGAGCCGGAAGAAGGACGAACGTCCGCGCGGTGCGCAGAAGGTGATCATCCTCAGTCGTCACAAAGTGACCGAGGCGATGGAGTCCGCCGTCAAGTCCGGCCAGGCGATCGCTGAAGGGATGGCATTGGCGAAGGAACTCGGAAACCTGCCGGGCAACATATGCACGCCCGCGCACCTTGCGGAGGCCGCGCTCGATCTGGGCAGGAGATTCAGACTCAAGGTCGATGTGCTTGAACGCAAGGACATGGAGAAGCTCGGGATGGGCGCCCTGCTCTCGGTGGCCCGCGGCTCTCACCAGCCACCGAAACTGATCGTGATGCACTACCGGGGCGGCAAGCCGAAGGACAAGCCCGTTGTGCTCGTGGGCAAGGGAATCACCTTCGACACCGGTGGCATCTCGCTCAAGCCCGCCGCAGAGATGGATGAAATGAAGTTCGACATGTGCGGCGCTGCGAGCGTGTTGGGAACGTTCCAGGCTCTGGCCCGCATGGCACTCCCGATCAACGTGGTCGGCATCGTTCCCACCACCGAGAACATGCCCGGAGGCAGCGCGACGAAACCGGGAGACGTCGTCACCTCGATGAGCGGCCAGACCATCGAAGTGCTCAACACCGACGCCGAAGGCCGTCTGATTCTGTGCGATGCGCTGACTTACGCGGAGCGCTTCAAGCCAGCCTGCGTAATCGACGTCGCCACCCTGACCGGCGCCTGCGTGATCGCACTGGGCAAGATTCCGAGCGGACTGATGAGCAACGACGATGCGCTCGCGCGGGAACTGCAGGAGTGTGGAGACGCCTCGGGTGACAGGGCCTGGCAGCTACCGCTGTGGGAGGAATACCAGGAGCTGCTCAAGAGCAATTTCGCCGACATGGGCAACATCGGCGGACGCTACGGCGGCGCGATCACGGCGGCCTGTTTCCTGTCCCGCTTCACCAAGCGCTACAAGTGGGCGCATCTGGACATCGCGGGAACTGCCTGGCTGTCGGGCGAGGCGAAAGGGGCCACGGGTCGGCCGGTACCACTGCTGAGCGAATTCCTGCTTCGTCGCACCGGGGCCACGGCGGATTAGTGCGGTGACCCGGGTCCGCTTCTACCACAATGCCCAGAACCCGCTCGCACTGGCCTGCGAGTTGGCTGCACGGGCCTATTCCGGCGGACGACAAGTCGCCGTGCGACTGCCCGATGCGGCTTCGGCGCGGCAGCTTGATCAGCTATTGTGGAACTTCGACCAGTTGGCCTTCGTGCCGCACGTTATGGCCGGTTCGCCACTCGCCGCGGAAACGCCGGTCCTCCTTGGCCTGTCGCACGAGGCTGCGGACTGGAGCCATAACGACATGTTGTTCAATCTCGCGAACGACTTGCCCGCCGAATTCGGCCAGTTTCGCATGCTGATCGAGATCATCGGACAGGTCGAAGAGGCCAGAACCCCGGCGCGATCGCGATGGATGCACTACAAATCTGCGGGCCTGGCAATTGAAGCCTTTGATGCAGTGCATCGGGAGGCCATATGAAGGACTGGCGGGCGCCACTTGACGATCCCGAAGCCGAGCTGAGGGAAGCGGACCTCCTGCTGCGCAAGGCCGACGCGTTGTTGCGACGGCACCAGGTACCGGGGGAGAGGGACCCGGCAGCGGCTCCGGACGATCTTCCGGTTCTGACCGACGTCGTCGAGGATCTCGCATTCGACCCGGGACACGACACCGAAGCCGTTGCCGACCACGGCAACGGTGTGGAACTGGCCGAACTGCTGGTCGGCCTCGACACCGAACTCGCACGCGAGATCGAATTCTGGTTCGCCAATGAACTGCCCCAGCTTGTCGCCGCCGAGCTCGACCGGTTTTCGGAGAGCCTGCGCAAGCAAGCGCTCGCGCATATGCGGGCAACGCTCATTCCATCCCTGTCGGAGCAGATATCGAGTCGTCTCGACCGCAAGACTCCACCCCGATAGCCTACGCCGGATCATCATGGCTGCCCGTCGCCCGTGAATCACCCTGCAGGCCTCGTTCGTGGGCATCTTCGAGGACGGCCCACTCCTCGTCGCCCAGTATTCCCTGGCGCCTGCGGAGTTGCTCCAGGTCATGCCGCGCGGCCGCCCGGCGACTCGGGCGCCGACGCATTTTTTCCAGATCGATGAGGGCGATCTCCGGGCGGTCCGCATGCCACCTGACCATGATGTGCTTGTCGTAGAGACTGCTGTGCTGAAGGCGTGCGCGATGCATTACGCCGAGGCTGTGCCCCAGGGCACGCGCCAGTGTGATGCGCTGTCCGCGATCCAGCGAAGTCAGCTCGGACAGCGCGGTGAAGCCGGCCAGCTCCCTGGTCACGAGCACCGCATCCTTTCCCTCGGGACCCGTGCTCACGCCATGAAAGACCGGTTCTGCGACATGTAATCCGATCCGGCGCAGTTGATCGATGTAATACCACTCCCGACTCGCGGTGGGCCATCCCAGCGGATGCGCGACCGTGCGGCACAGATGATTGCGCTGGCGCTTTACATAGTACAGCGTGCCCCCGTCCCGGACACGCAGCATGCCGCTCCAGCCATTACGCCTTTCGTTGGGCGGTTCGACCCAGTCCCCGGGCACGTTCCACCAGTAGCCGAAATCGCGGTCACTCATCAGGGGTTCGCTTGTTTCCGTGTGATTGCGCGCAATCCTAGCACTGTCCGCGTGCGGCGCGCGGGAGGATCGCCTCCGGGATCACGGTGTTCATCCGCTATACTTCTCGTTTTTGCTCGAACACGTCTGAACGATCATGGAACTGGCCAAGAGTTTTGAACCTGCGGCAATCGAGGCGCGCTGGTACCCGCAATGGGAATCTCGCGGATTCTTCCGCGCCGGCCTCGACAAATCGAATCAGAACGCATTCTGCATTCTGCTGCCACCGCCCAATGTCACCGGGACGCTGCACATGGGGCACGGCTTCAACCAGACCATCATGGATGGCCTGACTCGCTACCACCGCATGCGGGGCTTCAACACCCTGTGGCAACCGGGCACCGACCATGCCGGCATCGCGACGCAGATCGTCGTCGAACGCCAGCTCGATGCGCAGGGGGTCTCGCGGCATCAGCTGGGACGCGAGAAGTTCGTGGAGAAGGTGTGGGAGTGGAAGGCATTTTCCGGCGACACGATAACCCGCCAGATGCGACGCATGGGCACCTCGCCGGACTGGAAACGCGAGCGCTTCACGATGGACGAGGGCCTGTCCAGGACGGTCACCGAAACCTTCGTGCGCCTCTACAACGAGGGCCTGATCTATCGCGGCAAGCGGCTGGTGAACTGGGATCCCCGGCTCGGCACCGCCGTGTCGGACCTGGAAGTCGTTTCTGAGGAAGAGGACGGGTTCCTGTGGCACATCACCTACCCGTTCAGTGACGGCCCCGCCGACGGGCTGACGGGGCTCACGGTTGCGACCACCCGTCCGGAAACCATGCTTGGCGACGTCGCCGTGATGGTGCATCCGGAAGACCAGCGCTACGCGCATCTGATAGGCAAGTCGGTGCGCCTGCCCCTGTGCGAGCGCGACATTCCGATCATCGGGGACGAGTACGTCGACCGCGCGTTCGGTACGGGCTGCGTGAAGGTCACGCCCGCGCATGACTTCAACGACTATGCGGTCGGATTGCGCCATGACCTGCCGATGATCAGCATCCTGCGTCTGGACGCGCACATCAGCGACGAGGCCCCGGAGAAGTATCGCGGCATGGACCGTTTCGTCGCTCGCGAAGTCATTATTCAGGATCTCGAGGCTCTGGGCCTTCTCGCAGCGGTCAAACCGCACAAGCTGACGGTGCCGCGCGGAGACCGGACCGCAACGGTCATCGAGCCGATGCTGACCGATCAATGGTTCGTCGCGATGAGCAAGCCCGGTCCGGATGGCAGGAGCATCACCGAAAAGGCGCTCGAATGTGTGGCTTCGGGCGAAATCCGGTTCTACCCCGAGAACTGGGTGAATACCTATAACCAGTGGCTGAACCACATCCAGGACTGGTGCATCTCGCGACAACTGTGGTGGGGCCACCAGATTCCGGCCTGGTATGCGGAGGACGAGGCCGAACCGCGCGTATGGGTCGCACACGACGAAGCCGAAGCCAGGGCCCGTGCTGCCGCGGACGGCTACACCGGGCGGCTGCGCCGCGACGACGACGTACTCGACACGTGGTACTCGTCGGCGCTGTGGCCGTTCTCGACGCTCGACTGGACCCCGGAATGGCCGGAGAAATCGAACGACGCACTCGATCTCTATCTCCCCTCCTCCGTGCTCGTGACCGGTTTCGACATCATCTTCTTCTGGGTCGCGCGCATGGTGATGATGACCAGACATATCACCGGCCGAATCCCGTTCCGGCACGTGTATGTGCACGGGCTGATCCGCGATGCCGAAGGCCAGAAGATGTCGAAATCCAAGGGCAATGTACTCGATCCGATCGACCTCATCGACGGCATTTCGGTCGACGAACTCGTGAAGAAACGGACCTTCGGGCTCATGAATCCGAAGGATGCCAAAAGCATCGAGAAGAAGACCCGCAAGGAGTTTCCGGACGGAATTCCCGCTTTCGGCACCGACGCGCTGCGATTCACCTTCGCATCGCTGGCCACACCGGGGCGCGACATAAAGTTCGATATGTCACGCTGCGAGGGATACCGCAATTTCTGCAACAAGTTGTGGAATGCGACGCGCTTCGTGCTTATGAACACCGAAGGGCAGGATTGCGGTCTTGCCGGCACCCGGGGCGGAGATCGTTGCGACAGCGCCTACCTGGATTTCTCGTTCGTCGACCGCTGGATCGTTTCGCTCCTGCAGCGCACCGAAGCGGACGTCGCCGGCCATTTTGCGGACTATCGGTTCGATCTCGTCTCCAGGGGCATCTACGAGTTCGTCTGGGATGAATATTGCGACTGGTACCTCGAACTGGCGAAGGTACAGATCCAGAACGGCAGCGAGGCACAGCAGCGCGCCACACGCCGCACCCTGTTGCGCGTCCTTGAGACGGTACTGCGCCTGGCGCATCCGCTGATTCCGTTCATCACCGAGGAGTTGTGGCAGTCCGTAGCCCCGCTCTCCGGACGCAAGGACACCGACAGCATCATGCTCGCGCGCTATCCCGAATCCGATCCGGACAGGATCGACGCGAATGCCGAAGCGAGCATGGCCGAACTCAAGGCGCTGACCCAGGTATGCCGTAATCTGCGTGGCGAGATGAATATTTCGCCGGCCCTGCGCATTCCCTTGGTAGTGACTGGCGATCCTGCCGCGCTCGCGCGCTACATCCCTTATCTGGCCGGGCTGGCGAGGCTGTCAGGGGTTGAGATTGTCGACGAGATCGGCGCGAACGAACTTGCCCCCGTCGCGATTGCCGGAGGCAGCAAGCTGATGCTGCGCGTCGAGGTCGATATCGCCGCGGAATGCGAGCGGCTTTCCCGCGAGATCGGGCGCCTCGAGGGCGAGATCGCCAAGGCCAGCAGCAAGCTCGGCAACTCCAGCTTCGTCGAACGCGCCCCGGAGAACGTCGTACGCCAGGAGCGCGAGCGACTGGCAGGCTTTACTGCCACGCTGGACAAGCTCAGGCCACGGCTGGAGAAGCTGGCTCGACTCTGACGCCTGCTACGCGGGTTGCAGCCGCCCGCGCGGGGCTCCAACGGTCGGTCACTTGCGCTTCAGGAAGAATTCGAACGCCTTGTCGTCCGTTTCGCCCTGGCTCAACAACTCGTTGCCGGTCTGCTTCGCGAATGCCTGGAAATCCTTCACGGAACCCGGGTCGGTAGCTACGATGCGCAGGGTCTGACCAGCCTGCATCTCGGCCAGGGCCTTTTTGGCGCGCAGGATGGGAAGCGGGCAGCTCAGCCCGCGTGCATCGACTTCCTTGTCAAAATTCATACTGCATCATCCTTCGTCGGAAAACCGGCACAGTTTACACCCGCACGAAACATTCGGGTGAGCCGGCCAAGGCCGGTAACGGGAGCATGTGCCTGAAGGAGGTCAGCGACTCTCATCCGCCCGGCGCTGCCGTTCCTCCTCCTGAAGCTCGCGCATCCGTGCATCGATCGCAGAAAGTTCGAAAAAATCCCCGTCGCCGGCACGCCGCGCGAGTTCGAGCTGTTCTATTGCCGCAGGCAGGCTGCCCCTGATCGCGTACACTTCCGCCTGGGCGCGGTGGTAGGCACTCAGCCTGCCCAGGGCTCCCTCTGAACGGGAAGAGAGAACCCACAGGTGCACGTCCCCGCTGTCGCGCTGCAGGCCCGCTCGCGCCAGGGATGCCGCATCTGCTGCTCGCCCGCCCTGGATCAGCGCGTCGATGAGCACATAACGTAACGACGCGTAGTCCGGAAAGTTCACCACAGCCGCCTCCATGATCTCGGCGGCTGCAAACGGGTCGCGCGCCGCGAGTCGCGTTTCGGCAGCCAGGGTCTCGATGAAAGGCGAGGGTTCGGCCGAATGGCGCAGGGCCTCCACGGCCTCCCATGCAGCCTCGACCCGACCCGCGCGCAGCAGGGCACGCGCCAGCGCATAGCGTGCAGCGGCATCGTCGGTACCCCCGGCGATCGAAGTCTCGTAATCCCTGACCCGGTCGACCGCCGAGCCGGACGAAGCGCGCAGCTTGGCGCGGACAAAGGCGAAATCGGGGGAATCGGGAACCTGCCGATAACGCATCTGGGCGACGCGGTTGCTGATATCGGAGATACGCTCCTCGGTCAGCGGGTGTGTCCGCAGGTAGCCCGGCGCATTGTTCTCGTATAGTCGGCTCGAACGCTGCAGACGCTCGAAAAAACTGGGCTTGGCGCGTACATCGAAGCCCGCCCGCTCCATGATCTGCAAGCCGATCCGGTCCGCCTCCCGCTCGAATGTACGGGTGTAACCGAGTTGCGACTGGATCACTCCTGCCTGCCCCGCGGCAAGCGCCGCCTCGCTGACCTGGGAGTTGCTTTTCGCCGCAAGGATCGCGACCAGCAGCGACGCGAGCATCACCATGCTGGCCTGACCCTGCTTGCCGAACAACTGCGCGATGTGCCGCTGCGTGACGTGGGCGATCTCGTGGCCGAGTACCGCCGCAAGTTCCGATTCCGATTCGGCCGTCAGCACCAGTCCCGAGTGCACCCCGATGTATCCGCCAGGGAGCGCGAACGCATTCAGGGTGGGATCATCGATCACGAAGAACTCGAAGGTCCGGTCGGGTTGATCGCTTCCTGCGACGAGGCGCCTGCCGATGCGATTGAGATAGCCTTCGATCTCCGGATCGTCGAGATATGACGGATCCCGCCAGCGAATCTCGCGCATGATGGACTCCCCCAGTCGGCGTTCAGCCAACGTGGAAAGTTCGGACGCTGCGACATCCCCCAGGTCAGGGAGATCGGCGACGGCTGTACCCGGCACGAGCGCCAGGCACAGCAACAGGAGGAGAAGACGCTTGATCATCGAATGCTATGATATCCCTTCCATCGATTCCGTTCCGCGCCGATGTGTCGGCACGCAGCCGACCAGCGCCTCAAGGGCATGACACGATCGCTCACCCACTTCGACACGCAAGGACAGGCCCACATGGTCGATGTGGGTGACAAGGACGAGACGCGCCGCGTTGCCGTTGCACGCGGCAGCATCTCGATGCAGCCGGAGACCTTCGACATGGTTCAGGCCGGGAGCGCCGCGAAGGGCGACGTGCTGGGCATCGCGCGCATCGCCGGCATTCAGGGCGCCAAGCGCACGAGCGACCTCATCCCGCTGTGTCATCCGATCCCGTTGACCAGGGTTGCGGTCGATTTCACATTGGACCAGGCGACGAGCACGGTGACGTGCACCGTCACCGCCGAGACGGTGGGACGCACCGGCGTGGAGATGGAGGCACTGACGGGCGTGAACGTGGCCCTGCTCACCATCTACGACATGTGCAAGGCCGTGGACCGCGGGATGCAGATGCACGGGATCGCCTTGCGCGAAAAGATGGGCGGCAAGTCCGGGCACTGGATAGCGTGATCCCCCGCACCGGTTACTCTGCCAATCCGGCAGGAAGCATGGATTGACCCGCGGATGCGCCTGTTGCTGATCGAGGACAATCGCGACATCCTCGCGAACCTGACCGATTACCTGACACTCAGGGGTTATGACGTCGATTGCGCCCAGGACGGAATGACCGGCATGCATCTGGCGGCGACCAACCCTTACGACCTGATCCTACTGGACGTGATGCTCCCAGGCATCGACGGCTATACGCTGTGTCGACGTCTGCGCGAAAGCGAGCGCGTGAGCACCCCGGTGATCATGCTGACCGCACGCGATGCACTCGACGACCGCCTGCAGGGATTTCGCACCGGTGCCGACGACTACCTGACCAAGCCGTTCGCGCTGTCCGAGCTGGCCGCACGCATCGATGCGGTGCTGCGGCGCGGCCGCGGCCACGGACGCAGGGAACTCGTCGTGGCGGACCTGCATTACGATCTGGATACGCTCGAAGTCAGTCGCGCCGGACGGGCGATTCACGTCGGCCCGATCGGGCTCAAGCTGCTCGCGGTCCTGATGCAGAAGAGCCCCGCAGTGGTGCGGCGCGAGGAACTCGAGGCAGCGCTGTGGGCCGACGACCCACCCGACTCGGACAGCCTGCGCAGCCATGTGCACAATCTGCGCACACTGATCGACAAGCCCTTCCCCGCACGGCTCGTACACACGGTGCACGGCATAGGCTACCGTCTCGCGCCCTCCGACGATGCAGGCAAGACATAGTCTTCGACGGCGTATTGTCATCGCGTTCACGCTGATGACGACAGTGGTCGCGGCCCTGTTCTCGCTCGCCATCGTGATCGCGGTAGACCAGGCCGAGATCGATCTCGCCAGCGAATCCATGCATCGGCAACTGGCGTTCATCCGTTCGGCCATGGCCCAGGGCGTCACACCTTATCTCGGCCCCGAAACGCGCTATTTCGAGAGCGGTCCGAACGGCTACCACGCCTGGCCCGAATGGTTGAACACGCTGGAGGACGGCTTCCACGAGGTCCGCCGCGACAGTGGCGAGGTCCACGTCCTGATCCGCGCCGAGGGCACGGTCCGTCATGCGCTGGTCGCGACACTCGAGGAGTTCGAGAAGCGCGAACGCATGTTTCAGAGAACCACCGCAGTTGGCTTCGTCGCCAGCGCTCTGGCCGCATTGGCACTCGGCTTCATCATGGCGCGGCGTGTGATCTCGCCCGTCGTCCGCCTGTCCCGGCAAGTTCAACACCGGGACCAGTTGCTTCCTCTGGCTCCGCCCCTTGCACCGGACTACGCGGACGACGAAGTCGGCCGGCTTGCCGAGGCATTCGATCACACCCTCGGACGCTTGCGCGAGGCGATCGAGCGCGAGCGGATGTTCACCAGCGATGTCAGTCATGAACTGCGCACGCCGCTGATGGTCATCGCGAGCAGTTGCGAACTGATGCTCGCCCAGGGCGTGGAGGACCAACGCAAACGCGCCCATATCGGGCGCATTCAGCGGGCCTGCGGAGAGATGCTGGAGTTGGCCGATACCATCCTGCGCCTTGCGCGTAGCCCCAAGACCGCCGAGGACGGCGCCGAGGCGCTACTCGGAGACATCGCCGAAGAGCAGGTCCGCAACTGGCACGACGACGCCGTGCGACGAGGACTCGACCTCCAGTTGGTGGTTGAATCGGACGATCGCGGCCGGTATTCGACACCGATGCTGCGTGCGGTGCTGTCCAACCTTCTGCGCAATGCGTTGCACTACACGGACCACGGTTTCGTGCGGGTCATCGTCCACACGGGCGGCTTTCGCGTCGTCGACTCGGGCGTGGGCATTCCCGAAACCGATCGCGAACGGATGTTCGCTCCCTTCACGCGCGGCGACGAGAGTCGCGGCGACGGCTCCGGAATCGGGCTGTCGCTGGTGCAGCGGATCTGTGCCCGGCAAGGCTGGCAGATCAGCCTCGCAGAGCGCCAAGGGGGCGGGTGCGAGTTCAGGGTGGATCTGAGCCGGTCCTGACACGTTCCTGACGTCCGATTGACACGTGGGTCGTTGCGCTCCGCCCCATGGTCCGCAAACGGGCATCGCTGACGGGGATTGCGGCGCTCGTCGTGGGCGCCATGCTCGGAGCGGGCCGGATGCTGCGCGGTGAGCATCGGCCTGGCCGCTCACCTCGCCACCGTGCCGCACTTGCGGCGGCAGCCGGCGA
>CAYOKH010000026.1:0-22348 GCA_964404505.1 uncultured Azoarcus sp.
CCGAACAGGTCGGTTTCGGTTTCTTCGCGAAAGTTCGTTTCGATCACACCACCCTTGGTCCCGCCATTGGCCGCCGCATACGACAGGGCGATATCGCGGGCCTTGCCCGACTTGTCCTGGTGCACCGCGATCAGGGACGGCACGCCGCCGCCCTTGAGGTATTCGGAACGGACCGTGTGGCCCGGGCCCTTGGGCGCGACCATGATTACGTCCAGATCGGCGCGCGGCACGACCTGGTTGTAGTGGATGTTGAATCCGTGTGCGAAGGCCAGCGTCCCGCCCTTCTTGATGTTGGGCTCGACTTCGTCCTTGTAGACCTGGGGGATGTTCTCGTCCGGCAGGAGGATCATGACGACATCCGCACTCTTGACGGCCTTTGCGATCTCCTCGACCTTGAGTCTTGCCGACTTGGCCTTGTCCCAGGACACGCCACCCTTGCGCAGGCCGACAGTGACCTTGACGCCGGAGTCGGAGAGATTCTGGGCGTGTGCGTGGCCCTGTGAGCCGTAGCCGACGATGGTGACCTTCTTGCCCTTGATGAGGGAGAGATCGGCGTCCTTGTCGTAATAGACTTTCATTTGATTCCTCGTTTCAGTGTTCCTAGATTTTCAGAATCCGGTCACCGCGGCCGACGCCGCAGATTCCGGAACGGACGGTTTCGAGGATGAGATCGGGCCCGATCGCGCCGATGAATGCATCAAGCTTTGCCTGGTTCCCGGTGAGCTCGATGACATAGGAGCCCTCCGTCACGTCTACGATGCGGGCGCGGAAGATGTCCGTCATCCGTTTCATCTCCTCGCGGTCCTTGCCGGTTGCTCGAACCTTGACCAGCATGAGTTCGCGTTCGATGTGGGCCGATTCGGAAATGTCGACGACCTTGATCACCTCGACGAGTTTGTTCAACTGCTTGGTGATTTGTTCGATGATGTCGTCCGAGCCCGTCGTCACGATGGTCATGCGCGACATCGATGCGTCTTCGGTCGGTGCGACGGTCAGCGATTCGATGTTGTAGCCGCGAGCCGAGAACAGCCCCGAGACTCGCGACAGGGCGCCCGATTCATTCTCGATCAGCAGGGAGATGACGTGTCTCATGATTAGCTCTTGCGAGGGTCGAAGAAAGTGTGCGGGTGCCGTGCCGGAAGGAAATCCTCACAAGTTGTGCACTCGCGTCGGGGGTCAGAGATCTTCAGCCGACAGGATCATTTCGGTCAGACCCTTGCCCCCCTGGACCATCGGGTAGACGTTCTCGGTCTGATCCACCTGGAAGTCGAGGAACACCAGATCGTTCTTCCGGCTGAACGCTTCACGGATCGCGCCCTCCACATCGCCGGGTTTGTCCACCCGAATTCCGACATGGCCGTACGCTTCGGCCAGCCTGGCAAAGTCCGGCAGCGAGTCCATGTAGGATTCGGAGTAGCGCCCGCCGTGGAACAGCTCCTGCCACTGGCGCACCATTCCCAGATAGCGGTTGTTGAGGTTGCAGATCTTTATCGGAAGGCGGAACTGCTTGCACGTCGACAGTTCCTGAATGCACATCTGGATCGATGCCTCGCCGGTAATACATGCCACCGGTGAATCCGGATGGGCAAGCTGGGCTCCCATCGCATACGGCAGGCCGACGCCCATGGTGCCGAGGCCGCCTGAATTGAGCCAGCGACGCGGTTTGTCGAAACGGTAGTACTGGGCTGCCCACATCTGGTGCTGGCCGACGTCGGAAGTGACGAATGCGTCCCCCCCCGTGATTTCCCACAGTTTCTGCACGACATACTGCGGCTTGATGATCTGGTCCGAGTTCTTGAACTTCATGCAGTCCCGGCGGCGCCATTCCTCGACCTGCTTCCACCAGTTGCCGAGCGCGTCGGGATCCGGGCGGGTCGCGGATGCTTCGATTTGCCGGACCATTTCCCCGAGCACTTCGCGGACGTCGCCGACGATCGGGATGTCGACCTTTACCCGCTTGGAAATGGACGACGGATCGATGTCCACATGCACGATCTTGCGTGGCTCCTCGGCGAAATGCGCCGGATTTCCGATCACGCGGTCATCGAAGCGTGCGCCGATGGCCAGCAGCACATCGCAGAAATGCATCGACATGTTGGCTTCGTAGGTCCCGTGCATGCCGGGCATTCCCAGGTACTGGCGATCGCTGGCGGGGTAGCCGCCCAGGCCCATGAGCGTGTTGGTGATGGGAAAACCGAGCAGGCGCGTCAGCTTCGTGAGCTGTTCCGCTGCATTGGAGAGAATGACGCCACCACCCGTGTAGATCATCGGCCGCTTTGCTTCCAGAAGCATCTGCACGGCCTTGCGAATCTGCCCCTGATGGCCCTTGAGGACGGGATTGTAAGAGCGCATCGGGACTTCCGCCGGATAGTCGAATTCGCACTTGTGCATCGACACATCCTTGGGAATGTCGACAAGGACCGGCCCGGGGCGCCCGGTCCTGGCCAGAACGAATGCCTTTTTCATCGTGACGGCGATGTCCCGGACGTCCTTTACGAGGAAATTGTGCTTCACGCAGGGCCGGGTGATGCCGACCGTGTCGACTTCCTGGAAGGCATCCTGGCCGATCGCCGCCGTCGGAACCTGACCGGAGATGATCACCACCGGAATGGAATCGCAATAGGCCGTCGCGATTCCGGTGACCGCGTTGGTCGCACCCGGACCGGAGGTCACGAGCGCAACGCCGACTTTCTCGGTCGAACGGGCGTAGCCGTCGGCGGCGTGAACCGCTGCCTGCTCGTGGCGTACGAGCACGTGACGCACCTGATCCTGGTTGAAGAGCGCATCGTAAATGAACAGTACGGCACCACCCGGATAGCCGAACACATAGTCGACCTTTTCTTCCTGAAGGCACCTGATTACAATTTCCGCTCCAGTCAGCACCATCGCAAGCTCGCCTTCGCACAGATTCCAAACGACGAACGTTACCGTTCGGCTGCTTTTTGGTCAAGGATGTTGCTGCGTCGCGCAAGGCTGCCCGTCGTTTCCGACAATTCAAGGATTACCAGCTGGCTTCCCGTGCAGAACTCTCCACGTTCCTCGAAGGTGTCGAACGCCGTGCATTCAAGCATGCTGTCTATACCCTCAGAAACGACGACGCGGCGCTCGATGCCGTGCAGGATGCAATGCTTAAGCTCTCGGTGAGCTACGGTCACCGACCGGCAGACGAGTTCCCCAGGCTTTTCCAGCGTATCCTGCGCAACGTGATCTACGATATGCTGCGCCGCCAGAAGGTGCGCGGTCACTGGACGACCACGTTCTCGGAACTCTTCAGGGATGCTGACGGGGACGAGGACGCGGCCGACCCGCTCGACACCCTGCTTGCGGAGCAAGACGATCACGACGCGCAGACCCCTCACCGGCTGCATGAGCGGGCCCGCATCATGGCAGCGATCGAGCAAGAAGTGGCACGGCTGCCCCTGCGTCAACGCGAGGCGTTTCTGATGCGTTACTGGGAGGAGATGGATATTGCCGAAACCGCCGCGGCCATGGGGTGCTCCGAAGGAAGCGTGAAGACGCATTGCTCGCGGGCAACACGGACCTTGGCTGCAGCTCTCAAGGCAAAAGGTATTGCTCCATGAACGATGAAATTTTCGCGCGCAGGGTGGCGGGCCACCTGTCCGCGGCGGCACGGCAACTCGATCCTTCCGTTTGTGAGCGGCTTCGCGCGGCGCGCGCCCTCGCCGTGGGAGTACGGCGTGGTCCGGGCCTGCTCGCGACTTTGTTCGATCATGCCTTACGGCTTCGCATGCGTTTGGGCTTCATGCCCGCATTGAGATCCGCGGGGATGGCAATGGTGGTGCTGTTGGTGTTCATGGCGGGCGACTATTGGGCGACCGTCTCGCGCGTTACCGTCCTGCAGGAGGTCGATGCAGCGCTGCTGATGGACGATCTGCCGATCGAAGCGTATCTGGATCAGGATTTCAGGGCATGGCTGTCTCGCGAATCGCAATCCTGATCATCTTCTTGCTGCTGGCTCTTCCAGCCCTTGCATTGACGCCGCTGGGCGCTCCGGAATGGCATGAACTCACTTCATCCCAGCGTGATGTCCTCGGACCTCTCGAACGCGATTGGGACGCCATGGGCGACGCAGACCGGCAGAAGTGGATCGGAATAGCCGACGGCGTGGAACGGTTGACTCCCGAGGAACGGTCGCGCATCCGTCAGCGCATGCGCGCGTGGGCCGATCTCAGTCCGGAAGAGCGTGAGCGCGCGCGCGACCAGTACCGCGCCTTGCGCAAGATCCCACCCGAGCAGCGCGAGAGCCTGCGCGAGCAGTGGCAGCAATACAGGAACCTGCCGCCGGAGGAACGTCGCCGCCGTGAGGATGCCGGACCGGCGCGGTCGGAACGCAGGTAGGCTTCGATCCCGCTCCGAAATGAACAGCGACATGGCTTCCATGCATCCCGAAACTGCCGCCTCCCCGCGCCTGATAGTCGAGCTGGCCGGGCTGCGTCGGCGCCTTGCGAGCCTGCTTTACGAATGTCTGCTGCTTCTTGGCGTTCTCGGCCTGGCATTCATCCTTCCCTACGTGCTGCTGGGCATGTTCTTCGATCTGTTGCTGCCCGGATGGTTGATGTGGGCGCACGTGTTTGCTTTGCTCGGCCTCTATTTCGTCTGGTACTGGGCAGGGCAGGGGCAGACGTTGGCGATGCAGACCTGGCGCCTGAAGCTGGTGCGCGAGTCCGACGGACGCCCGCTGGGGATCGGAACAGCCAGCCTTCGCTATGTGCTGGCCTGGCCGTCCGTCCTTTGTCTTGGCCTCGGCCTCGCCTGGGCGCTGGTCGATCGTGATCGCCAGTTCCTGCACGACCGCCTTGCAGGGACCCGAGTGGTCCTGATGCCGGTCTCCCCGCCTGATTGAGTCAGCCGCGTCACGCAGACCGCTGCTCCGATCGGTTAAGATCGGCGAAGCATCCAATCCGCTATCCCTCGAAAGGGCTTCATGACAGACCCGTACTCTTCGGATGGACAGGAGAGCAGACCTCATCACGCGCGACCAGCGAAAGACGTCCTTCGCGAGCTCGAGGTGACACGCGCTGCGGGGCTGTCGGCCGTGGAGGCGGCCCATCGACTGAAACGCCATGGTCGCAACGAACTCCCGGCGCCGAAGCGCCGTGGCCCGCTCGTGCGTTTCCTTCTTCAGTTTCACAATGTCCTGATCTACGTGCTCATTGCTGCGGGCGTCGTGACCGCGCTGCTGGGCCACTGGATCGACAGCGGCGTGATCTTTGGCGTGGTCGTCATCAACGCCATCATCGGATTCATCCAGGAGGGCAAGGCCGAGCAGGCACTCGACGCGATCCGCAAGATGCTGTCCTTGCGTGCGCAGGTCCTGCGCGACGGCCATCGAAAGGCGATTCCGGCGGAGGATGTGGTACCGGGCGACATCGTCTTCCTCGCTTCGGGGGACAAGGTTCCGGCTGATTTGAGGCTGCTCGAGGTGCGCAGCCTGCGAATGGAGGAGGCCGCCCTCACCGGGGAATCGGTCCCCGTCGAGAAAGCCGCGGATGCGGTGGCCGCGGATGCTTCCCTCGGGGACCGCAGTTCGATGGCCTACTCCGGAACGCTGGTTGCATACGGTCAGGCAACCGGCGTAGTTGTCGCAACCGGCGCCGCAACCGAGATCGGCCGGATCAGCGCCATGCTCGGCACGGTTGAGGAACTGACCACGCCGCTTTTGCGCCAGCTCGCGCTGTTCGGGCACTGGTTGACCTGGGCCATTCTGCTCGTGGCAGGCGTCGCGTTCGCATTCGGGATACTGATTCGCGACTATACCGCGGGCGAAATGTTTCTCGCTGCGGTCGGCCTTGCGGTGGCGGCGATCCCTGAAGGCCTGCCGGCGATCATGACGATCACGCTCGCGATCGGCGTTCAGCGCATGGCGCGGCGCAACGCGATCGTGCGCAGATTGCCGTCGGTCGAGGCCCTCGGATCGGTGACCGTGATCTGTTCGGACAAGACCGGCACACTCACGCGAAACGAGATGACGGTGCAGCGGGTGCTGACTGCGACAGAACGCTTTGCCGTGTCCGGCGTCGGATATGCCCCGCACGGTGCGTTCGAGCGCCTCGCCAACGGGGACCCGGCAGTTGAACAATCGCTTCTGATCCGGGTGCTGTTCGGGACCGAACTGTTCGACTGCGCCGAGGACAAGTCGCCGGCGACGATGCCGGCCGGGGAGATCGCGGTCGAGAAAGCACCGGTCCTGCTGGCGGCTTCGCGTGGCGCGCTGTTGTGCAACGATGCCAGCGTTGGTGAGGAGGGGGGCGAGTGGCGCCTGAGAGGTGATCCGACGGAAGGTGCATTGTTTACGGCCGCGCTGAAGGCGGGACTGGAACCGGGGTTCGAGTGCGAATCCCTGCCGCGCACGGATGTGATTCCGTTCGAGTCCGAGCATCGATTCATGGCGACCCTGCATCATGACCACAGGGGGCGGGGACTGATATACCTCAAGGGGGCGCCAGAGCGGGTCTTCGAGTTGTGTTCGCGTCAACGCTTGATCGACGATGAAGCGCCGCTCGACACGGCGTGGTGGCAACCGGCAATGAACCGGATCGCGGCCGAAGGCATGCGCCTGCTGGCGGTTGCGGTGCGCGAGGGAGAGGATGCACTCAAGGCGCTGACTTTCGATGACGTGGAGCGTGGCGGCTTCACCCTGCTCGCGGTTTTCGGTCTGTCGGATCCGCCGCGGGAGGAGGCGATCGAGGCGGTCGCGCGCTGCCTCTCGGCGGGTATCCGGGTAAAGATGATTACCGGTGACCATGTCGCCACCGCCAAGGCGATCGGTGTCCGGCTCGGTCTCGCAGCGGAAGTACGTGCGGTAACGGGGGCCGAAATCGAACGGATGGACGATGAAGCGCTTGCGGCGATGGTGGTCGACACCGAGATCTTTGCGCGCGCCAGTCCCGAGCACAAACTGCGCCTCGTGACCGCGCTGCAGGCGCGGGGCGAGGTCGTGGCGATGACCGGCGACGGCGTCAATGATGCGCCCGCCCTCAAGCGCGCCGACGTCGGGGTGGCGATGGGGCACAAGGGTACCGAAGCGGCCAAGGAAGCCTCCGAGATGGTGCTTGCGGACGACAACTTCGCGTCCGTTGCCGCGGCTGTCGAGGAAGGGCGCACGGTGTACGACAACATCAGGAAGGCCATCGCGTTCATCCTTCCGACCAATATAGGACAGGCGGCGATCGTGTTCTTCGCAATCCTGTTCGGCATGACCATGCCGATTACGCCGGCGCAGATCCTGTGGGTGAACATGATCACCGCGGTCACGCTGGCGCTCGCCCTGGCGTTCGAGCGTCCGGAGCGCAACATCATGCGGCGCCCCCCGCGGGCTCCTTCCGAGCCGATCCTGAGCCCCCATCTGATGTGGCGCGTCGTGTTCGTCGGATTGTTGCTCGTCGCGGGTGGAATGGGCTTCTTCGTGTGGGAACTCGATCGCGGCCAACACCTCGAAGTCGCGCGCACGGCGGCGGTCAACGCGGTGCTGATAGGCGAGGCCTTCTACCTGTTCAATGTGCGCAGCTTCACCGGATCCATCCTCAATCGCGACGGGCTCACAGGCAACCGGTACGTGCTCGTGGCGATCGCGATGCTTGTGCTCGCCCAGGCCGCGTTCACCTATGTGCCGGGGATGCAGACGCTGTTCGGCACGGCAGGACTGGATCTTGCGGCATGGTTGCGGATCGTCGCTTTCGGTATCATCGTGCTGTTGCTGGTCGAGGCCGAGAAGGCCCTGATCAGGAGGACCGTCCCGGCGAAATTTGCCTGAACAGGTTGCCGGCGCCCGGCCATACCGTCGATTCCTTTGGCGAGGGCCGGGACACCGTTCCCGCTCGCCGATGATTCGTCAGCACCCCGTCGAGTTGGGCCCAGCCATCGTAAAGCCCCATGGGTATTGAGGAGATAATCGAATGAGCGGGATTCAGAAGATACTTGCAGCCACTGACTTTTCCGAATCGGCAGCGAATGCAGTCGAACGGGCTGCCATGCTGGCGGCGCAGACCGGTGCCGGTCTGGCCATCACGAACGTGATCGGCCGCGGCACCCTGGACTCGCTGCACGACCTGCTGTCCCCGGATGCGAGCGATGAACTGGAGGATGCGCTCCTCAAGGAGTCGCTGGATCGCCTCCACGAACTCGAGCAGGGAATTTCGGAGCGGCACGGGGTAAGTGCGCAGACAAGCGTCGCCGCGGGCTCGGTGCTGCGGGAAATCGACGCCTATGCGAACGGGACGGGCGCCGATCTGCTGGTGCTGGGTGCGCACGGCGGCGGATTCGTCAGAGACATGCTGCTCGGTTCGACCACGGAGCGCGTGCTGCGCAAGACGACATTGCCGATGCTGATCGTCAGGCTTGCACCGGCTGTCCGCTATGAACGGGCACTGATTCCAGTCGACTTTTCCGAGCGCTCCCAGGCCGCCATTGCCCTTGCGCGCTCGGTTGCGCCGGACGCAGAATTGATCCTCCTGCATGCGTTCGAAGTTCCGTATGAAGGACACCTGCGTCAGGCCGGTGTCGAGGAGTCCAAGGTTAATGAGCTGCGTGAAGCGGCCCGTGAGGAAGCGCTGCGGCGACTGGAAGATCTGGTGGCGAGCACGGGGGTGCCCGCCGCGTCGATTCGCACTGTCCTGGTCTATGGACAGCCGGCCAGCGGAATCCTGGAGCAGGTGCAGTCGCTCGAATGTGATCTGATCGCGATGGGCAAGCAGGGTCTAGGAACGATGGAGGAGCTTGTTCTCGGCAGTGTCACACGTCAGGTCGTTGAGCATGCGCCGTGCGACGTGCTGATCGCGAACCGGAAGAGACCTTGAGCAACAGCCCTTCAAATGGCAAGTTTTACATAATGAATAACGATACGTCCCCAACCATTCACCGCGCTGACTATGCGCCCCTGGCGTGGACCGTGACGCGCGTCGACCTGCATTTCAGCCTGGAGCCAGAGGATTCGCTGATCACGAGCAGACTCCGGTGCGTACGCAATCCCGACGGCCCCGAAGGTCCGATTCCCCTTTTCGGGGTGGGCCTGGAACTGATCCGTGTCAGCGTGGACGGCGTCATCGCCGCAGAGGGGCAGTGTCGGCATACGGACGAGGGCATTGAAGTAGCCGTAGCGGGCGACAAGGCCGAGCTGGAAATCGTCACGCGCGTCAATCCACGTGCCAATACCACGTTGTCCGGGCTCTACCTGTCAAGGGAGGGCTTCTACACGCAATGCGAGGCGGAGGGATTCCGCCGGATCACGTTCTTTCCCGACCGTCCTGACGTGATGGCGCGCTACACGGTCACGCTCGAAGCGGACCGTGAGCGCTGTCCGGTGCTGTTGTCCAACGGGAATCTCGTTGCTCAGGGCGAACTCGACGGCGGGCGGCACTTCGCCCGCTGGGAGGATCCTTTTCCGAAGCCGTCGTATCTGTTCGCGCTCGTGGCCGCAGACCTGGTCGCCGTGGAGCGTCGGGCCGAAACCATGTCCGGGCGTGAGGTCCTGCTTCAGGTATGGGTCGAGGAAGGCAATCAGGACCGTGCCGCCCATGCGATGGACGCTCTGATCCATGCGATGAGATGGGATGAGGAGACGTTCGGGCTGGAACTCGATCTCGAGCGCTTCATGATCGTCGCGGTGAGCGATTTCAACATGGGGGCGATGGAGAACAAGGGGCTCAACATCTTCAATGCGAAGTTCGTTCTTGCCCGGCCAGACACCGCCACGGATGCAGACTACGAGCACATCGAGAGCGTCGTTGCGCATGAATATTTCCACAACTGGACCGGAAATCGGGTGACATGCCGCGACTGGTTCCAGCTGACCTTGAAGGAAGGACTGACCGTTTTTCGAGACCAGCAGTTCTTGGCCGACATGCTTGCCGCTGCAGCCGGCGAACAGGGAGCGGATTCCGCCCGCGCGGTCAAGCGCATCGACGACGTACGTGCCCTGCGTACTGAGCAGTTCCCGGAGGATGCCGGGCCGATGGCCCATCCGATCCGTCCTGACAGCTATCAGGAGATCAACAATTTCTACACTGCCACGGTCTATGAGAAGGGTGCCGAAGTCATTCGCATGCTGCACACGCTGCTGGGTCGGGAGGGTTTCCGCAACGGCATGGATCTGTATTTCAGTTACCACGATGGCCAGGCGGTGACCTGCGACGATTTCGTGGAATGCCTGGCCGAGGCGAACGGGCGCGATCTGGATCAGTTCATGCGCTGGTACGGTCAGGCCGGCACACCCCTGTTGCGGGCATCGGGGAAGTGGGTCGGCAGCGCCGGGATGTACGTGCTCACCCTGTCACAGCACACCCGTTCCACTCCCGGACAGAGTGAAAAGCAGCCTCTCCACATTCCGGTCGCGATCGGCCTGATCGGGCCTGACGGAGACGATCTTCCGTTGCGCCTGGAGGGGGAAACGCATCCCGGACCGACGACGCGCTTGCTCGAGCTGGTCGAGAGCGAACACACCTTCCACTTCGTTGACCTGCCTGCAGAGCCGGTGCCGTCACTGCTGCGGGGATTCTCTGCACCGGTGGTGCTCGAGCTGGAAGAGAGCGACGCGCGGGTTGCGTTCCGCATGGCTCACGATTCCGATCCATTCAACCGCTGGGACGCGGCCCAGCGGTATGCAGAACGCGTCGCGCTAGCATTATCCTCGGACCTCGGTGAGGGCCTCGAAGCAAGGGTTCCGGTCGCTTTCATCGAGGCTTTCCGTGCGCTGGTCGTGAATGATGCGCTGGAGCCGGCCTTCCGTGCGCAGGCGGCAACCCTTCCGGGTGAGAACTATCTGCTCGAACGCATGACGCCGGCCGACCCCATCGGGCTGCGTAATGCCCTCATCGTGCTGATGGCCGAGATTGGCCGGAGTCTTGCGGATGAGTGGCTCGATCTTTACAAGTCACTCGAAGTCCACGGCGCCTATCGCTATCATCCCGCCGACGCGGGAAGGCGTGCACTGCGGAATCTGGCCCTGCGGTATCTGGTGGCCGGCGAGGTCGCCGAAGGGGTGGCCCGCGCTGAAACACAGTGCGAGTATGCTTCGAACATGACCGAGTGTTTTGGTGCACTTGGCGCGCTGGTGCTGGGGGGCAGCGCCACGGGCGAGCATGCCCTCGAGACCTTTTATGCACGCTTTCGCGACGATACGCTGGTGCTGGACAAGTGGTTTGCACTGCAGGCGATCATGTGGCGCCGCCGCGCGGACGAAAAACCGGTGCTGGCGCGTGTGCGCACCTTGCTCGATCATCCCGCCTTTTCGATGTCCAATCCAAACAAGGTTTACGCGCTCCTGGGCAGCTTCTTCAGGTCGAATCCGGCAGAGTTCCACGCTGCGGACGGGAGCGGCCATGCCTTCTGGGCCGAACAGGTAGTCGCACTCGACGCGCGCAATCCGCAGGTCGCGGCGCGTCTTGCCCGGGCGATGGAGAACTGGCGCCATTTCACCCCCGCGCTGCAGGAGTCCATCCGCGCGCGCCTGGTGCAGGTTGGCGAAGCGTCGAGGCTATCGCCCGATGTGGCGGAGATCGTCGACAAGGCGCTTGCCGACTGATGCGACGGACTTGAGCAAGGCTGCGGCCCGTGGCGTCATCACGCAAGCTTACGAAATGGCCTTGTGGATCAACGGAACCAGTGCCTCTGGGAGTGTGATCCCGCCCTGAAGCACGAAAGCGCGTCCCTGGTCGGACATCTTCTTCCACGTCTTGCGGATGATCTCGATCCACTTCGCCTCGTCATACTCAGGGTGCTGGGCGGCGAAACCTTTCAAGTAGTGTTCCATGAAGACGAGGTCGATCACGTCCTCGAGCAACTGCGTTTCGGGATTGACCTTGAGCCCCTTCTTGCCAATGGCCGCCTTGACACGCTCGATCATTTGTTCGTCATAGCCTGCATCGCGCATGATCCGCGCGGCCGTCTCCGCGTGAAACTTGTAAAGGCCGGTGCGCCACTGCAGATAGCCCTGGCGGTCCATCGGATAGCTGCTGCGTGGGGTTTTCCAGCGCTGTATGTGTTGGGCGCGCACTGCCAGTCTGACCGATTCGGGCGCGTCGGGTGCGAAACGATCGAGCATCTCGCTCATGCGCTGCGCATAGAGCAACTCCTTGGGGCAGACCTTGCCGTCGACGATCTCCTGGTTGGGGTCTTCGGCGTTGGCCGCGTCGAAGGCTGCAATGGCCGCATCGAAGCGGCTTCGGTCCCTGATCACGGCAGTCTCCAGTCGGGGTGGGAATCTGGTCGGCGAATCCGCGTCGTTGGTGCGGAAACGGCACAGCCGCAGGTTTCATCTGCCGCGACGCGCCAGGGAATCGTGTACGGTGACGCAGGCATGACCCGGTGATCTGCGTCTCAGGTTGCGATGTCGCCGGCGATGTAGTTGGCAAGATGCTGAATCGTCACTTTCTGCTCCTGCATCACGGCCTTTACGACGTCGCCGATGGTGATGATGCCGACGATCCTGCCTTCCTCCACAACCGGGACGTGGCGGAAGCGCAGGTTCGTCATCATGTTCATCACCGAGGTGATCTGATCCGAGAGGCCGACCGTCTGAACGTTGGTGGTCATCAACTCCCCGACCGTCACGTTGCGCGAACTGAGACCCTTGAGGACGATCTTGCGGGCATAGTCGCGCTCGGTGAAGATCCCGACCAGTCGGTCATGGTCGATGACGAGCACTCCGCCGATGTCGTGCTCGGCCATCAACGCGAGCGCATCGAAGACGCTGGTATCGGGTCCTACCGAATACGTCTTGTAACCCTTCCGGTCCAGGACCTGCTTGACGGAAACGACAATCTCGGTCATAGCGGCATCTCTCCCTCTTGCGTTTGTGGTTCGCAGCATTCTCTCACACCAGGAAACGGTTCCGGGACTTGGAGGGCCCACGGATTGTTTGACATGGGTGGGCCGGATTGTTCCCAGGGAACCCAGCCGGTTCAGATCTCGAGATTGTCGATCAGACGGGTTCGTCCGAGTCGCGCCGCGGCAAGCACCACGAGCGGATCGTCCTCCTGGGAGGGGGGCTGCAGATCGGCGCGCCGGCGTACCGCGATGTAGTCGGGATCCCAGCCGTTTGCCTCGAGGACTGCCATGGCCTCGGTCTCGAGTTTGAGAAAATCGTGGTCTCCGCTACGAACCGCCTCGCCGATCCGACTGAGTTCGCGAAACAGTCGTGGCGCCTCCTGCCGTTCTTCAGGTGACAGGTAGCCGTTGCGGGACGACAGGGCAAGACCGTCGTCGGCGCGCACCGTCTCGCCGGGCAGGACTTCGACCGGAAGGGCCAGTTGGCGCACCATGTTGGACAGCACCATCAATTGCTGGTAGTCCTTCTTGCCGAACAGCGCGATGTCGGGCTGGACGATGTTGAGCAGTTTCAGCACCACCGTTGCGACCCCGCGGAAATGCCCCGGCCTGAACTCCCCTTCGAGGATCGATATCTGTGCCGGAGCCGGGTCGACGTGGTAGTTCTGGGGCTCCGGGTACATCAGCTGCTCATCGGGAGCGAACAGGTGGGCGACCCCGGCCGCCTCGAGCTTCTCGCAATCGGCTTGCAGTGTGCGCGGATACTTGCTGAAGTCCTCACCCGGTCCGAACTGCAGACGATTGACGAAGATGCTGGCAATCACCGCGTCGGCATTCGTCCCGGCCTGACGCATCAGCGTGATGTGACCGGCATGCAGATTTCCCATGGTAGGCACGAAGGCAACCTTGCCCGCCAGCGCGCGCGCGCTGCGAATGCTCTCGATCGAGGTGTGTGTCTGCATGGTGGTATTTCCGGTTGCGGGGATGACGGCGGCCGGATCAGTAGCAGTGTTCGGGCGCAGGAAAGCTCCCGTTCCGAACTGCGACGACATAGTGGCTGACAGCCTCGTCGATGCCGGCCGCAGCTTCCATGAAGTTCTTGACGAAGCGTGCCTTGCGTCCGGGGAATACGCCAATCATGTCGTGCAGCACGAGGACCTGGCCGTCGCAATCGCGACCGGCCCCGATGCCGATGGTTGCCATCGCGCTCAGGCTCGCCGTGATCTCGGTGGCGACCACGGCGGGAACCATCTCCATGACCATCAAAGCAGCACCGGCCTGTTCCAGCACCAGCGCGTCGGCCTTGAGCCGGGCGGCGCCGCTCTCGCTGCGGCCCTGGACGCGATAACCGCCGAGTTGATGAACCGACTGGGGTGTCAGGCCGATGTGGGCACAGACGGGCACGCCTCGTTCGACCAGGAAGCGGATGGTGTCGGCAATATGGGCGCCGCCTTCGAGCTTGACCATTTGCGCGCCGGCGGCCATCAGGCGCGCCGCATTGCGCATGGCCTGCTCCGGATTTTCCTGGTAGCTGCCGAAGGGCATGTCGGTGATCAGAAAAGGCCGAGTGCAGCCCCGTGCAACGCATTCGGTGTGGTACACCATGTGTTCAACGGTCACCGGCAGGGTGGATTTGTGCCCCTGCAGCACGTTGCCGAGCGAGTCGCCGACCAGAAGGGCGTCAACGCCGGCGCGTTCGAGCAGGGCCGCAAAGCTTGCATCGTAGCAGGTGAGCATCGCGATCTTGCGGTGCTCGGCGCGCATCTTGCCAAGTTCGAACAGGGTTACGGGTTTGTCGTCTTGTAGATAGCTCATTGCTTGCTCCTGGCCCGGGTTTCCTGTGTATTCGCTGGCGGATCGGGGGGTCGGGTTTGCTTGGGAGTCGTATATGGAGGTATCCGGGCTTGAGGCGGCAGTGTTTCGCAAAACGTTGCGCTGCACAAGCCTCATTTCGACGATGTCGGCAGAACGGTGGCGCAGGCTCAGGCGGCGTAGCCGAAGAACTCCCTGTAACTGCGCATGCTGCGCAGTCGCTCCAGCAGCAGGTCGAAGTCATCGTCGAGATCGACGGGATTCAGCACTTCGGCATCGACGATGAAGAGCGGAGCCGCATCGTATTGATAGAAAAAGCGCGCATAGCGTTCGGCAACACGCGCGAGATAGTTCTCGGTAATGCGGCGTTCGGCCTCCATGCCGCGCTGGTGCACTCTTCCGATCAGGGTTTCGGGCTTGGCCTGGAGGTATATGACCAGGTCCGGCCTGCGGGTGCTCGCGGGTGTCATGCTCTCGAAGATACGCTGATACAGCTTCAGTTCGTCCGCGGGCAGATTGAGCGACGCGAACAGGGGATCCTTGTCGAGGATGAAGTCCGATACGATGCGTCGGTCCGCATTCCCGTCGTTGCCGCTGAGCAGGGCGAGCTGGTCGATGCGCTGGAACAGGAAGGATATCTGCGTGGCCAGGGCCCAGCGATCGAGGTTCTGATAGAAGCGGCCCAGAAATTCGTTGCGTTCGGGCTGTTCGAAAACGGTGTCCGCATCGAGCCGCTCCGCCAGCCGGCGCGCCAGCGAAGTCTTGCCTGCGCCGATCGGACCCTCGACAACAATGTACCGCGCCTTGTCAAGCATAGTGGATTGACGGACCCGTCCCGCTCGGTGGTGTTCGGTCACTATACACATTGGAGCCCACAGGTCGTCAAGCCCGGTGACGTCGGTTCGATCCCGACGCAGCCCTACAGGCGCGTGACCAGTTGGTCGGCGACGCGCGGCAGCAGCGCGCTCACCCGTCCATGGCCGGGAATGTCGGCGTCGGGTGCGATCTCGGAGAGAGGAACGAGCACGAAGGCTCGTCGGTGCATGCGTGGATGCGGCACCTGCAGATTCGCGGTGTCGATCACTGCATCATCGTAGAGCAGCAGGTCCAGATCCAGCGTACGAGGGGCACGATGAGTCCGCCTCGTCCGTCCGGCCGTCCTTTCGATCTTGAGCAAGGCCTCGAGCAAGGCCTCCGCAGGCATGTCGGTAGCAAGTTCGATCACCGCATTGATGTAGTCCGGCTGCCTGTGGACGCCGACCGGTTCCGTACGGTAGAGGGCCGACTGCCGAACCACGGTGGTGCCGGGCAGTCGGGCGATGGCTTCGAGGGCGTGGTGGTATGCGGAAACCGGATCGCCGAGATTCGCACCGAAGGCGACGAACGCCCGCGCATTCGATGCTTGCTGTTCTGTAGAGCTCATGCCGTATCGGACTGCGCCTCGGCTTTCGCGGCGGTCTTGCGGCGACGCCTGCGCTTTCTGGCCGGAGCCTCCGATTCCGGGGCGCGGTTCACCAGGGCCTCGCGTTCCTCGTGTCCGGCGTGAGCGAAACGCTGCCACCAGTCGACGAGTTCCATCATGACCTCGCCCGATTCGGCACGAAGTTTGAGAAAGTCCCAGCCGGCACGATAGCTGGGCTGCTCGATAAGGCGCCAGGGCGATTTTCCGTTGCGCTTCTCGAAGCGCGGCTGTAGTGCCCATATTTCCTTGATGTCACCCGCAATGCGGCGGGTGATCGCGAGCTTGCGGGCCTGCGAGTCGAGCACTTCGTCCATCGCGGCGAACAGGGCCGGCTGGGCGTGCTCGCCGTCGCGTTTGCGTGCCTCCCAGCTTGCGAGCACTTCGTGCCACAACAGGGTCGCAAACAGGAACCCGGGCGAGACCGACTTGTCCTGGCGCACCCGTTCATCGGTGCTTTCCAGTGACAACCAAACGAAGCGCTCACCCATGGGTTGTTCGAGAATGACGTCGAGGAGCGGCAGCAGACCGTGATGCAGGCCCTCCTCACGCAGCTGCTGCAGACATTTGACCGCGTAGCCTGAAAAGAGAAGCTTCAACATTTCGTCGAAAAGTCGCGCGGCGGGAACGTTCTCCAAGAGCACCGCCATCTCTCGAATCGGCTTGCGGGCATCGGGATCGATGCTCAGCCCGAGTTTCGCAGCCAGGCGCACGGCGCGCAGCATGCGTACCGGATCCTCCCGGTAGCGTGCACGCGGGTCGCCGATCATGCGCAGCGTCTTCTGGCGGATGTCCGCGACGCCGTGGTGATAGTCGACGATGGTTTCGGTCGTCGGGTCGTAGTACAGGGCGTTAACCGTGAAGTCGCGTCGGGTGGCGTCTTCCGCGTGGGACCCGTAGACGTTGTCGCGCAACACCCGCCCGTGCTCGTCGGTCTGGCCCGCCTCGGTGTCGTGGCCTGCGCGGAAGGTGGAAACCTCCATGGTTTCGCGACCGTTCATTACGTGCACGATCTTGAAACGCCTGCCGATGATGCGTGATCGCCGGAAAAGCGCGCGGACTTGTTCGGGCGTGGCGCTGGTAGCGATATCGTAGTCCTTGGGAGAATGCCCGCTCAACAGGTCGCGGATGGCCCCGCCGACAATGAATGCGGCATGGCCGCTCTCCTGCAGCACCGTACACACCTTGCATGCAGCCGGGGACAACTGCTCACGACGAATCCCGTGCTGGGCCACGGGAATCAGAGCCGGTTCGGATCGGGGGTCTGATCCGGTGCGACGGAAAACCTTGCGTAGCAGCTTGCGGATCATCGGGGCAGAAGTCTGAGCATCAACATGAGCGCGCAATCATAACTGATGCGCCGCCCTCAGTGAGCAACGGATGCGCTGCGCACCCGCCGCAATCGCATGCAGCGCGTGTCCCGGCGCACCCGGTTGCGTGGGACGATTTCAGCGCAGGGAAATGACTGGCCAATCGTGTGACAGTGCATGTTCCCGGAGCCGATCGTCCGGGTCGACCGCAACGGGATCGGACACGCACATCATCAGCGGCAGATCGTTATGCGAATCGCTGTAGAAGCAGGTGCGCCGGAAGCTGCCCCGGTACAGCCCCATGGATTCGAGCCAGTTGTCCACCCGTTCGATCTTGCCCGCCTTGAATGCCGGCATGCCGCGAGGCTTCCCGGTGAAGGCGCCGTTCTCCTGCGCCGCAATGGTCGCGACGAGATGGGAAACGCCGAATTCGCGCACGATCGGGCCGGTGACGAAGCTGTTCGTCGCAGTGACCACCGCCACCATCGCGCCCCGCTCCACGTGTTCGTGAACCAGTGCCCTGGCCCTGTCGGTGATCATGGGGCGAACAATGGTCTCCATGAACTCGCGATGCCAGTCGTCGAGTTGGGTGCGGGGGTGGCGCGCCAGCGGGGCGAGCTGAAAATCGAGAAACTCGAAGATATCCAGGGTACCGGCCTTGTACTGCTCGTAGAAGGTGGCGTTCGTTGCTTCGTACACCTCGTGGTCGAGTACGCCCTTGGTGATGAGGAACTGTGCCCACTCGAAATCCGAGTCGCCGCCGAGCAGGGTGTTGTCGAGGTCGAAGAGAACGAGTTCCAAGGTAAATCCTTGCAGTTGCATATCGGGACTGTGCGACGTGCGGCTTCAGATGTCGAGCCCGGTCTGCATGAGCTTACGGAGCAGGGGCAGCGTCGCCGGGCGCTTGCACTCCAGCGATGCGCGATCGATGGCATCCACGGCGGTGATCAGACTTGGCATGTCGCGTCGGCCGTGGCGCAGGAGATAATCGATCACCTCCTGTTGCAGGCGCAGACCCCTGCGTTCGGCGAGGGTGGCGAGAACCGCGGCACGGGTGGCGTCGTCGAGCGGCCGCAGTTCGAACACCAGGCATTGACCGATGCGGGTACGCAGGTCCTCGCGCAGTCGCAGTTCGAGCGGAGGTGTGGCGCCGGACATCAGGAGCGTATGGCTGTCGCATCGTGCGCGATTGAACGCGTTGAATAGTGCAATCCGTCCGGCCTCCGACAGCGACTCGACGTCGTCGATTGCCAGCATGAGCCCCGGCGCTTGCGCAAGCGTTCCGCCGACCGCGACGCCCTCGACATATGCCGCCGGTCGTCCCGCTTCGGCCGCCGCCGATACCGCTGCACGCAGAAGATGCGTGCGGCCGCTTCCTGGCGGTCCCCACAGGTAGACATGGTCGTTCCCGCCGATTGCATCCTGCAGTGCCATGAGCAGCGCAGCGTTCGCACCGGTGACGAAGTTGGAGAATGCGGGCGAAGCGTCGGGCTGCAGATCGAGCACCATCTGCCTCATTGCGCATCGCCCCCGGGTGGGCGGTCGTTGCCGAGGTACACCGGACTGCTGAGCCATTCGTTCCGGACCTCCCGCAAGCCGACGAGAAGGGCGGCGCTGGCCGGCAGCGCGACGAGCATGCCGACGAAGCCGAACAAGTGGCCGAAAGCCATCAGCGCGAAGATGACTGCCAAGGGATGCAAACCGATGCGCTCGCCGACGAGATAGGGTGTGAGCACGTAAGTTTCGATGAGTTGTCCTATGCCGAACACCACCCCGACGCCGATCAGCGGCGGCCAGCCTTCGCCCTGCAGCAGCGCGGCGAGGATTGCCAGGATCAGACCGCTGCCGAAGCCGACGAAGGGGATGAATGCGAGCAGGCCGGTGATGACCCCGACCGGCAGGGCGAACTTGAGACCCGCCAGCCACAGTCCGACGCTATAGAACACCGCGAGCAGCAGCATGACAGACAATTGGCCGCGCATGAACTCGGACAGAACCGAATCGATCTCGTTCAGGATGCGCATCGTGCGTGACAGCATCGGCCGCGGAATGAGGCCTTGCAGGCCGTTGGTGATGCGCGGCCACGCCTGCAGCAGGTAGAACATCGCGATCGGAATCAGCACCAGGTTGGCAGCGACGGCGATCACGGCGAGACCGCCTTCGCGCGCACGACTCAGAATCGCCGGGATAAGATCCGTGGCGGCCTCCCGGTTTTCGGTGGCCCATTCCTTAGCGGAGGCCACGTCCAGGTTCACGTCAACGCCAAGTCGCGAACTCAGGAACCGGGACATACGGACGTCGAGCAGCTCGATCAACTCCGGCAGGCGCCCGATGAGCGTCACTGCCTCACGATAAATCATGGGAGCAAAGATCAGGATCAGCAAGGCGAGCACGGCTCCCATGCCCACAATCACGAGCAGCACGGCGAGCGCGCGCGGCGTATGGCGCGCGACCATCCAGTTGACGGCCGGATTGCAGATGTATGCGAACACGGCGGCCACAACGAACGGCGTAAGCATCGGCGAAAGCGCGTAGAACAGCGCCAGCAGCGCCAGGCCGACGCCTGCCCAGATGGCTGTTTGCAGACGATCGGCGCGGGGGAGGTTCATTTCGAGTAAAATTTCCCGTTCGAGGCGCGGACCCGCAAGGGGTCGCCGAGCCCGTTAATGTAGCTCCTCGGAGTTGCGGTCTCAAGGTTTCATCGCACTTCGGGCAATGTGAGGAAGAATCTTGAGTTCCCTGACTTATCGCGATGCCGGCGTCGATATTGCAGCCGGCGATGAACTGGTCGAGCGCATCAAGCCACTCGCAAGGCGCACTATGCGCCCGGAGGTGATGGGTGGCATCGGCGGATTCGGGGCCCTGTTCGAGTTGTCGAAGAAGTACCGCGAACCGGTGCTGGTGTCGGGGACCGACGGGGTGGGGACCAAGCTCAAGCTCGCCTTCCAACTCGACCGGCACGACACCATCGGGCAGGATCTGGTTGCGATGAGCGTGAACGACATTCTCGTACAGGGTGCGGAACCGTTGTTCTTTCTCGATTACTTCGCGTGCGGCAAGCTCGACGTGGATACCGCAACGGAGGTCGTGAAGGGAATCGCACGAGGGTGCGAACTGGCCGGCTGCGCGCTGATCGGCGGCGAAACGGCCGAGATGCCCGGCATGTATCCCGACGGCGAGTACGATCTTGCCGGGTTCGCGGTTGGCGCGGTGGAAAAATCCGCGATCATCGACGGTTCGACCATCGCTCCCGACGACGTCGTCCTCGGCCTTGCCTCCAGCGGTGCCCATTCCAACGGTTATTCGCTTATCCGCAAGATCGTCGAGCTCACCGCCCCCGATCTGGACGGCGATTTTCACGGCCGTCCCTTGCGCGACGTCGTGCTGGAGCCGACCCGCATCTATGTGAAGCCGTTGCTGTCGCTTATGGGGGCAATGCCTGGTGTCGTCAAGGGCATGGCGCATATCACCGGTGGCGGGCTGACGGAGAACGTTCCGCGCATGCTCGGTGATGACCTGACCGCGCGCATCGAGGCGGCGAGCTGGAGCATGCCGCCGCTGTTCCGCTGGCTGCAGGACGCGGGCAAGATTGCCGATCAGGAGATGTACAGGGTATTCAACTGCGGCATCGGCATGGTGGTCGTGGTTGCGGAGGATCAGGCCGATGCCGTCGCAGTGCTGCTGGAGGGGGCCGGCGAGACCGTGTACCGGATCGGACGTATCGCCGTTCGTGAGCCGTCCGGGCCCGGGGCCACGGTATCCTGACCCCACGGGTGAGAAAGCGCGTACGCATGCAACTTGTGCCGTACCGTTGTGTCCGTATTGCTGTCGCGAACGTGCCGTGCGGGACATGCCGCCCTCTTCCTGACCGGGGTTCCTTTCTGATGAGGTCCATTGCCCATGGCAAAAAGTAGAGCGCTCGTCGTTACGCTGAGCCTGATCGGCATCGGTTTGCTCGGAGCCTATGCCTGGTACGCGCAACGGGGCCTCGTGAGCGGAAACGCCCCGGCACCGGTCCAGATCGCGCAGGCGCCGATGGCGGTGGCCGTGGAGACGACGGAAGTCGTCGTGCAGGCGATGCCCGAAGAAGTTCTGGCGGTGGGAACACTCCGTTCGAACGAGTCCGTCGTGCTGCGGCCCGAAGTCTCCGGGCGCATCAGTGCGATCCGCTTTCGGGAGGGGCAGCCAGTCGATCGCGGTGTGGTTTTGATCGAATTCGACGCCGCGGTGCAGCGGGCCGAACTGCAACAGGCACGCGCCAGTCTCGATCTGGCCCAGTCCGACTACCGGCGCACCACCGATCTGTTCGAACGCAACTTCGTCAGCCAGAGTGCGCGCGAGGAAGCGGCAAGCCGAATGGAGGTCGCACGCGCAGCCGCGCAGCTTGCGCAGGCGCGGCTGGACCAGATGCGGATCCTTGCGCCTTTCGCAGGGACGGTCGGCATTCGCAACGTGAGCGTCGGGGATTACGTCAAGGACGGCGAGGCGCTGGTCAATCTGGAGGATATCTCCATGTTGAAGGTGGATTTTCGGCTCCCCGAAGCGTATCTGCAGCAAATCGCTTCCGGTCAGGCCCTGGAGGTCAGCAGTGACACCCTGGCCGGCGAACGCTTTGCCGCAACCGTCGACGCGATCGATCCGCTGGTCGATGCCCAAGGCCGCGCAGTGGTCGTGCGCGCGAAACTCTCGAACGAGGAAGGACGCCTGAGGCCCGGGATGTTTGCGCGCGTGCGGGTCATCCTCAGCGAACGCCCGGAGGTTGCGGTGATCCCGGAAGAAGCCATCGTGCCGGCCGCCGGCGATTCGCAGTTCGTATTCCGGGTCGTCGACGGCAAGGCGCAACGCGTTGCGATCAGAACCGGGGCTCGCCGCGACGCGCGCGTCGAGGTGATCGACGGTCTGCAGGTCGGCGACGTCGTGGTCACCGCGGGGCAGTTGAAACTGCGCGACGGCATGCCGGTCCGCCCAGTCGCACCGGCAACGG
>CAYOKH010000027.1:0-21971 GCA_964404505.1 uncultured Azoarcus sp.
GGCCGATGATGTCGATCAAGACGGTCAACGCGCTCTCGCACTACACCGACTGGACGGTGGGCCACGTCCATGCGGGCGCTCTCGGCTGGGTCGCGATGATCTCGATCGGCGCGGTCTATTACCTGATTCCGAGGATGTACGGCAAGACCGAGATGTACTCGACGAATTTGATCACCGTGCACTTCTGGATATCCACCATCGGCATCGTGCTCTACATCGCCTCGATGTGGATAGCGGGCGTCATGCAGGGCCTCATGTGGCGAGCGACCAATGCGGACGGGACCTTGACCTATTCGTTCATCGAAAGTGTCAAGGCGAGCTATCCGTTCTGGACCATTCGACTGGTCGGCGGGGTCTTGTTTCTGGCCGGGATGTTCATCATGTTCTACAACATGCTGAAGACCATCTCCGGAGAGAAGACCTACGAAGCGCCGGTAGTGCTGCCCGCAGCTGCGCAAGCCTGAATGGAGGATATGGAGCATGGCGAAAAAGTCCAAACATGACATGGTTGAGCGCAGCGTCGGCCTGATGATCGTGCTGACCCTGCTGACAGTGAGCGTGGGCGGTCTCGTGGAGATCGTGCCGCTGTTCTTCCAGAAATCGACCACGCAGGCGATCGACCGTCAGGGCAACCCACTGGACATCAGACCCTATGGTGCACTCGAACTGACCGGGCGCGATGTCTACATACGCGAAGGCTGCCACACCTGTCATTCCCAAATGATCAGGCCGTTCCGTGCCGAGACGGAACGCTACGGACACTATTCCGTGGCAGGCGAGTTCATCTACGATCGGCCCTTCATGTGGGGTTCCAAACGCACGGGTCCGGACCTGCATCGCGTCGGTGGGCGCTATTCGGATGAGTGGCACAGGGTGCATCTGATCAATCCGCGCGATGTCGTGCCGGAGTCGAACATGCCTGCATTCCCGTGGCTTCAGCGCCCCGCTCGTGCGGGCAATATCGAAACCAAGATGCGTGCGCTGCGTTCCCTGGGCCATCCATACTCCGATGAGGAGATCGCGGGGGCCCGTGCCGTCCTCGAAGGGAAGTCCGAGATGGATGCGCTGATCGCCTACCTGCAGGGGCTGGGCACCGCATTGTCGAACTTCAAGTAAAGGCCGGAGCGCGTCATGGAACTGAATGACTTGAGGGTCTTGGTAACCGTCGTGGGATTCGTGTGCTTCCTGGGGATCTGCCTCTGGGCATATAGCAGGCACGCCAAGTCGGGTTTCGATGAAGCGGCGCAGCTTCCCTTCACCGATGATGATGTTCCGGCCGTGAACGACGACCGGAAGTCCAAGGAAGGAAAAGAAAATGGCTGACTTCGTAAGCGGCTTCTGGAATATCTACGTCATTGGGCTGACGGTACTGAGCCTGTTGTTCTGCCTGTTCATTCTCATTTCGAATAACAAGCGCGAGACCGGTCCGGTCGAACTTCACGGCCATGTCTGGGATGGTGATCTCGCCGAGTACAACAATCCGCTGCCCCGCTGGTGGTTGTACCTGTTCTGGATCACCCTGATCTTTGCGGTGGTGTATCTTGCTCTCTATCCAGGACTCGGGAACGTAAGAGGGATTCTCGGGTGGAGTTCGGTTGGCCAGTACGAGACCGAGGTGGCCCGTGCCGATGACCGCTACGGACCGATCTTCGCCAAGTACCGCGAAATGGACGTCAAGGCCGTTGCCGCCGACCCCGAGGCGCGGGGGATGGGCGAACGCCTGTTCCTCACGTACTGCGCCCAGTGTCACGGTTCGGATGCACGGGGTGCACGAGGTTTCCCTAACCTGACCGACCGGGCCTGGCACTGGGGGGGCGATCCCGATACGATCAGGACGACCATTACCGATGGCAGAACGGCGGTCATGACACCGTTCGGGTCCGTTCTGGGCGCTAATGGTGCCAGGGATGTCGCCGCTTACGTGCGTTCGCTCAACGGTCTGGCGCATGATTCTCTGCGCGCCCAGCGCGGCGAGGCGCTGTTCCAGCAGAACTGCGCCGCTTGCCACGGCCAGGATGCGAAAGGCACGCCGGCGATGGGCGCACCCAACCTGACCGACAACACGTGGCTGTGGGGCTCTTCCGAGGCGGCGATCCTCGAGACGATCAATCACGGCCGAATGAACCGCATGCCCGGTTTCGGAGAATTTCTCGGCGACGACAAGGTCCACCTGCTGGCAGCTTACGTTTGGGGTCTGTCGAACAAGTCGTCGCAGTAACAATAAAATTACAGGCAGTACCGCTTTCCCCGGGTTCCGGCCCGGGGAAAGTTTTCCCCAATGGATCAGTACATACGGATATAGCCATCATGGCGGAGCCGGGCAGCACGACAGGCGGCATCAAGACCCGACAGCACGAAGATTCCCCGGAAGGCCAGGGGCTTTACGTTGCACGCAAGAAGCTTCAGGTCCGCTCGGTGAGCGGTCTGTTCGCGAACTGGCGCTGGGTCTTCGTATGGCTGACCCAACTTCTCTACTATGGCCTGCCCTGGCTGAGTTGGAATGACCGCCAGGCCGTCCTGTTTCACCTCACCGAACGCAAGTTCTACATTTTCGGGTGGGTATTCTGGCCGCAGGACGTCTTTTATCTCGCGATTCTGCTCATCATCTCCGCATTTGCACTGTTCTTCTTCACCGCGATCGCCGGCCGACTGTGGTGCGGCTATGCCTGCCCTCAGACCGTGTATACCGAGATCTTCATGTGGATCGAGGAGAAAATCGAGGGAGACCACATCAGGCGCAGGAAGCTCGACCAGGCCCCGATGGATGGCCGCAAGCTGGGCCTGCGCACTGCGAAATACGCGGCGTGGACCCTGTTTTCGCTTTGGACCGGCTTCACCTTTGTTGCGTATTTTTCGCCCCTCGATGAATTGCTGCAGGCCGCCGCAACCCTGAGCTTCGGTCCCTGGGAGCTCTTCTGGATCCTGTTCTACGGGGCCTTCACGTACGCCTTTGCCGGCATTCTGCGCGAGCAGGTGTGCCTGTACATGTGTCCGTATGCGCGCTTCCAGGGAGTGATGTTCGACCCCGACACCCTGGTCATCACCTACGACCCCGAGCGGGGCGAACCGCGCGGTGCGCGCAGGAAGGGGATCGAACCGAGAAGCGTCGGAAAGGGCGATTGCATCGACTGCGGGATCTGCGTGCAGGTCTGTCCCACCGGAATCGACATCCGGGACGGCCTTCAGTACGAGTGCATCGGCTGCGCCGCATGTGTCGATGCCTGCGATCAGGTCATGGACAAGATGGACTACCCGCGTGGGCTCATCCGTTACTCGACCGAAAACGCGATGAAGCAGCACTGGGGTCTCAAGGAAATCGTCGCCCACGTGGCCCGACCGCGAACCCTCGTATATGGCGCGATGCTCGGCGCGATCTGCGTGGCGACGATCGTTGGTCTCGCCACCCGCACGGACCTGCGGGTGGACGTCATTCGCGACAGGGCAGCGCTCTCGCGCGAGGTGGGAGATGGGCTGATCGAGAACGTATACCGCCTCCAGGTCATCAACATGGTCGAGACCGAACGTTCGGTGACGATCGAAGTCGACGGTCTCGAGGGCTTGAGCATTGCAGGCGGCCAGACCTTCATGCTGGCTCCGGTCTCGACCGAGTCGGTCATGGTTCAGGTCAGGGCTCCGTACGATGCGGCCGAGCCGGGCTCTCACGACATCCACTTCGACGTCCGCGTGTCGGACGACTCAGGCGTGATGGTGCGCGAGAGATCCACCTTCATATTCCCGCGATAAAGGAACTCGCCCCGATGAGCATGAACGCCTCGAAAGCGCCACCCTGGTACAAGCAGCGCTGGCCGTGGATCCTGATATCGCTTCCGGCTACATCGGTTGTGCTGGGCATGGTTCTGCTGTATTTCGCAATAACCACCGCGGACGGGCTCGTGGTCGACGACTATTACCGCGAGGGACGGGCAATCGACCGTACCATTGCCCGTTCCGTTCATGCGGCCGAACTGGGTCTTGTCGCGGACGTGAGCATTCGTTCGGAGGAACTGTCGATCCGACTCGCGGCAAACGAGTCATCCACGCTGCCGTCGGCGCTCGTCGTGACCATCGCCCATCCCACGCGCAGTGGCAGGGACCAGAACCTCATCCTGAACGGGCATGGCGGCGCGTTCTCCGGCCCGGTGGCCCCGCTCACGGCCGGTCGCTGGCTCATCCAGCTCGAAGACGAGGCGCGGACATGGCGCTTGCGAGGGGCGGTCTACCTGCCCGCAGAAACGCAGGTGCGGATTCTCCCCTACGAGTCTTGAACGGGATCGCGCGACGGTTCCGCAATAACGACAACGGCCGCAAGGCGGCAGTTCACCAACCCCGAACAGCGGAGAGGCACAACATGATGAAATGGGTCCTGGTGCTTTGGCCATCGTTTGTGATCGCAGCGGTGGCGGAGATCTTCTTCTTCACCGTCATCAATCCGCAGGAACTGTACCTGTTCGGGGAGCCTGTGGAATACGCTCCGATTGCCACCTATTCGATTGCATTCTTCGGTTTCTGGGCGGCGTGCGCGGCCTCGAGCACGATGACCGTTTTCCTGCAGCGTGATCGAAGGGAAGTCAATCGAACGAGACGAAATGGAAGCGGCGCGGGCGGGCCGACTGAGAAGGACTGACCGTCTCCGAAGGCACAAGCACTCGGCGCGGCACCGTAAGCCCGGTGCTGTGCAAAGCCTACCGGTATATCAGTACCGGGAGATTCGAATGGGTCAGGACCTTCTGCGCTTCGCTGCCGAGCAACAGGCCGGCGATACCGCGGCGTCCGTGTGAAGCCATGAATATGAGGTCGCAGGCGTGGCGGTCGGCTGCATCGATGATCGCCTCGTAGGGCACTTCATTGACCAGCGTATCCGTATCCGCGACGACTCCCGCGTCGTCGGCCATGCTCTTGGCCTTGTCGAGAATCTTGCCGGCCTCTTCGGCCGCCGACCGGGCGAACTGCTCCGGGGTGGTCGGATCGATCAGGGCGCCCTCGCCGTATATGGGCATGGGGAAATCGGGCTGGGCGTAGAAGAAGGTGATCCGTGCGGACGCATCCTTGGCAAAGGCCACCGCACGCGCGACTGTCGCCTCGGACAGGGCCGAGCCGTCGGTCGGCACGAGTATATGCTTGAACATGGCTGCCTTCCCCACACGCTTGGATATTGCATCGATTATAGCCATCATGGCGTGCGGATTCGCAAATTCGTGTGGGGTGGCTCGCCGGGCCGGGTTGATCGGGCAAGACGAGGCCCATGAGAAGATGAGGGGGTGGTCGGCATGATCCGGGTGACGTTTCATGGTGCTGCGGGCGAGGTTACGGGTTCCTGCGCGCGGGTCGAGCATGACGGAGGCGCCTTCCTCGTCGACTGCGGTTTGTTCCAGGGGGGGCGCAACGCGGCGTTGAAGAACCTGCGGGCACTGGATTTCGATCTTCGCAAGATCGATTTCATGCTCCTCACTCACGCCCATCTCGACCATTCGGGGCTGATCCCGAGGCTGGTTTCACTCGGTTATCGCGGGCCGATCTACGCGACCGGGGCGACGGTGGACCTGCTCGGGATCATGCTTCTGGATTCGGCCCACATCCAGGAGAAGGAGGCCGAGTGGGCGAATCGGCGCAGTCGCGCGCGCAATGCCCGCAGCCTGTCGAATGCTGGGCCCCTGTACACGGTGGAGCAGGCCAGGGAGAGTCTCGCGAGCCTGAGGCGGCTGGAATATGACGAAGAGATCAAGCCGCATCCGAAGGTTCGCTGTCGTTTTCGTGAGGCCGGACACATACTGGGGTCCGCAGTCATCGAGGTCGATGTCGAGACGGGCGGCCGGACATCGAGAATCGTGTTCAGCGGTGATCTTGGTCAGGCGATGCGGCCTGTGGTCAGGGATCCGGCAAGGATCGGGCGCGCCGACTATCTCGTGATCGAGTCGACCTACGGCGACCGGGCCCATCGCCCGATGGCCCGTACCGAGGATGAACTGGTCGATGTCCTCGAGGACACGCTGGTGCGAAGGCGGGGGAACGTGATCATTCCCGCTTTCGCAGTCGGGCGAACCCAGGAGGTGATCTTCGTCCTGGCGAGTCTCGTCAGGCAGGGGCGCGTCGGACGCCTGGACATAGTGGTCGACTCCCCCATGGCGTCCGCAGTGAGCGAGCTGACGTTGCAGTACGATGAACTCTGGGACGAGGAAACGCGCGCACTGCGTGACTGGGTGCTCGATCATCCCGCCAAGGTCGGGCTGCGTTTCGTTCAGGACGTGGAGGAGTCGATCGCTCTCAATTCGCGCCGGTCGGGGCTGGTCATCATATCGGCCAGCGGAATGTGCGAGGCCGGCAGGATCAAGCACCACCTTCGGCACAATCTGGGACGTCCCGAATCCAGTATCGTGATCTGCGGATTCCAGGCCGGCGGCACCCTGGGGCGCAGGCTGGTTGATGGTGCACGCAGCGTGACACTGTTCGGCGATCGGGTTACCGTGCGTGCCAGGGTGCATACGATCGGGGGGCTCTCGGCACACGCGGATCAACCGGGCCTGCTTGCGTGGCTGCGCAACATCGAGACGGCACCGCGACGGACTCTTGTCGTTCATGGCGAATGGGAGGCCTCCGCAACCTTTGTGGACGCGATCCGCTCGCAACTTGGCTGGGGCGGTGTTTCCGTCGCAGTCGAGGGTCAGCCCTGCGAACTTGCGTGAGTCAAGGCGAGTCACAGCGCTTTTGCCGAAGTCGGATCGAGTCGGTCCGAGGCAGCCGTCGCCCCGCGGCGCTATCAGAGACAGGAAGACATGGAACGCAGAAGGTCCGTCAACCCGGCCATGGCCGTCAATAGCGCGGTACGCAGGATCCACGACACGGTCGAGGGTACGGTCGATCCGCTGGGCGTCGCTGCGCCGATCGTGCATGCGCAACTGGCGTGGCTGTCTCACCCCCAGGAACTCGCCGAGCGCATGGCACTGCTGTCGGCCGACCTGTGGCGACTGCAGTGGCACGTCATGCACCGCGCCCTGGGATTGCCTCATCCGGATCCGGTCAGGCCGAATCCCGATGATGTGCGTTTCTCCGATCCGTGGTGGACCGAGGCTGCGACTTGGGATCTGGGCAAGGAATGGTATCTCGCAGTCACGCACAACGTGCAGGACATGCTCTACGACACCCCCGGCCTGTCGGGCAAGGAGCGGCGCCGGGCGGCGTTCTGGTGGCGCAAGTGGCTCAACGCGGTGGCGCCCACCAACTTCTTCTGGACCAATCCGGTCGCGATCCGCAAGGCCATCGACAGCAACGGCGAGAGCCTGATGCGCGGGCTTCACAACATGCTCGCCGACATCAAGGCAGGCCAGCTGCGAATGGCCAATCCGGATGACTTCACCATCGGGGTGAACCTTGCAACGACGCCCGGCGCGGTGGTTTTCCGCAATGAGCTCCTCGAGGTCATCCATTACACGCCGACGCAGCCACGGGTCCATGCGGAACCGGTGGTGATCGTCACCCCCTGGATCAACAAGTTCTACGTGCTCGATCTCGCGCCGAGCAAGAGCATGGTCCGGTATCTGCTCGAACAGGGTCTGGACGTGTTCATCACGAGTTGGAAGAACCCCGATGCATCGATGCGCGACACGCGCTTCGATGACTATCTGCTCAAAGGTGTGCATGCGATCGTAGATACCGCGCGCCGTTTCACCGGCGCTTCGAAGGTTCATGGCGTCGGTTACTGCATCGGTGGCACGGCGCTGGCGATGTACCTGGCGTGGGCCAACCGCCGCTATGCCCCGGAGGAGGTCCCGGTGGCGGATTTCACCCTGCTCACGGCGCTGGTCGATTTTCACAAACCGGGTGACATCGAAGTGTTCATCGACGAGGCCAGCGTTCGCTACCTGATCGGCAACATGGCGCGCAAGGGTTACCTCGACGGTGCCGAGATGGCGTCATCGTTCCGCCTGTTGCGCTCCAACAGCCTGATCTGGCACTACGTCGTGCATGGCTGGCTGTATGGCGAGACCCCCCCGCCGTTCGATGTGCTTTACTGGAACATGGACACGACCCGCATGCCGTTTGCAATGCATGCCTGGTATCTGCGCGAGCTGTACCTGAACAATCGCCTCGTCCGCAGGGATGCGCTCGAGGTGGCCGGACAGAAGCTCGACCTCTCCCGCATCGTCCAGCCCCTGTACGCGGTATCTGCGGAAGACGACCACATCGCACCCTGGGAGCAGGCATACAAGATCAACAATCACGTAACCGGCGAGAAGCGCTTCGTGCTCTCGAGTTCGGGGCACATCCTCGGCATCGTCAATCCACCCTCGCCCGCAACCGCGCGCACCTACAGGGCCGGCGCGGCGCATCGGTCCGACAGGCCCGAGGCGTGGCATGCCGGGACCACGGCGCAGCCGGGAAGCTGGTGGGAAGACTGGATGACTTGGCTGAAGCCGCGCTGCGGAGGTCTCGTCAAGGCGCCGCCGACGAGCAAACGGGGTTTTCCGAAGCTTGCGCCCGCCCCGGGAACCTACGTCCTGGAGCGATAGCCGGCATCCGCGCCGCGTGCGCCTGCTGCGCCACCGATCCTCCATGCGACGCGGCCGGTTGCAATTGACTCGGGACGCATGCCGGACGCGTGAGATCCACTGGCGTCGCGGCGACGGCCGATTTGACCCGGGTCAATGCCGACCTGTCCCGGTCTGCGGAGAATTCGCCACGACGGGATGCCGGTCAACCCTGGTGGCGCGCGAGTCGCGCAGGGTCGAGCAGGGTTATGTGTTTGCCCTGCACGTTGATCAGACCGGCTTCGGTAAGATCGTGGAAGATCCGCGACAGGGTTTCTGGGGTGAGGTTCAGGCGGGATGCGATGACCTGCTTGCTGGTGGGGAGTTCGATGTGGGCATTACCGTCGTCGGTGTCCTGCTCCGGTTGCTGCAGGAGGTAGCCGATGACGCGCTGCGTGCTCGAACGCAGGGAGTAGGTTTCGACGTCCTGTACCATGCTGTGCAGGCGGATGGCCATCCCGGCGAGCAGCTTGCGCGTGAATCCCGGGTCCTGGTCGATCAGTTCGGACACGACGCTCTGTCCGATATGCAGCAGGCGAGTCGCAACGAGTGCTTCGGCAAAAACCGGGTAGGGGCGGTCCATCAGCATCACGGCCTCACCGAAGGTCTGCATCGGGCCGATGATTTCCACGACCTTCTCGTTACCTTGGGCGGAGGACACGGCAAGCTTGATCTGTCCCGACACGACGAAGTAGAAGCCGTGCGGCGGATCGCCACGCTGGAACAGCAGTTCGCCCTTGTCGAGTTTGCGCTCGCGCGTGTAGCGCGCCACATGGGAAATCTCCTCGTCCGACAGTTCGCTGAATATGGGGACCTGCGCGAGGAGGGCGGTGATATCCACGTTGGGGTTGGGCATGTCCGGCTCCATTATGTTGTCACGACATTTTAACCTGCGAGGCATACGACCTTGCACCGGCACGACGCAGGCGGTTGGTCGGGGCAATGATTACAGGATGAACAAGATGCAGGATTCAGGTTCCGTAGCCGGCGTTCAGAACGTACTGTTCGTGGCGCCTCATCGTCCGATGTTTCTCGCAGGCGGCGCGATGTTGCTGATCGGCTTTGCACTCTGGGCAATCGAGCTGGCCGCAAGAATCGGACTGCTGCCCGCGGTCGGATGGACACTCCCCAGTGGCTGGATGCATGCGCTGCTGGCATCGCTCGGCATTTTTCCGTTCTTCATCTTCGGATTCCTGCTCACTGCGATGCCGCGCTGGCAAGGCATGGGTGATCTTCCCAGGGAGCGATGGCTTCGGCCGTGGTGGCTCCTCGCGGGGGGTTGGGGCATCGTCGTGATCGGGCTAGTGGTGCCGGGCATGCTTATCGTCGGTCTGCTGACATTGCTTGCCGGGTGGATCATGGTCGCCCGCGTACTGTGGGAAGTCGCGCATCAGCCGCGTGACGACCGGATGCATGCGCGCATGACGACCTGGGGCGTCATCGGTGGCGGTGCGTCGCTGCTCGCGTGGCTCGTGCTGGCGCTGCATGGTGATGCGTCCTGGGCACGGATTGCGATCAACCTGGGGATCTGGTGCTTTCTCGTGCCCGTGTTCGTTTCGGTATGCCATCGCATGGTGCCGTTCTTCTCCTCCAACATCATTCCCGACTACGTGATGGTTCGGCCGCGCTGGGCGCTGGGCGTTCTGGTCGGTGCAAGCGTCGCGCACGGGTTGCTTGCCATCGCCGGATTCGGTGCGCTGACGTGGCTGGTGGACCTGCCTGCAGCCATCACTGCGCTGTGGCTGTCGCGGCAGTGGAGGCTGCTGCCGGCTCTCAAGGTACGACTCCTCGGGATGCTTCACATCGGCTTCGCGTGGCTGGGTATTGCCTTCCTGTTGTTTGCCGTCCAGGGCATAGTCGCTGCGCTGGACTACCATGTCTTCGGCATGGCGCCGCTGCACGCGCTCGGGCTCGGTTACTTCGGCTCGATCCTGCTGGCAATGGTGTCGCGCGTCACGCTCGGGCATTCCGGCCGGCCGCTGCAGGCTGATGGCTTGACCTGGAGCCTTTTCGTGGGTCTGCAGTTCATCGTGCTGCTGCGAATCCTCGCAGACCTCGTTCCCTGGGCCTGGTCCGGCGGCTTGATGTTCGCGGCAGCGCTGGGCTGGCTCGGCATCTTCGTCGCCTGGGCGTCGCGCTATCTTCCAATTTACGTGCGCCCGCGCGTCGACGGAAAGTCGGGTTGAACGATGCTTTACTACTCGATCAAGCAGCTTCACGTTGCGTTCGTCGTGTTGAGCATCGGCGGATTCCTGTTGCGGGGGGCGTGGATGCTGATCGGCAGTCCGCTGCTTCAGCACCGCATCACGCGCATCCTTCCTCACGTCATCGATACGCTGCTGCTCGTGACCGCGCTCTGGCTTGCGGCGATGATCGCACAGTATCCATTCGTGGCCGGGTGGGTTACCGCAAAGGTACTCGGACTTCTGGTCTACATAGCCCTGGGCACTATCGCGCTCAAGCGCGGTCGTACGATGACAGTGCGCTTGCTCGCGCTTTTCGGCTCACTCGCGACCTATGCATGGATCGTATCCGTCGCAATGACCAAGGATCCGTCCGGTTTCCTGCCCATTTGAGAATTGCCATGACCGATTCGCTGATTCCGATCGCGCCGGGGTTCGAAACGCCCCTGGAAATGCTCGAGGCTTGCCATGAACGACTGCAGGCGCAGCTCTCCACCCTCGATCGGCTTGCGAAGTGGCTTCCCGAACACGGTGCCGACAAGCAGGCACAGCAGGCGGCCGCAAACGTGATCCGCTATTTCGACGCGGCAGCGGTCAACCACCATTTGGACGAAGAGGAAGACCTTTTCCCTCTGCTCCTCGAGCGGGTCGATGCTGCCCGAGAGTCGGGCTTGCAGGACTTGATCGACTGGATCCTGGAGGATCACCAGCGAATGTTCTCAGCCTGGGCAGAGATGCGCGCACGGCTCGAACCCTTGACCCGTGGTGAAGTCACCGGTCTTGAACTTGGCGAGGTCGAGCGCTTTACCGAGATGTACGAGTTCCACATCGCTCGCGAGGAAGGCGAACTTCTGCCCTTTGCACACGAATTGCTCGGGGAGGCGGATATCGCCGCGCTCGCAGCCTCGATGACCGCACGCAGGCACCAGCCGCGGGGCGCCTGACTGGGCGATCACTTCATCGCGACGGGGTGCTGGATGAGCTTCCTGAGGGTGTCGAAATCGGTGATGCGGACATACTTCTGCTGGACGGAAATCAGGCCCTCGTCCTGGAATTTGGAAAACGCGCGCGACACCGTTTCGAGCTTGAGCCCGAGATAGGATCCGATTTCGTCGCGCGTCATGCGCAGATGGAACTCCGCGGCGGAGAAACCCCGTGCCGCGAAGCGCTGTGACAGGTTCAGCAGGAACGCCGCGAGTCGTTCCTCGGCCCGCATCGAGCCGAGCAGCATCATCACACCGTGGTCTCGAACGATCTCGCGACTCATGACCTTGTGGAACTGATGCTGCAGTCCTTCGATCTCACGTGAGAGTTCTTCAAGCCTGTTGTAGGCGATGACGCACACTTCGCTGTCCTCGAGCGCGATCGCATTGCACGAGTGAGCTTCGGTGCTGATGCCGTCGAGTCCGATCATTTCCCCGGTCATCTGGAAACCGGTCACCTGCTCGCGGCCGTCCTCGAGCACGACGTTGGTCTTGAACCAGCCGATCCGGATCGCGTAGATCGCTTCGAACGGATCTCCGGCACGGTAGAGATGCTGCTGGCGCCTGATCTTGCGGCGCGTGCCGACGAGTTCGTCGAGGCGGTTGATCTCCGTTTCGGTCATTCCGAACGGCAGGCAGAGTTCGAGGAGGTTACACTGGGAACATGCGGACTTGATGTCGGCGGCAGTGATGGGAACGGTCGCCTTTATGGGCACGATGGGCAAGCTCCGCAGCGAGAAGTCACTGATGATGCACTCCGTTGATCCACGTCAACCACAAGTTTCACGCTTTCTGAGATTGTTACGCAGACTCGAGCATCTACCAACATGACCAGCCAGACAGATCTAGTATTCGACCAGCAACTCATTCGTCGCTTCGACGTCAACGGGCCTCGCTACACGTCGTATCCGACCGCCGATCGGTTCGTCGAGGCGTTCGATGCCCGGGCGCTTCAGGACTGGCTGGCCAAGCGCGCGATCGGCGGGGTCAGCCGACCGCTTTCATTATACTTCCACATTCCGTTCTGCAATACGATCTGCTACTACTGCGCCTGCAACAAGATCATTACCAAGGATCACGGCCGCTCAGCCAAGTACCTGAAATACCTGGACAAGGAGATCGGTCTCCAGGCCCGGTACCTGGGCGGCAGCCGACAGGTCACGCAGTTGCACCTGGGCGGCGGTACTCCGACGTTTCTGTCGCATGACGAGATGCGCCAGTTGATGGACTCGGTACGCTCGCGCTTCACCCTGGTCCCGAACGGCGAGTATTCGATCGAGGTGGATCCGCGCAAGGTCGATTTCGAGACGGTGAGGATGCTGGCGGAGCTGGGATTCAATCGCATGAGCGTCGGCGTTCAGGATTTCAACCCCGATGTCCAGGTTGCCGTCAACAGGGTCCAGTCCATCGACGAGACCCGACTGGTGATGGAAGCGGCACGGGAGACCGGATTCAAGTCGATCAGCATGGACCTGATCTACGGTTTGCCGAGGCAGAACGTTATCAGCTTCAATCGCACGCTCGAACAGGTGCTGGAACTGTCCCCCGACCGGATCTCGCTATACAGTTACGCGCATCTGCCCGGCCTGTTCAAGCCTCAGCGGCGAATCGGTGCGATCGAGCTGCCGAATGCGGACGCCAAGCTGCAGATCCTTCAGCTTGCGATTCGCAGACTGACCGAGGCGGGCTATGTCTATATCGGCATGGACCATTTTGCCAAACCTGGCGATGAACTTACGGTGGCGCAGCGCCAAGGGCGGCTGCACCGCAACTTCCAGGGATACTCGACCCAGGCCGAATGCGATCTGCTCGCCTTCGGCGTATCCGCGATCGGCAAGATCGGTCCGGTCTATGCACAGAACGTGAAGACCCTGGACGAGTACTACGACGCGCTCGACCGGGACGAACTGCCGGTGCTGCGCGGTATCGAACTGACCGCCGATGATCTGCTCAGGCGGGCGATCATTCAGGCCTTGATGTGCCATTTCGAAGTCTCGATCGAGTCGATCGAGATTGCGCACCTGATCAGGTTCCGCGAGTACTTCGCCGACGAACTGGAAGATCTGCGGCTGATGGAGGAAGCAGGACTGGTCAGCGTCGACGACGAGTGGATCAGCGTTCGGCCGGCCGGTCGCCTGCTGGTGCGCGGAATTGCGATGGTCTTCGATCGCTATCTGCGGTCGGACCGCGAGCGTGCCCGCTACTCGAAGGTGATCTGACCGCGAAGCGCCGCGGTGGTAGAATCGGCTTCCATTCAATGAAGCCCGGCCGGACCGATTCTATCCTTCCATGCCAGAAACCGGTTACGTTGCGCTGTTCCTGATCGGCCTACTCGGCGGCACGCATTGCGTCGCCATGTGCGGCGGAATCGTTGGCGCGCTCACCGTGCAGGTGCCCGGACAGCAGCGTCGTCAGTGGCCGATTCATCTTGCGTACAATCTCGGGCGGATTTCAACGTACGCACTGATGGGTGCCGCCCTGGGCGCGGTGGGTACTGCCGGACTCCTGTTCAACGACGTGCTGCCGGTGCAGATGGGGCTTTATGTACTCGCCAACCTGATGCTGGTCGCCCTTGGCCTGTACCTGAGCGGATTCACCCGCCTGCTGGCGCCGATCGAACGTGCCGGCCTGATCGTATGGCACCGCGTCCAGCCGCTCACACGCTACTTCCTGCCGGCCCGCGGCGTGCGGCAGGCCCTGCCACTGGGGATGCTGTGGGGTTTTCTGCCCTGTGGACTGGTGTACAGCGTACTCACCACTTCACTGCTGACCGGCTCGGCTGTACGCGGGGCCGGGATGATGCTTGCGTTCGGTCTCGGAACCCTTCCCAACCTGATGCTCGCCGGCATGCTGTTCAAGCGTTTTCGGGATGTCACGCGCAACACCCGGGTCCGTTTCGCAGCGGGAATGCTGGTCCTGGGCTTTGGACTTTTCGGCCTCTACCACGCGCCGACGCTGGGAGGCCACCTGTGGAGCGGAATCGTCTGCGAGGTGTGAATGCGGCCGGCAAGGGCCGTGCGATCGTCGGCCCTTTCCCGCATCACCCTTGTGCAGAACAAGCTGAACGGGATCGCCATTGCGGTCGACCTGTCGTGCCCCACCTTGTCTAAAATTCGTCAGAATCTGTCCTTCGGGTTCGTGTATAACATGGTTGGCATCCCGCTCGCCGTCCGCGGTTTTCTGAATCCGGTGAACGTGGGAGCCGCAATCACAGTGAGTTCGGGTTCCGTGGTCGGCAACGCCTTGTTGCTCAAGCGGTGGCGGCCAGGACGATGAAGATTCGATGACTGGAGAGTGCGTCGATGACGACTGAAGTGACCATCAAGGTGGCGGGCATGAGTTGCGGGGGCTGCGTGCGCAATGTTACCGGCGTACTCAAGGCATTGCCCGGCGTGACCGATGCCATCGTGTCCCTCGACGACGGGCATGCACGGGTCACTTTCGACCCCGGCGTGATCACGGTCGAAGCGTTGCGCCACGCGGTTATCGATGCCGGGTTCGATTCGCCCGAGTGAGCCGCGGAAGATCTGCTGCTGGGCTTGGCTGTCGTGATCGGGCATGCGCGCTTGTTCACTGCCTGGCGCTCGCGCCGCGCCTGCGTATCTCCCCGATTGTCAGGCTTGCGGCAGCTGCATTCGTCGAAACGGCGAACGCTCGGACAACTCGTCGAGGTAGAACTCCATTCCGGCCGACTCGCGAGCGAGGTATCGGTCGACGGCGTCGCGGAAACGCGGGTCGCGAATCCAGTGGGCCGATCGGGTAACGATCGGCTCGAGACCCCGGGCGAGTTTGTGTTCGCCCTGTGCGCCGCCTTCGAAACGTTGCAGTCCGTGGGCGATGCAGTACTCGATGGCCTGGTAGTAGCACAACTCGAAATGCAGAAACGGAAGATGCTCGCTTGCGCCCCAGTAGCGGCCATACAGAGCTGTCCGATCGCACAGGAAGAACGCACTCGCAACGGGCGTGTCACCGCGCCGTGCGATGAGCAGGCGGACGCTGCCGGGTGCGCGCCTTGCCAGCGTGACGAAAAACGCCGGTGTGAGGTACGGCGTCGATCGATGTAGCGCGTAGGTGTGCGAATAGCAGTTGTGGAAGAATGTCCAGTCTGCTTCGGTGGCGTCATGGCCGTCGAACCAGTGGCAGGAAAGACCATGAGCTGCTGCGCGTCGCCGTTCCTGACGGATCTTCTTGCGTTTGTCGTGGTTCAAGCCGGCCAGAAATCCCGCAAAGTCGCGGTAGCCCCGATTGCACCAATGAAACTGCACACCCTGTCGTATCAGAAGGCCGGCTTCCTTCATCCACTGCGCCTCGGTGTCGGTCGGAAACAGGATGTGCAGTGAAGATACATCGCTCGAACGAGCCAGATCCAGCGCGATCGAGATCAACACATGGCGGGCGTCATCGTCCGCACCGAGCAAGCGCATTCCCGGTATCGGGGTGAAAGGGATTGCCGAGAGGAGCTTGGGGTAATAGGCCAGGCCGCTACGCGCGTAGGCGTCGGCCCACGCCCAGTCGAACACGTACTCGCCATACGAGTGATGCTTTTCGTACAGGGGCATGGCGGCGACGATTCTGCCTTCGGACCACAGGCTCACGTGACTGGGCTGCCACCCGGTCTGCCCGCCCACGCAGCCGGTATCCTCGAAGGTGCTCAGAAGGGCGTGCGACAGACAAACTTCGTTTCCCGCAACGGCGTCCCAGGCGCACGGCTCGATATCCGACAGGCGCTCGATCAGGCGCAATTCGAAAGGCGATCGCCGCCGCCCCTGGCCCGCCGTCAGTCCGTTTTGCACTCGTTCGCGAGTGGTTTGTTGGTCTTGCCGTCGAGAAGTACACCCTTCCAGGGCAGGTCGATCCAGACGAGTCCGCTCGCATGGTCCTCGAAGCGCGGCAGGCCCGACGACGAGCGGTCGCGCTGGAGCTGATAACGGCCACCATTCCACCCGATATGGATCCGTGCGCCGGTGCCGCCCTCGCGCAGCACGTCGACAAGTTCGCCGTACTCGCACCGATAGGTGCCACTTTCGAGGTCGAGAATGAGCTGGCCGTCGATGGCCACGGGGCCGACGACAGCCACGACAGTCTCCACAGTCTCCGCCGCGGGCGCCGGCGGTGGATGCGTCGCGCAGGCCGATAGCAGGGCCAGCGATGTGAGCGACACAAGGTGTTGCATCGTGAGGTGACTCCCTGACGGTATCCGGACAAGTTTAGGACATTTGCGAGAACAAGAGCACGCTCCGCGCGGGTGCGTTACAAAAAATCCGGCCTTCGAAACGTCCGGCGGTACCCCGCACTCGATCGGGTCGAGGCGGGTAGCGTGCGCCACGCGATGGGTGTTCCCCGGGTCAGTGCAGCCTTGCACGACTCCGTCCGGCGCGCGCGCAACGCTACGATGTGAAAAAAGCGGGCTGGCGGTATAGTTGCGCCCATGAACAAGACGCTCTGTATCGCCGTTGCCCAGCTGAACTTCACCGTGGGCGATCTGACCGCGAACGCTGCGCGCATCATCGGTGCGCTGGACGAGGCTGGCAAGGCTGGCGCCGACCTGCTCGTGACACCAGAACTGGCGCTGTCCGGCTACCCCCCCGAGGATCTGCTGCTTCGGCCGGATTTCTATCGCGCATGCAATCGCGAGATCGACCGGATCGTGACCCATGCGCACGGTATCGCGCTGGTCCTGGGGCATCCGGCCGAGAGTGACGGGCGGCACTACAATGCGGCCTCGGTGATCTGTGACGGACGCATCCTGCATACCTACTTCAAGCAGCTCTTGCCAAATTACGAGGTGTTCGACGAGGAGCGCTATTTCGACCGCGGACACGCCGAGTGCGTATTCGAAGTCGGTGGTGTGAGGGTGGGACTGAGCATCTGCGAAGACTTGTGGGCATGCGGGCCGGCCAATGCCGCGCGCGCCGCAGGCGCCGACCTCCTGCTAGGGATCAATGCATCGCCATTCCACGTGAACAAGGCCGCGCGCCGGCTCGAAGTGGTCCGGGAGCGAATCGCCGAGACGGGAATGCCCGTCCTGTACTGCAACATGGTCGGCGGTCAGGACGAACTGGTATTCGATGGTGCATCATTTGCCGTCGATGGCGATGGCAGGGTGGCGTATCGGGCACCTTCCTTCCAGGAGCGCCTCGATTATCTCCGATTCCGGGACGAGCGCTGGGAGAGCGCAAGCATCGCGCCGGAGCGCCCGGTCGAAGAGGAAGTCTACGAGGCGCTAAAGACCGGGGTTCGCGACTATCTCGGCAAGAACGGGTTTCCCGGCGCGATCATCGGCCTGTCGGGCGGAATCGACTCGGCGCTGACCCTGGTAGTGGCCGTCGATGCGCTCGGTGCCGATCGAGTCCGGGCGGTGATGATGCCCTCTCCCTATACGGCGCAGATGAGCCTCGACGATTCGCGCGCGATGGTCGCCGGATTGGGCGTGCGCTATGACGAGATCCCGATTTCGGCGGCGATGGATACCTTTGGTCGGATGCTCGCGTCACAGTTCGAAGGCCTGCCCGCCGATACGACCGAGGAGAATATCCAGAGCCGAATCAGAGGCATGCTGCTGATGGCGCTGTCGAACAAGACCGGAGCAATCGTGCTGACCACCGGCAACAAGAGCGAGATGGCAACCGGATATGCGACGCTCTACGGGGACATGGCGGGTGGCTTCGCGGTTCTCAAGGACCTCTACAAGACCTTCGTCTACCGCCTGTCCGCGTGGCGCAACACGGTGAGCGCGGTGATTCCCGAGAACATCATCACCCGGCCGCCATCGGCGGAGCTGAAGCCGGACCAGACCGACCAGGACTCGCTTCCTCCCTATGAGGTTCTGGACGCGATCATCGAGGCCTACATGGAACGCGACGAATCCCCGCGCGAGATCATCGCGCAAGGCTTTCCGGAAGGCGACGTCCGGCGCGCGGTGGCGATGCTCAAACGCAACGAATACAAGCGCCGGCAAGCGCCCGTCGGTATCCGGATTACCCGGCGCGGGTTCGGCAGGGACTGGCGATATCCGATAACATCGCGGTATCAGGACGAGTACTGACCGCAACGGCAATGCGTGGGGGACCAGCGAGTCCGTCAAGTTTTCAGGAGAATCGAATGAAGAAGATCGAAGCGATCATCAAGCCGTTCAAGCTTGACGAAGTGCGCGAATCCCTTTCCGATGTCGGCATAAACGGCCTGACGGTGACCGAGGTCAAGGGCTTCGGGCGGCAGAAGGGGCACACCGAACTGTACCGGGGTGCGGAGTACGTCGTCGATTTCCTGCCGAAGATCAAGGTCGAGATTGTCCTCGGTGACGATCTCGTCGAACAGGCTGTGGAGACGATCATCAAGGCGGCTCGCACCGGAAAGATCGGGGACGGGAAGATTTTCGTGATGCCGATCGAGCAAGTCGTCCGGATCCGCACCGGCGAGACGAACGAGGACGCGATCTGACCACCGCGTGCCGCTGCATCGGTCAGCCGCGGCCGGCCTTTCTGCCTCTGAGCAGTACCAGCAGTGCACCGGAACCGCCCTGGCCGGGGCTGGCCTGGCAGAATGCGAGAATCTCCTCGCGCTGCGCGAGCCACCGCTGCGACAGCTGTTTCAGTATCGATTCCCTTCCGGGCGAGCCAAGCCCTTTCCCGTGAATCACCCTCACGCAGCGTCGGCCTTGCTGCAGACAGGTCGATAGAAAGACGGTCAGGGCCTCGCGCGCCTCGTCGCGCTTGAGCCCGTGCAGGTCGAGTTCCCCCTGCAGGACCCAGCGTCCGCGCCGCAGGTCCGCCAGCACGCGTCGCGGTACTCCGGGGCGCAGGAAGGCAACCTCGTCCCCCGCGTCGAGCCGGTCCTCCAGCGTCATCGGCGATTCCATGGCTTCGCGCAGCGCAGCCTGCTCGTCCTCGCTGCGTTTGACGGGAACCGGGGCTGGCGGAGGCTTCGGTGCGTCCAGATATACGCGATCGTTTGCGCGGAGCGGAGTCACCCCCGCAACCGCGGTTCTGAACAGGGTGGAATCGTCCGGAACCTCCCCAGGTTCCGGGCCGGGGCCGCGAGTCGGACGCACTGGCAGCCCGGCTTCAACCGTAGTGGGTACGGCCGCCTCTTCCGCCGGGCTGTCAACATCGCCGGTTCGCGGCCTGCCGCGAAGGGCAGCAAGCGCTTCGAGAGAACGCAGGCGCTTGTCGACTCTGCCCGCCGCGGGGGTCGAGGCGTGGCGCCGCCGTGACATCAGTCCTGAAGTGCGTCGAGGTAGCGTTCTGCGTCCAGCGCCGCCATACAGCCGGTTCCGGCCGATGTGACCGCCTGTCGGTAGATGTGGTCCTGCACGTCACCTGCGGCGAACACCCCCGGGACGCTTGTCTCGGTCGCGTTTCCGTCGCGCCCGCCGCGGGTGATGATGTAGCCGCCTTCCATCTCCAGCTGCCCTTCGAAGATGTCCGTGTTCGGTTTGTGGCCGATCGCGATGAACACGCCATGCAGCGCGAGATCGCGGGTCGCGCCATCCTTCGCGCTCCTGATGCGGATCCCGGTCACGCCGGTGGCGTCGCCTAGGACTTCGTCCAGGGTGGCGTCGAGCGCGAGTTCGATCTTGCCCGCGGCGGCCTTCTCCATCATCTTGTCGATCAGGATCTTCTCGGCGCGAAAGGTCTGGCGCCGATGCACGACCGTTACCTTGCGCGCGATATTGGACAGGTACAGCGCCTCCTCGACGGCGGTGTTGCCGCCGCCGATCACGGCGACGTCCTGATTCCTGTAAAAGAATCCGTCGCAGGTGGCACAGGCAGACACGCCGCGCCCGGAGAACTCCGCCTCGGACGGCAGCCCCAGGTACTTTGCGGTTGCGCCGGTTGCGATGATCAGGGCGTCACACGAGTACTCGCCGGCATCACCCACCAGCCGGAACGGTCTCTCGCCGAGTCTCACGGTGTGAATGTGGTCGAAGATGATCTCGGTATTGAAACGTTCCGCATGCCTCTCGAAGCGGGCCATCAGATCGGGGCCGAGCACGCCCTCGGCATCGGCTGGCCAATTGTCCACGTCGGTAGTGGTCATGAGCTGCCCGCCCTGGGCAAGTCCGGTGATCAGGACGGGATCGAGGTTTGCCCGTGCCCCATAGACAGCGGCGGTGTAACCGGCCGGGCCGGACCCCAGGATCAGCAGGCGTGCGTGTTTCGTCGTCATGGTGGCTGGTTCCCGATTAGTGAATGCCGGGATCATCCTGAATCCGGCAATTGGACTGGCCCGAGTGTGCGTCGGTGAAGCGCCCGATCACAAGACCGGGTGATTCACCAGCGGTTCGATTCGAGCCTCGCTGTTCGAATCCGGCACTGGTTGCATCGAAGCACATGCTCGGGGACATGGCAATCCGCTAGCGCGAAGAAACGGGGGATGGTGCTCTCAGAAGTTGGGCTTGACCGGTGCATCCTTGTACATCTTTACGCTGGCCAGGATCTCGGCCCGGGCCTCGTCGACGCCGGCCCAGCCCTGGACGCGCACCCATTTGCCTTCGTCCAGATCCTTGTAATGCTCGAAGAAGTGCGCGATCTGCTCGAGCAGCGAGGGGGATACGTCGCCGATGCCCTGCACGTTGCGAAAGGTGCGGCACAGCTTGTCGATCGGCACGGCCAGGACCTTTGCGTCATCGCCCGACTCGTCGGTCATCTTCAGCACGCCCACCGGGCGGCACTGGATCACCGAGCCGGGGATCAGGGGTACCGGCGTCACCACCAGCACGTCCACCGGGTCGCCGTCGTTCGACAGCGTGTGCGGCACATAGCCGTAGTTGCACGGGTAGTGCATGGCAGTGCTCATGAAGCGGTCCACGAACATCGCGCCGGTGTCCTTGTCGACCTCGTACTTCACCGGATCGGAGCGAGCCGGGATCTCAATGATCACATTGATTTCGTTCGGTATATCAGTGCCGGAGCTGACACGGTCGAGATTCATGGGGATGCCTCTTGGGGGGATGCCGGAAAAGAAAAGACCGGCATTATATACCGGCCCGGAAAGGCGGGGTACAAGGGGAGCCCCCCCTCGTACCCCGTGCGGTTGCCCTTACAGTAGCGGCACGATCAACAGCGCCACGATGTTGATGATCTTGATCAGCGGGTTGATCGCCGGCCCGGCGGTGTCCTTGTAGGGATCGCCCACGGTGTCGCCGGTGACCGCGGCCTTGTGTGCCTCGGAGCCCTTGCCGCCATGGTTGCCGTCCTCGATGTATTTCTTGGCGTTGTCCCAGGCGCCGCCACCGGCGGTCATCGAGATGGCGACGAAGATGCCGGTGACGATGGTGCCGA
>CAYOKH010000028.1:0-21866 GCA_964404505.1 uncultured Azoarcus sp.
AGCGGTCGTGGGTGACGGCCACCACGGTGCCGGGGAATCGGGTCAGGAACTGCTCCAGCCACGCCACCGACTCGGCGTCGAGGTGGTTGGTCGGTTCATCCAGCAGAAGCATGTCGGGTCGGGACAGCAGCAGCTTTGCCAGCGCGATACGACGCTTTTCGCCCCCTGACAGGTTGCCGACGACGGCGTCCCAGGGCGGCAGGCGCAGGGCGTCCGCGGCAATTTCCATCTGGTTGTCGATATCCGCCCCGGAGGTCGCGAGGATGTTCTCATACCTCGCCTGTTCCTCGGCCAGCCGGTCGAAATCGGCATCGGCTTCAGCATAGGCGGCGTAGATCCACTCGAGCTTCTGACGCGCGTCGAGGAGCTCGCCGAGGCCGGATTCGACTTCTTCGCGCACCGTGTTTGCCGGGTCGAGCTGGGGTTCCTGGGGCAGGTAACCGATGCGTGTGCCGGCCAGGTGCTGCACTTCCCCGTCGTACTCCTTGTCCTCTCCCGCCATGATCCGAAGCACGGTCGACTTGCCCGAACCGTTAAGCCCGAGAAGTCCGATCTTCGCGCCGGGGAAGAAGGAAAGCGAAATATCCTTGATGATCTGCCGCTTGGGCGGGACGGCCTTGCTCACGCGGAGCATCGACATTACGTATTGAGCCATGGGAATCGTTCAGATGGTGTGGCAGGAAAAGTGCAAGGATAGCATTGCGCGATGCGTGCCGCCGAGCCGGACGGACGGAGTCGGGTGAGGGTGTGAACCGCTTGTGCCGACGCATTCGCCGGCCGGGCAGGCGATCACGGCCTTCGGCTTCCCGGCGCGACGAACGTGTCGGCGCGCTTCACACCCTCGCCCGACCCCGGTGGCGCGTCAGTCGCTACGGTCGTCCAGATTGATGTCCGCAATCAGATCGTTGGACAGTCTTTCGAGATCGGCCTTGAGTGCGGCGGCATCGAGTCCGTCGGCTGCACGCAGGTCTGCTTCGGCGTGGAAAAGCGTCTCGGACGACATCGGAGCGCTCGAGGTCCACGTCGTCAGTTTTTCCACATTGACCCCGTGGCGAGCGAATACCTGGGAGACTTCGCGCACGATACCGATTCGGTCGTGACCCACCAGGCTGAAGCTCAGGCGTCGGCCGTGGCCGGCGTCGGCGGACGCCGCCGGGGTGGCCGCTTCTGCGCTCACCCTGAGGCTGCCGAGTTCGCCGAGGGCCTTGAGCAACGCTGCCTCATGCTCATCGGGAACATGCACGGTCAGTACTCCGGCGAACTTGCCGGCGAGCCGCGCCATCGAGGAGTCCAGCCAGTTGCCCTGATGGGCAGTGATGACGGTCGAGATTTCCTCGACCAGACCGGGGCGGTCGTCGCCGATCACGGTCAGGACCTGATATCTGGACATGCGAAGCGCCTCCTGCGTGTGGGTTTGCCGGGATCGGGGTGCGGGCTCTGGTGCCGATTCTACCCGTGAATGCTGACGTCCGACTCAGGCCGAGAACTGCAGCCGCGCCAGATGGGCGTAGAGCCCGTCGCATTCGACGAGCGCGGCGTGGGTGCCGGTCTCGACGACCCGGCCGTTCTCCATGACGACGATCCGGTCGGCCTTCTGCACGGTTGCGAGGCGGTGGGCGATCACCAGCGTGCTGCGATTCTCCATGAGGCGTTCGAGTGCGGCCTGGACCATGCGCTCGCTTTCGGCGTCCAGAGCCGAGGTCGCCTCGTCCAGGAGCAGAATCGGCCGGTCCGCGAGAATCGCACGTGCGATTGCGATGCGCTGACGCTGTCCGCCCGAGAGTCTGACCCCGCGTTCCCCCAGGTCGGTGTCGTAGCCCTGTGGCAGGCGCCGCACAAACTCGTCCGCCCAGGCCGCCTCGCAGGCCCGATGCACCGCTTCTTCGGTGGCATCGGGGAGTGCGTAGCGGACGTTCTCGGTGACGCTCGCGGCAAAGATGACCGGCTCCTGCGGGACCAGCGCGATACGGGCGCGGATCGCACGGGGATCGGCTTCGGAAAGGGGTACGCCGTCGAGCCGGATCAGTCCGGAATCCGGATCGTAGAACCTCAGCAGAAGCTGAAAGACGGTGGTCTTGCCGGCGCCCGAAGGTCCGACCAGGGCCACCGTCTCGCCGGGCGAGACGTTCAGGCTGAAATCGTCCAGTGCCGGCGTGTCGGGTCGCGACGGGTAGTGAAAGCGGACCGCCGCGAAAAGTACGTCGCCACGCGCCGGCCGGGGCAGCTCACGGGGATACCGTGGTGCCTTGATCGCCGGCCGGGCAGCCAGTATCTCCATCAGCCGATCGGTCGCCCCGGCGGCACGCTGGAGATCGCCCCATACCTCGGACAGTGCCCCGATGCTTCCGGCGACCAGCGCGGCGTAGAAGACGAAGGCCGAGAGCTGTCCGGCGCTTACCCTGCCTTCGAGAACGTCGTGGCCGCCGATCCACAGGATGAAGGCGATGGCGCCGAACACGAGCAGCAGCACGGCGGCGACGAGAATCGCGCGCGTGCGGATCCGTTCCCTGGCTGTGGCGAAACTTCGTGCGATGAGCGTGTCGAAATCGCGACGCTCGACGTCCTCGTGACCGTAGGCCTGCACGATGCGGATTTCATGAATCGTCTCGTCAATGCGGTTGCCCAGATCAGCGATTCGGTCCTGGCTCTCGCGCGCAAGACGTCGGACGCGGCGACCGTAGAAGATGATCGGCGTGATCACCAGCGGCACGCCGATAAGGGTCAGCAGCGTCAGCTTGAGACTCGTGGTGAACATCATCACCAGTCCGCCGACGAGCAGCAGCAGGTTGCGCAGCGCAATCGACAGGCTCGATCCGACCACGCTCTCGATCTGCGCCGTGTCCGATGTCAGGCGGGAGATCACCTCACCGGTGCGTCCGGCCTCAAACCACGAGGGCGGCAGGGTGAGGAGGTGGTCGAACACGCGTCGGCGCAGATCGGCCGTCACCCGCTCGCCGAGCCAGGAGACATTGTAGAAGCGGACAAAGGTTGCGGCCGCGAGCACGACGATGACCCCGAACATCGCCGCGAGGGCGCGGTCGAGCCAGGATGGATCGCCGGCGGAAAACCCCTGGTCGATGACCGCGCGAAGGCCCTGTCCGACGGCGAGCATGGCCCCGGCCGCGACGATCAGCGCGAGGCCCGCAAGCAGGACCCGCCGCCGGTAGGGCCTAAGCAGTGATACAAGCGCAAGTGCGGGCGTGAGGGGGCGGATCATCGCATGTTTCGCGGGCGTGGCGAACCGGGGGCGGATGCGGGATTGTACGGCTGGCGGGCTACGCGTTGCGGGCAATCGCCCGGATCGACGCAGGTCGTGCGTCAGCATGCCCGGAAGCAGCCGATGACGAACTGCCGTCGACCGGGATTCCGATGATGGTCCCGGGCCTACTTCTCCACGAAGGCGCGCTCGATCACGTAGTCGCCGGGCTCCCCGATGCGCGGTGAAACCCGGAAGCCCCGGCCGTCGAGCAATTCGCAGCAATCCTTGAGCATGGCGGGGCTTCCGCAGATCATGACCCGATCCTCGCTCGGGTCCAGGGGTGGCATGTCGAGATCGTCGAACAACTCGCCGCTTTCCATCAGTTGTGTGATTCGTCCTTCGTTGAAGAAGGGCTCGCGCGTGACGGTCGGATAATAGGTCAGCCGGTCGCGCACATCGTCGCCGATGTACTCGTGAGTTGGCAGATGGCCGGTGATGAAGTCGCGGTACGCAAGCTCGGATATCGTGCGCACGCCGTGTACCAGAACGATTCGTTCGAAGCGGCCGTAGGTTTCCGGATCCTGGATCACGCTCAGGAAGGGCGCAAGGCCGGTCCCCGTGGCAAGCAGGTAGAGACGCTTGCCGGGCTTGAGGTCGTGAAGAACCAGGGTGCCGGTGGGCTTCTTGCTGACCACGATCGGGTCGCCTGCGCGCAGGTGCTGAAGTCGTGACGTGAGCGCGCCGTTCTGCACCTTGATGCTGAAGAACTCCAGATGTTCCTCGTAGTTGGGACTGGCGATGCTGTAGGCCCGCGTGAGCGGGCGGCCGTCGACCTCCAGCCCGATCATGACGAACTGACCGTTCTCGAAGCGCAACCCGCGATCACGGGTTGTGCGGAAGCTGAACAGGTTCTCGTTCCAGTGGTGGACGTTCAGTACGCGTTCGGTTACCAGATTTGTCATGGCGGCAGCGGCTAAGCAAGGTGAAGGCAAGTCATACGATAGTATCCCGGATCTGCTGGTTCCCGAAATGATTCCTTTTCCTAAGAACAATCGGTTCCATGAATATGCACGCCCCAGGGTGGTGCGGCACACAACTTGACATCCGAGGTCTCCCCGACAATCCGGATTCGTCGATCCGCCAAACCAGGCGATTCTGATCCCCTGGTCTCCCCACGGGAAACGGCAAGTCATTGCTACTTTGTTCCAGACGCGCGGCATCAGTGCGTTACCGAACAGAACTGGCTGGTCATTGGGATGACCATTCTAGGGCGTAACTCCTGCTGGTGTGGGGCTCCCCAAGGAGTCTGCATCAGTCCGCGACAGCCTGGCGCCATGCTGTGCGGTAGCTGCCGCGCACCATCGGGCGCGAGAACACGCGAGAACATGAATGGCGCAGTCCGCCCTCCGTGAGCGAGAAACCGAAGAAGGCCCGCTGTCACCCTGGTGGGTTCGGTCGGTCCTGATTGTCCTTGCGGTGGGGTTCACCGGCCTGATCGCCATCACCTCGCTTGCCTACCGAAACGCCCCGCCGATCCCCGCGAATGTAGTCGACGAAGCCGGCGCCACGGTGTTCACCGGCGACGATGTCCGTGACGGCCAGGCCGTGTTCCTGCGCTACGGGCTGATGAACAACGGGACCATATGGGGGCACGGCGCCTACCTGGGGCCTGACTACTCCGCGGAAGCACTTCACCAGATCGGCATCGATGTCGCGGCGGATCTGTCTCGGGAACACCACGGTCAACCGTGGTCGGCGTTGTCGCCGATGGAGCAGGCCGCAATCCGCGCTCAGGTGGCCGTCACACTGAAGACCAACCGGTATGACGCCGACAGCGAAACGCTGCACCTGACCGCGCCCGAAGCCCGGGCGTACCGTAGGCAGGTCGGGCAATGGAGCCGCTATTTCGACGATCCTGCGGCCAACGGTGGCTTGAAACGGGGCCTCGTCAGCGATGAGACGGAACTCCATCAACTCACGGCGTTCATTACCTGGGCAGCGTGGGTCTCGGTGGCCAACCGGCCGGGCGCCGATTTTTCGTACACCAACAATTTCCCGTACGACCCGGACGTCGGCAATCGGCCGACGCCGGGTGCGTTGCTGTGGAGTGCGTTGAGCCTGCTCGTGCTGCTCGCCGGGATCGCCGTGGTGCTGCTCGCCTTCGGCAAGTTCGATTATCTCGGCTGGATCACGCGCGGCCACCATGTGCATCCACAGGTCATCCCGGGGCACGCCAGCGCCGGACAACGCGCGCTGGTGAAGTTCTTCGTGGTGGTCACTCTGCTGTTCCTGATACAGACGCTGATCGGGGGCGCACTCGCCCACTACCGTATCGAGCCGGACAATTTCTATGGCCTTCCGCTGGAGACGATATTCCCCAGCAATCTGTTGCGGACCTGGCACCTGCAGATGGCCCTCTTCTGGATCGCCACTGCCTACGTGGCCGCCGGATTATTTCTGGCGCGCTCACTGCGCAACGATGAGCCACGCTGGATGGCGCCGGCCACGCACGGGCTGTTCGCAGCCTTCGGGCTGGTCATCTTCGGGAGCCTGCTCGGGGAATGGGCGGGAATCGAGGGTCTGCTCGGCAGCTGGTGGTTCTGGCTGGGCAACCAGGGCTGGGAATACCTGGAGCTCGGACGGCTCTGGCAGTACTTGCTGGTAGCCGGCCTGTTCGCCTGGTTCGGCATGCTGTGGTGGCTGGTCCGGCCGCGTGCCCTGGCCAATCCGGAGGCGCGGCCATTGGCCAAGGTGTTCCTGCTCGCATCGCTGGCGATCCCGGTGTTCTATATCCCGGCGTTGTTCATCGGCGCGAGAATGAACTTCACCGTCGTCGACACCTGGCGATTCTGGATCATCCATCTGTGGGTTGAGGGATTCTTCGAGTTCTTCGCCACCACGGTTGTCGCGCTGCTGTTCTTTCAGCTCGGCCTGACCCGGCGCAATACGGCACTGCGCGTGATCTACCTGGACGGGATCCTGTATTTCCTCGGCGGCCTGATCGGCACTGGCCACCATTGGTACTTCAATGGCCAATCCCATTTCAACATGGCGCTGTCGGCGATGTTCTCGGTGTTGGAGGTCGTGCCGCTCACGTTGCTGACCCTGGATGCCTGGGACTTCGTTCGCACCACGCGCAGACAGTGCGACGTCTGCGGCGAGAAGGTCGACGTTCCGCACAAGTGGACGTTCTATTTCCTGATGTCGGTCGGATTCTGGAACTTCGTCGGCGCCGGGATGTTCGGCTTCCTGATCAATCTGCCGATCGTCAGCTACTTCGAGGTCGGTACGATTCTCACTACCAACCACGCCCACGCGGCACTGATGGGCGTATTCGGCATGCTGGCGCTGGCGATGATGGTGTTCGTACTGCGCCAGACGGCGGACGACGCAAGTTGGCCAGGCATAGAGAAATACATCCGGATCGGCTTCTGGGGCACCAACGTAGGCTTGGCCATGATGGCCGCGCTGAGCCTGTTCCCCAGTGGCGTGATGCAGGTCTGGGACGTGGTCCAGAACGGCTACTGGCATGCACGCGGGCCGCTTTACACCACCAGCAAAACCGCACAATTCTTCGAGTGGATGCGCATGCCCGGTGACGTGGTATTCATTGTGTTTGGCGCCGCGCCACTCGCAATCGCGGCCATCAAGGGCTATGTCCTGTGTCGGGTGTCGCCGGCGCTCGCAGTGGCAGAGCGGTCGGGTCCGGTTGGCCTCTTGCCTTGAGGGCGGACGCGAGCGCTGAGCGTCTGCTCGCCGCACCGCCCGGTGCTCAGAGTTCGTATCCCTCCATCGGCACGCAGCTGCAGTGCAGGTTGCGGTCGCCGTAGACGTCGTCGATGCGGTTGACGCTCGGCCAGAACTTGTTCTCGGCGACCCAGGGCAGCGGGAACACGGCCTGTTCGCGACTGTAGGGACGATCCCAGTCGCCTACGACATCCGACTGGGTGTGCGGTGCGTTGACCAGGGGGTTGTCGTCCGACGGCCACGTGCCGGCCTCGATTTTGCGGATCTCGTCGCGGATCGCGACCATCGCGGCGATGAAGCGGTCGAGTTCGGCCTGGCTTTCCGACTCGGTCGGCTCGACCATGATGGTACCGGCCACCGGAAACGACATGGTGGGCGCGTGGAAGCCGTAATCCATGAGCCGCTTGGCGATGTCGACCTCGCTGATGCCGGTGGCGGCCTTGATCGGGCGGATGTCGAGAATGCACTCGTGGGCGACTCGCCCATGCGCGCCGGTATAGAGCACCGGGTAGTCGGCGCCGAGGCGGGCGGCGATGTAGTTCGCGTTGAGGATTGCGACCTCGGTGGCACGCTTGAGACCCGTGCCGCCCATCATCGCGATGTACATCCACGAGATGGGCAGGATGCTTGCCGACCCGAAGGAGGCGGCGGACACCGCGCCCTGGCCCTTGTTCGGCCGCGACTCGTCGCCGGTGGGCGTGATGACGTGGTCGGCCATGAACGGGGCGAGGTGGGCCTTGAGGCCGATCGGGCCCATGCCCGGACCACCGCCGCCGTGCGGGATGCAGAAGGTCTTGTGCAGGTTCATGTGCGACACGTCCGCGCCGATGGCCGCCGGCGACGTCAGCCCCACCTGCGCGTTGAGGTTGGCGCCGTCCATGTATACTTGTCCGCCGTTGGAATGCACTTCGGCGCAGATCTCACGGACGGCCTCTTCGAATACGCCGTGGGTCGACGGGTAGGTGATCATCAACGCGGCGAGCCGATCGGCGTGTTGCGCAGCCTTGGCCTTGAGGTCCTCGACGTCGATGTTGCCGCTGGCGTCGCATGCGACCACCACCACCTGCATTCCGCACATCTGCGCGGTTGCCGGATTGGTGCCGTGCGCCGATCTGGGGATCAGGCACACGTTGCGGTGACCATCGCCACGACTCGCATGATAGCGTGCTATCGCAACCAGACCGGCGTATTCTCCCTGGGCCCCGGAATTCGGCTGCATGCAGATCGCGTCGAAGCCTGTAATGGCCCTCAGGTAGGCGGCCAGGCCGTCGATCATCTCCAGATAGCCGCGTGTCTGCTCGGGCGGTGCGAACGGATGCATGTCGGCGAACTCGGGCCAGGTCACGGGAATCATCTCGCTGGTGGCATTGAGCTTCATCGTGCATGAGCCGAGCGAAATCATCGAGTGGTCGAGGGCCAGATCCCGGTTCTGCAGCATTCTGAGATAGCGCAGCATCTCGTGCTCGGTATGGTGCGTGTTGAACACCGGGTGCGACAGGATGGAATCGTCACGCAATAGTGCGGAGGGAATGGCACCCGCCGAACGCGCCACTGCAGCATCGAGCGTCGTGAGATCCGCGTCCACGCCGAAGGCGAGCAGCACGGCAGCAAGGTCGTCGCGGGTAGTGGTCTCGTCGACGGACACGCCGACTGCGTTTGCGGAAACCCGGCGCAGGTTGAACCCGGACGCCTCGGCAGCAGCCAGGATCGCGGCGTTGCGCTCGCCGGTTCCGATCTGGATGGTGTCGAAAAAGGGTGTCGCCGTTATCGCAAAACCGGCACGCTTCAGGCCCTCGGCGAGCATCGCTGCGAACCGGTGAATGCGCGCGGCGATCGTGCGCAAACCCGTCGGACCGTGATAGACGGCGTAGAAGCCGGCCATGTTCGCGAGCAAAACCTGGGATGTGCAGATGTTGGAGTTGGCCTTTTCACGCCGGATGTGCTGCTCGCGTGTCTGCAGCGCCATGCGCAAGGCGGTCTTGCCGCGCGCATCCCTGGAAACACCGATGATGCGGCCGGGCATCGCGCGCACATTGGTCTGGCGGGTGGCGAAGAAGGCGGCATGCGGACCGCCGAAACCCATGGGCACGCCGAAACGCTGTGCGGATCCGAGCGCGATGTCCGCGCCCATCGCACCGGGCGATTTCAGCAGCACCAGGGCCATCAGGTCCGATGCCACCGCCGTGACGGCGCCTCCCGCCTTGAGTGCCGCGATGATTCCGGTCAGATCCGTGATTTCGCCGCGGTCATTCGGATACTGCAGCAGCGCGCCGAAGACGTTGTGCGCGTCCACATCCGCTACCGGCCCGACGATCAGGTCGAAACCGAAGAAGCCCGCGCGGGTCTTCACCACATCCATCGTCTGGGGGAAACACGCCTCGTCGACGAAGAACGCATTGCTCTTCGATTTGCTCACCCGTCGGGCCATCGTCATCGCCTCGGCAGCTGCGGTCGCTTCATCCAGCAGCGAGGCGTTGGCCAGTTCGAGTCCGGTCAGGTCGATGACCAGGTGCTGGTAGTTGAGCAGCGCTTCCAGACGGCCTTGTGCGATCTCGGCCTGGTAAGGCGTGTAGGCGGTATACCAGCCCGGATTCTCCATGACGTTGCGCAGGATCACCGCCGGGGTGAGGGTGCCGTAATAACCCATGCCGATCAGAGACTTCACGGGCACGTTGCGGGAGGCGATGCGGCGCAATCTCGCCAGCGCTTCATGTTCCGGCATTGGCCCATCGAGCGCCAACGCTGCGGCGAGACGGATCCCGGGAGGCACGGTCTGGTCGATGAGCGCGTCGACGGATTCCGCGCCGACGGCGACGAGCATGCGCTCGATCTCGTCGGAAGACGGACCAATGTGTCGATCGATGAACGCTTCACGTTGCTCGAGCGTCGTCAGAGGCGCGGACAGGGGCTTCGGGTGCATGGCGGAAAGAGGATTCGGATGGGTGCGCTCTTGTGGGGGAGATCCCGGGCCCGGTCATGGCGGCGCGGTGCGTCACCAAGACCGGGTACCGCGGCACGGGGGCGATCAGGTGTCTGCAATCACCGCTTCGTAGCCGGCCGCATCGAGCAGGCCGGAGAGATCGTCGCCTGCAGGCCTGAGCCGGAACAGCCACGCCGAGTAAGCGTCGGCGTTGACGGATTCGGGCATGTCTGCGACGTCCTGATTGGCCTCGACGATCTCGCCGGCGACGGGCGCATAGATGTCGGAGGCGGCCTTGACGGATTCGATCACCGCACATGCCTCGCCGGCATCGACCTTGCGTCCTGCTTCGGGCAGTTCAAGGAAGACGATGTCGCCCAGCGCCTCCTGAGCGTGATCGGTAACGCCGATGGTGAGTGTGCCGTCGGCTTCGCTGCGCACCCATTCGTGGGATTTGGTGTACTTCAGATCGGTCGGGATGTTGCTCATGACGGGCTCCGGCGGAAGGTTTGTTGTCGGTAGTCTCTGTTCGGGCTGGTGGTGCCGTTCGACGCGTGGCGTGACAGGTCGGGTTTGCGCTGGCAGCGCGGCAACGCGCGGCTCAGACAAGCACCTTGCCGTTTCGCACAAAGGGCAGTTTGACCGTGTGCGCCTTCAGGCACCGGCCGCGAACGTCGACCTCGACCGATTCATCGGGGAGGACTGCAAGCGGCAGACGGGCGAATGCGATCGACTTTTCCAGTGTGGGCGAGAAGCTGCCGCTTGTCGTCTCGCCCTCGCCCGCGCTGGTGAATACCTTCATGTGGGCGCGCAACACACCCTTGTCCTCGAGCACGAGGCCGAGCAGGTTGCGGCTCGCCGGGTTGGCAGCGAGTGCGGCGCGGCCCACGAAATCCCGTTCTTCGTCGCGAAGGTCCACGGTCCACGCGAGTCCGGCATCCAGTGGCGAAACGCTCTCGTCCATATCCTGGCCATACAGGTTCATGCCGGCTTCGAGGCGCAAGGTGTCGCGCGCGCCCAGGCCACAGGGTTTCACGCCGGCGGCGATCAGTGCATCCCATACGGCTGCGACGCGGCTTGCGGGAATGCTGATCTCCAATCCGTCCTCGCCCGTATAGCCGGTGCGCGCGATCAGAAGATCGCCCACGCGTGCGGCGCTGAAGGGACCCGGCAGGCCGGACGCGGTATTGATCTCGGCAATGGCCGTGGCAGCCCGGGCGATCGCGTTCGGCCCCTGGATCGCGATCATCGCCAGATCACGCCGGGTCCCCAGCGCGACATTCGCGCCCCATCCCGTGATGCATGCGCGTATCCACGCGACGTCCTTGTCCGCAGTGCCGGCATTGACCACGAGACGGTATTCGGCGTCGGAGAAGCGATAGACGATGAGATCGTCGATCACGCCGCCGGTCTCGTTCAGCATGCATGAGTATAAAGCCTTGCCGGGGGTACGGAGTCGTGCGACGTCGTTCGCGAGCAGCCTGCGCAGGAAGGGTGTCGTACCGGCGCCGGAAAGATCGAGCGCGAGCATGTGCGAGACATCGAACATTCCCGCGTCACGGCGCACGGCATGATGCTCCTCGATCTGGGATCCATATTTCACCGGCATGTCCCAGCCGGCAAAGTCGACCATGCGGGCGCCGGCCTGGACGTGACGGGAATGTAGCGGTGTGTGTCTTCCAGGTATGGCCATTCCGGGTTTTCCCCTCGAGTACGGATATGAGCGAAAGAAGGCACGGCCGCTTCCGCGGAAGTCGGTGTGCCCCTTCTGTCCCTTGTACCTGAGAGATTCCGTCCGCCGCGATCGATTTCGCGGGCGACCGGGTGCCCCTTCGGTGGATGCGTCCGATCCTGCATGGAACGGGTGCATCGCTCTCCAGAATTTCGAATCGTGCGCGGTCCTTCTGCCTGAGCGGTTCCGGGGGGTTACGCCTTCGGCGACTCCGGAGATCGGCTCCCCGGGGTTCTCTCCCGCGCGACTGGCGCACGATAACATCGCGTACGCATGCTGGCAACGACGGCGTCGCATACGGTGCGTTGCTTACGTCGTCCCGGTTAGAATCGCCGCATGAAGGAATCCGTCAGCCACTTCCTGGATCTGCGCGGCGTTCGCTACCACGTGCGGGAGTGGGGAGATGCGCACGCACCGAAACTATTTCTGCTGCACGGCTGGGCCGACGTGTCCGCATCTTTCCAGTTCCTGGTCGATGCGTTGCGCTGCCATTGGCACGTCATCGCGCCGGACTGGCGGGGTTTTGGATTGTCCGCGCGCACTGCGGGTGATGTCTACTGGTTTCCCGACTACCTGGGTGATCTGGACGCCCTGCTGAGGCACTATTCCCCCGATCTGCCGGCGTTTCTCGCGGGACACAGCATGGGCGGAAATGTCGCCTGCCTTTATGCCGGGGTGAGGCCCGGACGGGTTGCGAAGCTCATCGCACTCGACGCGTTCGGGCTCCCTGACCGGGCACCCGAAGGAGCCCCGGGTCGGCTGGAAAAGTGGTTGAATCAGCTGGTTTCGCCGCAGGGATTTCGAAGCCACCCCGATGTCGCGGCATTTGCCAGGCGCATGATGCTTGCGAATCCGAGACTCGACGGGGAGCGGGCGGCCTTTCTTGCCGGCCACCTGACCGAGCCCGATGGCAAAGGGGGGGTGCGTCTTGCGGCAGAGCCCGCTCACCGTAACATCAATCCGAATCTCTACCGCCGTGCCGAGGCGGAGAGTTGCTGGCGTAGGGTGCGCGCCCCGGTGCTCTGGATTGTCCAGTGCGACCCGGCATGGCGGCGTGGCGTCGGCATTGCGGATGACGTGTATGATGCTGCCAAATCCTGTTTCGGCGATTTTCGCGAGATTGCCATCCCCGACAGCGGACACAGTTTTCACCATGATCAACCCGAGCGAACTGCTGCGGCAATCGAGGACTTCCTCCTTTCGTGATCGATTGCGTCGCACAGTCTCCGGATGACGCACCGTGAATGTCGATCTGCACTCTCACTCGACGGTATCCGACGGCTGGCTGTCGCCGGCGGACCTGGTGCGTCGTGCGGCTGCGAACGGCGTGACGGTGCTGGCGTTAACCGATCATGACGAAGTCGGCGGTGTGGACGAGGCGCTGGATGCCGCAACCAGGAGCGGGATTCAGCTCGTTCCGGGAGTCGAGATATCGGTGTCCTTTCTGGGCGAGACGGTACACGTGGTGGGTCTGGGGCTTGATCACCGTGACCCGGTATTGCGGACAGGCCTCGCCGGCGTAAGAGAGGGCCGGGCGGGACGGGCCGTGCGGATCGCGGAGGCGCTCGAGAGGGTCGGAATCAGGGGTGCGCTTGAGGGGGCGCGGCGCTTCGCCGGCAACGCGGATCTCGTCAGCCGGGCCCATTTTGCGCGGTACCTCGTCGCCAGCGGACTCATGCCGGATATGGGTACCGTGTTTCGCCACTACCTCGCAAAAGGCAAGCCCGGCTTCGTCGAACACGAATGGGCGAAGCTCGACGACGCGGTCGGATGGATTCGTTCGGCGGGCGGTATCGCAGTGATTGCGCATCCGGCCCGCTATGCGTTTGCGGAAGCGCAGATGAACTGCCTGTTCGACCGTTTCATGGCCTGTGGCGGGGAAGCGGTGGAAGTGGTGTCCGGAGCGCACTCCGACGCGGAGATGGGGCGGTTCGCATCGCTTGCGCGGAAAAGGAGCTTGCTTGCGTCACGTGCATCCGACTTTCACGGAGAACGGGAAAGCCCCGTCGATCTCGGCGGTTGCCGCGCATTGCCGCCCGACCTCACGCCCGTATGGACGCGCCTCATCTGAGCGCACGGCACATTTGCACGCGAGACGTCGATGTCGCAGTTCTTTTCGCTTCACCCCGACCATCCCCAGCCCCGACTGATCCGGCAGGCGGCCGAGATCATGCGGGCGGGCGGGCTGATCGCCTTTCCCACCGATTCCGCGTACGCGCTCGGCGGGCAAATGGGCGACACTGCGCTGCTGCAGCGCATTCGACGCATTCGCAATGTGGATGAACGCCACCACTTCACGCTGATGTGCCGTGACCTGTCCGAGATCGCCACCTATGCGCGGGTTGACAACACCCAGTACCGCCTGCTCAAGGCCACGACACCGGGAACGTACACGTTCATTCTCGAGGCCACCCGCGAACTGCCGCGGCGTGTCCTGCATCCAAAGCGCAAGACCATAGGTTTGCGCGTTCCGGATCACCCGGTCGTGGCGGCTCTGCTACGCGAGCTGGGAGAGCCGATCCTCACTTCCACGTTGATGATGCCGGGCGACAATCTGCCGCTGACTGACCCGGACGAGATCCTGGAGCGCCTCGGAAAGCAGGTCGATCTGGTGATCGAGGCCGGTTTCTGCGGTCCCGAAGCAACCTCGGTCATCGATCTTACCTCTGGCGCGCCCGTCCTCGTTCGCGCCGGGCGGGGGGATCTTGCGCCGTTCGGATTCGACGGCGAGTGATCAACGGGCGCGACGTAACGGCGGCAGCCCGAATTCGGCTGTCAGGTGTACCTCAGCGCTTTCGACCATCCGTGCGGGCCGTGTCGATAGCGAAGTGTCGATGCTGCTCTGCTAGAATGCCCAGCTTTAAGCCATGATCCAATGGAATCATTGATCCCGACCCTCGCCATCTGGGCGCTGCCGGTGTTGCTGGCGATTACGCTGCACGAAGCGGCGCATGGCTATGTCGCACGGCATTTCGGGGATCCCACGGCGCATCTGGCCGGACGAATCACGCTCAATCCGTTCAAGCACATAGACCTGGTCGGGACCATTCTTGTACCGGCGGGAATTCTTGCCGTCAGTACGCTGTTCGGTGGCGGAGGTATCCTGTTCGGCTGGGCCAAGCCGGTGCCGGTCAATTTCGGCCGATTGCGGAATCCCAAGGCGGACATGCTGTGGGTTGCGGCGGCGGGGCCGTTCACGAATCTGCTGATGGCGATCGCGTGGGCGATGGTGTTCAAGATCGCGAGCAGTGCTCCGGAGAGCGTTTATACCGTGCCGATGCTCAAGATGGCGGAGGCGGGCATACTGATCAATGCGGTTCTGATGTTCCTGAACCTGTTGCCGATTCCACCCCTTGACGGAGGGCGCATTGCGGTGAGTCTGTTGCCCGGGAAGCTTGCATGGCAGTTCTCGCGTGTCGAGCCCTACGGCTTTCCGATACTGCTGATCATGTTGTTCACGGGGATCCTGGGGGCAATCCTGTGGCCGCTGATCGCATTCTTCCGATATTTTCTTGCAACGATTTTTGGCTTCTACTCGTAAATCATGTACGCAGAACGCGTTCTTTCAGGAATGCGCCCCACGGGGCGCCTGCATCTGGGCCAGTACCAGGGCGTGCTCAGGAACTTGGTCAAGCTCCAGGAGGAGTATCCCTGCTTGTTCTTCGTCGCCGACTGGCATGCACTGACAACCAATTACGACTCTCCGCAGATAATCGAGGAGACCGTGTGGGACATGCTCATCGACTGGCTTGCCGCGGGTGTCGATCCTGCGCAGGCGACGATGTTCATCCAGTCGCGGGTACCCGAGCATGCCGAACTCCACCTGCTGTTGTCGATGATGTGCCCGCTGGGATGGCTCGAACGCGTTCCGACGTACAAGGATCAGCAGGACAGGCTCTCCAGCAAGGACCTGGCGACGTACGGCTTTCTCGGCTACCCGCTGTTACAGTCGGCCGACATCCTGATCTACCGGGCCGACAAGGTGCCTGTCGGGGAGGATCAGGTGCCGCATGTGGAGATCACCCGTGAGCTCGCGCGCCGTTTCAACCACCTCTACGGGCGTGAGCCGGGTTTTGAAGAAAAGGCGAAGGAGGCGGTCAAGAGGCTCGGCTCCAAGCGGGCGAGGCTGTATTACGACCTGCGCACGCGGTTCCAGCAGGAAGGCGAGGATGCCGCGCTGGAGCAGGCACATGCCCTGCTCGAGGAAGCGCAGAACCTGAGCATGGGTGATCGCGAGAGGCTGTACGGCTATCTCGAGGGCAGCAGCAAGATGATTCTGGTCGAGCCCGGCGCACTGCTCACCGAGGCGGCACGCATGCCCGGCCTCGACGGGCAGAAGATGTCCAAGAGCTACAACAATGCGATCTACCTGCGGGAGGAACCGGAGTCGGTGACGAAGAAGATCCGCACCATGCAAACGGATCCGGCACGGGTTCGGCGCACCGATCCGGGCGATCCCGAGAAATGTCCGGTATGGCAGTTTCACCGGATATACTCGGACGATTCCACGCGCGAATGGGTCCAGGAGGGTTGTCGCAGTGCGGGCATCGGCTGCATTGATTGCAAGCAGCCGGTGATCGACGCGGTACTGCGGGAGCAGGGGGTCATGCGCGAGCGCGCACGACCCTATGTCGATGATCCCTCCCTGGTGAGAAACATCATCGCTGACGGCTGCGAGCGCGCGCGCAAGCTTGCGCAGGAGACGATGCGTGACGTGCGCGAGTCGATGGGACTGTCGTATTCCTGATTCGGGTAGTCTGCGCATGGAGCGATACGAGCCGGTGCGAATTTCGCGGTACAATGAATCGCCCGCTTGATCTGGCGCCGGCAGAGAGCGCAGCCCAGATCGACGCGGTGGCGCGACTCTACGGGGAACCCCTGCTGGAGTTGCCCAGGGACCTCTACATCCCGCCTGATGCGCTGGAAATCATTCTCGAAGCGTTCGAGGGTCCGCTTGATCTGCTGCTATACCTGATACGGAAGTCGAATCTCGATATTCTCGACATTCCGATGGCGCCGCTGACGGAGCAGTATCTGATCTACGTCGAGGCGATGCGCAGCCGTAACCTGGAGCTTGCCGCCGATTATCTGCTGATGGCGGCAATGCTTCTCGAGATCAAGTCGCGCGTGCTCTTGCCGAAGCCCTCGAAGCACGCGGGCGACGACGAGATCGATCCGCGTGCGGAGCTGGTGCGGCGCCTGCTCGAGTACGAGCAGATGAAGATCGCCTCGGTGCGCCTCGATGCGTTGCCGCGCGTCGGACGCGACTTCGAGTGGGTCGGGGTGTACGTTGCCGAAAGGCTGGTCGAGCGGCTTCCGGAAGTCAGTCTGCACGATCTGCAGCTGGCATGGCTGTCGATCATGAAGAAGGCCCGCCTGACCCGGCACCATACGGTCAGGCGTGACGAGCTCTCGGTCCGCGAGCACATGAGCGGCATACTTCGCAGATTGGCGGGCAGTGCGTTCACGAGCTTTGACAGCCTGTTCGAACCCGGGCTGGGGCCGGCCGGGCTAGTGGTGAGTTTTCTGGCGGTTCTGGAACTGGTCAAGGAGCGGCTCGTGGAGGTATCCCAGAACGAACCGTTTGCGCCTATCTACGTGAAGCTGGCCGATGCAACCGAATACTCCGGCTGAACTCAAGCGGGTGCTGGAAGTCGTGCTGCTCGCGGCGCCGTCACCACTCGGCGTTGCCCAGTTGCGCCGGCTCTTTGAAACCGATCCGGGGTCGGAGCTGCTGCGGCGTCTGCTCGAGGAACTGCGCGACGACTGGTCGTGCCGGGGCGTCGAACTGGTACAGCTTGCTTCGGGTTGGCGCTTCCGGGCCCGAAGCGAGTACCAGGTGTTTCTGGATCGGCTGAAGGACGAAAGGCCGCCCAGGTATTCGCGGGCGGTCATGGAGACGATTGCCATCATCGCCTACCGCCAGCCGGTGACGCGTGGCGACATTGAGGACATTCGCGGTGTCGCTGTGTCACCCAATGTGATCAAGACGCTTGAATCGCGTGGCTGGATCGATGCGGTCGGCCACCGGGATACGCCAGGACGGCCGGCGCTTTTTGCCACCACCCGGCGTTTTCTCGACGAAATGGGGCTGCGCAGCCTGAACGAACTGCCAGCGCTCACTGAAATCGAAAGGATAATGGATCTTGTCGACACCAAGGAAATCGCGGCGCCCCTTGCGTCCGCCAACGAAGAACAGGAGTGAAGCTCCGAGTGACGAGGGGCGCAACAGTCCGGCAACCCGGCCTGATGCGCACCATTCAGCGCTGGGTGTGATCGAGCGCGGCCAGCGCGCTCGACGTCCCCGTCCTCCGGGCGTTCAAGGGGCTGTCCAGGCCAGTGCGCGCAACGCGACATTCTCCGAGCCGGAGCGCCTGCAGAAAGTGCTCGCCCAACTGGGCATCGGCTCGCGGCGGGAGATCGAGGACTGGGTGATTGCAGGCAGGATATCGGTCAATGGGCTACCGGCAGCGCTGGGACAGAAGATCGGACCGGGTGACCGGGTCAAGTATAACGGCAAGCTCATCCCGCTCAAGTTTACGACGCGTGCGCCTCGGGTGCTCATGTATCACAAGCCGGAGGGCGAGATCGTGTCGCGTGACGACCCCGAAGGCAGGCCTTCGGTTTTCGACCGCTTGCCGATCCTGCACAAGGGGCGCTGGCTCGCGGTGGGACGGCTTGACTTCAACACCTCAGGTCTTCTGCTGTTCACCAATGATGGAACGCTTGCGAACCGGCTGATGCACCCCCGATACGAGGTCGAGCGCGAGTATGCGGTGCGCCTGCTCGGAGAGCTCGACGATACGCAGATCGGATCGCTCAAGAGCGGGATCGAGTTGGAGGACGGGCCGGCGCGCTTCAGCAGCGTAAGTGACGAAGGGGGTGAAGGTGCGAATCACTGGTATCGTGTGACGCTCTCGGAAGGGCGAAACCGGGAGGTCCGGCGCATGTTCGAGGCGCTTGGCCTGACCGTGAGCCGATTGATGCGGGTGCGTTACGGTCCCGTCCCGATGCCGTCCAAACTCAAGCGCGGGATGTGGATGGAACTGCCGGAGGCTGAGGTGTGTACGCTTGCAGGCTTGCCCAAACCCGCGGGCGAGGCGGCCGATGCCGGTCGGCAGAAGCGCAGGAACCGGGTGCGCCGAACGACACCCAGACCCAAGGCCTAGGACGTGCATCGGCGTGCCGGTTTTCCGGATGAAATTGGCGCGACACGAAATGCGCTGCTCGTGGCGCGGGCGCGCCAGTTCCGACCTGATCGTCAATTGCCTGTTGCGGCCTTCGAGGTTATACTCTAAAAGCTTCGGCAAGGCGGCATGCGGTACTTGTCGGTTTCCGGTTGGGATCAACAGGGATGGGCGTCAAGCCCTTTTTTTATTTGTAGGTTTGAAAATGGATATCGAGGCTCTGGTCGATCAGGTCGTCAATGGACTCGGCTTCGAACTCGTGGATTTCGAAACGTCGCCCAAGGGCCGACTGCTGCGCGTTTTCATCGATGTCGATCGCGGCGTGACGATCGACGACTGCGCAGCGGTGAGCAATCAGTTGTTGCGGGTATTCGAGGTCGAGAGCGTCGACTACGACCGTCTCGAGGTCTCCTCGCCGGGGCTGGATCGGCCCTTGAAGAAACCGGGCGATTTCGTGCGGTTTGCGGGCAGCGATGTGCAATTGCGACTGCGCATGCCCCTGGACAGTCAGCGCAATTTCACCGGCGTGTTGAAGGGAATGGTTGATGGGCAGGTGCGTCTGGGCACCGCCGGGGGCGAGTTGTCCTTCCCCTATGAAGAAATCGAAAAAGCACGCCTGGTACCCAGGTATTGAGCACTTGGATGTGGAGGTCCTGATAAATGAGCCGCGAAATTTTGCTCCTTGTCGACGCGCTGGCGCGCGAGAAGAACGTGGAAAAGGATGTCGTTTTTGCGGCACTTGAATCGGCCCTTGCGTCCGCGACCAAGAAGCGTGTCCACGACGATGCAGACGTTCGTGTGACGATTGACCGGGCAACCGGAGATTACGAGTCCTTTCGCCGTTGGCTGGTGATGCCGGACGAGGAAGTCGTGAACGATGAATGCGAAATGGGCATCATCGATGCGCGCGAAGTCGATCCCGAAATCCAGGCCGGCGAGTACATCGAGGAAGCGCTCGAACCGATCGAGTTCGGGCGTGTCGGTGCGCAGGCGGCAAAACAGGTCATCCTGCAGCGCATCCGCGACGCAGAGCGGGAACAGGTTCTGAACGACTTTCTCGAACGCCAGGAGCACCTGGTGTCGGGCTCCATCAAGCGCATGGAGCGCGGCAACGCGATCATCGAGGTCGGCCGTCTGGAAGCGGTGATTCCGCGGGACCAGATGATTCCCCGCGAGAATCTGCGAGTGGGTGATCGTGTCAAGGCGTTCCTGCTGCGCATCGACCGAAGCGCGCGTGGCCCGCAACTCATTCTGTCACGGACGGCGCCCGAGTTCCTGGGCAAGCTCTTCGAGCTTGAGGTGCCCGAAATCGAGGAAGGGCTTCTCGAGGTGAAGGCCTGCGCGAGAGATCCGGGCCTTCGCGCGAAGATTGCCGTGCAGTCGCACGATCAACGAATCGATCCGATCGGAACATGCGTCGGCCTGCGCGGTTCGCGCGTTACCGCGGTGCGTAACGAGATCGCGGGCGAGCAGATCGATATCATAGTGTGGTCGGCCGATCCGGCACAGTTCGTGATCGCCGCGCTCCAGCCCGCAGAAGTCGTTTCCATCGTCGTCGACGAAGAAAATCACAGCATGGACGTGGTCGTCGACGAGAACAATCTGGCCATCGCGATCGGACGCAGCGGGCAGAACGTCAAGCTCGCGTCGGAGCTGGCAGGCTGGACGATCAACCTCATGAGCGAGGAAGAGTCGGCCCAGAAGTCCGACGAAGAGCGACACGGACTGCGCGAGCTGTTCATGGGCAAGCTCGACGTGGACGAGGAAATGGCGGACATCCTCATCGACGAGGGGTTCACCTCGCTCGAGGAAATTGCATATGTTCCGCTCGCCGAAATGCTCGAGATCGAGGCCTTCGACGAGGAGACCGTGAACGAGTTGCGCGACCGGGCGCGCAACGTTCTTCTGACTGAGGCGATCGTCACGGAAGAACAACTCGAAAACGTCTCCGAGGATCTGTTGAACCTGGAAGGGATGGAAAAGACACTCGCGGCCAGGCTTGCCCAAAAGGGAATTCGCACTCGCGATGAACTTGCGGATCTGGCTGCAGATGAGCTGGTGGAACTGGTCGATATGGACGAGGCGCGGGCAGCAGCCCTGATTTCGGTCGCCCGGGCACACTGGTTCGAGGAATGAGGGGGAATCTATGGAAGAAATGAGCGTAACCCAGTTTGCCGGCGAGCTGAAGATGCCGGAAACGGTACTCCTCGAGCAGCTCCAGAAGGCCGGTGTGGTCAAGTCCGGTGTGGAGGATCACCTGACCGAACAGGACAAGGCGAAGCTGCTCGCATACCTGCGGCGCTCCCATGGCGAGACCCGCCCGAAAGGCAAGATTACCTTGACGCGTCGCCAGACTTCGGAGATTCGTGCCACCGATTCGTCCGGGCGTGCGCGTACGGTTCAGGTCGAGGTGCGCAAGAAGCGTGTTTTCGTCAAACGCGACGAACTGACGGCGGATGCGGGCGCGCCTGAGACACACGCCGCGATGGAACCGGAATTCGAAAGCGAAACGGCGGATTCGCGAGCTGCGGAAATGCCGGTCGAGACATTCGAGGATTCTCATGTCGAGACGGCGCCTGGCGATGCGGGGGCCGCCGATGTGTCGCTCGCGGGTGAGACGCACCAGGCGCAGGCTCTAGAGGCCGAGGCTCCGCATGCCCGGGTTGCGACGGAACCGGCCGCGGATGTCGCGGACGAGGCCCGACAGGAAGTGCGCGAGAAACCGGCCACAGCGAGAAAGGGTCGCGCGGCCGGGCCGATCCTCAGTGCCGACGAGCTCGCCTCGAGAGCGCAGGAATCTCGTCGTCATGGCGAGTTAAGAGCACGTCAGGAAGCGGACATCAAGGCGAAGCAGGAGCGCGACGCCGCTGCCCGTGTCGCAGCCGAAGCGCGAAAACTCGAGGAAGAGACACGCGTGCAGGTCGAGGCGGATGTTCCGAAAACTGCAGTCAAGGGCCCATCCGGAACGCTGCATCGTCCGACGAAAGCCGACGAAAAGCCCGGCGGCAAGGATCTGAAGCGGGGAGCCCGTGCGGGTGCCGCGGACGATAGCTCCAGACGGCGCGGTCTGAAGACCCGCGG
>CAYOKH010000029.1:0-21612 GCA_964404505.1 uncultured Azoarcus sp.
CCCTGGTCGGGGAGCCAGAATTCAAGCGACGATGCCATCCTTCGGGGTGGCATTCTTGTTTTCTGGGGTCGGTTTCGAGACGTGAGGCTCGCCATCGTGGAAGTGCACGGTGACAGAGGGTCGTCATGGTGCGGGGTGGGCGATGATCGGTCTTTGGCGAACCACGGGCTATCAGAAGCCGGCACTGCCCTTCCCGGCCACGACGACCGTGCAAAGCACGACGCTTGGGTTTGGACCGTCAAGGACCAACCTGTGTCTTGTCGGAGATTCCAAAAACATACAATAATGCTTACAATGTCTCTAATCCATGGAACCAGTCGGCGACAAGGGTAACGAGGAAGCCCTGCAGAAGCCTCGAACGCCTGCAAGGCCTCTCGGAGAAGATGGCCCCACTCCGAAGTCGACTACGAGGCGAACTCGGGCCACGGGCCGAATCCGATTTCTCGGCTCTGAACCGCGCTCTCGCCACGATTTTCTTGTGGTGCGTGACACCCGGTGTATCCCGGACTGAACCGCTGATCCAGGATCGAATGACTAACGAGTACGTTGGACGCCGGACATGATTTTCGCCTATCGGCGGCGCCGTTGCCGGTCTTCAAACTTGTAGCGCCAAATTTTCATGTACGGCTGCCAACGCAATTCTTGGTAACGTCTGACACCAACGTTTCGTCAAAGCATCAAGGAATAATCCATGCATGCCGTTTTCCCCCCGTTCCGCTCTGATGCCAGGGTGCCCTTGCTCCTGAGTCTGCTCTTCATTCCCTTGGTCGTATTGTTACTAGGGGGCTCAAGTTCCTTGCTGGCAGCGGGCACATCAGTGCAACTGCCTCCGATGGCGGGGAAGCATCCCGGCATTTTACCAGGACAGGTCAGAGCCAGTGATTCTGTGGCCCGAATCTGGAATGAGGCTATGCTCGAAAGCATTCGGCTCGATATGGCACGTCCCACCGTGCACGCTCGCAACCTGTTTGGCGTGTCTGCCGCGATGTACGATGCCTGGGCCGCCTACGACCACACCGCGGTCGGGGTGTACACCAATGAGAAGCTCCCGCGCACCGGCAATATCGAAGCTGCTCGGAAGCTCGCCATCAGTTACGCCGCCTTCCGTGTCCTGCTCCACCGCTTTGCGGCGTCGCCGGGGCAGCCTGAAATTGATGACTTGTTATACGCCACCATGGATGCACTGGGCTACAACCCGAACGTCACCGGCATTCATGGTAACTCCGCTGCCGCTGTCGGTAACCGGATCGCGGCTGCCGTGATCATGGCAACCGTTAATGATGGCTCCAACGAGGCCGACGACTACGCAGACAACACGGGTTATGTACCGGGCGGGAAGCCATTGGTGGTCGCTTTTCCCGGCACCTCAGATCCGGACATTGCTGCAGACATTGACTTCTGGCAGCCGCTGATCGTTCCGGGAAGCCTGCGGCCACAGGGGTTCCTGACGCCGCACTGGGGGCAGGTGAATCCCTTCTCGCTGACCCGTCCGGCGCCGGGAGCACCCTACCTTGATCCAGAGATCCCGCCGCCACAGGTGCTGGATGATGCGGGTCAGCTTGTTGATGAGCAGCTTAGAATGGATGTTCTGGAACTCATCGTTTTCAGCGGGCAACTGGACCCCTCTGACGGGGTCATCATCAATATTTCGCCGTCACGGGTTGGTAACAACTTGCTGGGCAAGAACGACGGCGTGGGGCATGAACAGAATCCTGCCACTGGCGAACGCTATCCCGACAATGAAGTGCTGCGGGGCGACTGGACCCGGGTCCTCGCAGAGTTTTGGGCGGATGGCCCACGTTCTTCGACTCCGCCTGGCCACTGGAACGAGATCGCGAACGAGGTTTCGGATGCCATTGCAATCAAGCAGATTGGTGGAGCAGGCCGCATCATCGGCAAGCTGGAATGGGATATCAAGCTGTACCTCGCTCTCAATGGCGCATTGCTCGATACCAGCATCGCAACCTGGGAAGTCAAGCGAAAGTATGAATCTGCACGCCCCATCACGCTGATCCGGGGCTTGGCGGAAATCGGCCAACTGCCGCTGGAAGACGGCGTGATTGAGCTCGTTGACGACGAGTATTACGTTTATGCGTGGAAAGGCCACCCAGCAGACCCTGCTGCCGAGTTCAGCGGTGCAGGCTGGATCAGGGCGCTGGACTGGAAACCCTATCAGGCAAAAGACTTTGTCACGCCACCCTTCCCCGGGTGCACCTCTGGTCACAGCGGCTTCAGCCGCGCGGCCGCAGAGATTCTGACGCACTTCACCGGCAGCGAGTTCTTCCCGGGCGGGTTGGGCGAGTATGTCGCCGGGGCCAGCAGTGAGACGGGCTTCGCGCTCGACTTTGAGGCGGGACCGTCTGAAGAGGTCAGGTTGCAGTGGGCAACCTACTACGATGCCGCCGATGAAGCCGGAATCTCACGGATCTACGGGGGCATTCACCTTTCGATGGACGACCTGCCCGGAAGAATCATCGGTCACGAAGCTGCAATGGCCGCGCTGGACCGTGTCGAGAATCTGTTCGCCGGCACCAGCTACTGAGGGCATCCTCGAGATCGTTCTCGTTGCGCCGCGGCTGCATCACGGTGCAGATGCCCCGGCGCGCAGCACGCCGAGTGTCTTGTCCTCGACGCCACCGACAGGCAATACGACTCCGCGCAGGTCCACCTCCCCGGTCATCGCGACGTCCGGGCGCACCCGCTTGCCGGTCAGCAACGACACGAGCGCCACAGACATCGCGACGCCGGTACTCGGCCCGTCCACTGGCGTCGTGACCCTCTCCCAGGATTACGTGCCGTCCAGAAGTGAAAATTTCCGGCATCATTGAACTTCCCTGCGCGGTCGGCTTGGCAATGTCACCGCCTCGAGTCGGCGCGGCCGAGATTGCCTTCGCCGTCGCAGTCGATGCCGCCAACCGTATCCGATGGCGGCCCTGCGACCGGCGTCGGCTGTGCCGGCCATTCGATTACATCCACCTGCAATGTCCCGGAGGCCGCCATGACCGGCATGATTCCCGAAACACCACCTGATTACGACAGGACGCGCATCATCGAACGACCCGACGGCTTCTATTGGCAGGACAAGGAAACCGAAGACGAGTATGGCCCGTTCGCCACCCTGCTCGAAGCGGTGCAGGACATGGAATACAACGCCGAGGCCGACGTGATGGAGGCGGAGAGCCTGCAAGAGGCTGAGGATGCGATCGGTGTGTCCGACTGGATCGACCCGGAAACGGGCGAACCCGCCGAGGAGTCGCGCCCGCCGCGTGTCGAGGGCGACTGACGGGGCGAGTCCCGTCAGGTTGCCTTAGGCTGGTGCCGGCCTGGCACCACCGCCTCACGCCGGGCCGCGCACTTGCTCCGGTTCGACGTCTCCGATCGCACAGCGCACGGCATCCTCGACGCGGTCGAGCCACACGAATTCGAGCTTCTCGCGCGCCTCCTCGGGGACATCCTCGAGGTCCTTCTCGTTGCGCCGAGGCAGCATGACCGTGCGGATGCCGGCGCGTAGCGCGGCGAGTGTCTTCTCCTTGACGCCACCGATCGGCAATACGAGTCCGCGCAGGCTCACCTCGCCGGTCATCGCGACGTCCGGGCGCACCGGCTTGCCGGTCAGCAACGACACGAGTGCCACAAACATCGCGACGCCCGCACTCGGCCCGTCCTTTGGCGTCGCGCCGGCTGGCACATGCACGTGGATGTCGATCTTGTCGAACGCGTCACCGGCCCAGCCCTTTGCCAGCGTCAGGGCGGCGTGCGCCGATTCCTTCATCACATCGCCAAGTTGCCCCGTCAGGATCAGCTTGCCGCTGCCCGGCACCTTCGCGGCCTCGACGAACAGGATGTCGCCACCGACCGGGGTCCACGCGAGGCCGGTCGCAACGCCGGGGACGCTGGTCCTTTCCGCGATCTCGTTCTCGAAGCGGTGCGGACCGAGAATCGCTGCGAGATCGGCCGCATCGACTGTCACGCTCACATCCTTGCCTTCAGCGATTCTCATCGCAACGTGACGCAGCACCGCACCGATCTCGCGTTCGAGATTACGCACGCCGGCTTCGCGCGTGTACTCGCGCACGATCGCCGCGAGCGCCGCGTCAGTGAGGCGCGCCTGCTCATCGTTCAAACCATTGGCATCGAGTTGGCGCCGCACCAGATAGCGGCGTGCGATCTCGATCTTCTCCTGCTCCGTGTAACCCGGCAAGTGGATGATCTCCATGCGGTCGCGCAGCGGCCCCGGAATCGTATCGAGCACGTTCGCGGTGCAGATGAACATCATGCGGGACAGGTCGAAGTCGACACCCAGGTAGTTGTCGCGGAACTTGCTGTTCTGCTCCGGATCGAGGACCTCGAGCAATGCGCTGGCCGGGTCGCCGTGAAAGCCACCGGCACCGAGTTTGTCGATTTCATCGAGCATCAGGACGGTATTCGTGGTGCCCGCGCGACGCATCGCCTGGATGATGTTGCCGGGCAGCGCACCGATGTAAGTGCGCCGGTGACCGCGGATTTCCGCCTCGTCATGCACCCCGCCAAGTGAAACACGCTGGAACGCTCGCCCCGTGGCGCGCGCAATCGACTGGCCGAGGGAGGTCTTGCCCACCCCGGGCGGACCGGCGAAGCACAGGATCGGACTCTTGCCCTCGGGCTTGAGCTTGCGCACGGCGAGATACTCGAGGATGCGCCGCTTGATCTTCTCGAGGCCGAAGTGATCCTCGTCGAGCACTTGCCGCGCACCCTCGATGTCGATGGGCGGCTGCGGCGCGGGTTTCCACGGAAGCTCGGTCAGCCATTCGAGATAGGTGCGCAACATCGAGTACTCGGCGCCGCCTTCGCCCATGCGCTGCAGGCGCTTCAACTCCTTCTCGGCATGCTTGAGCACGTCCTCAGGCATGCCGGCCGCCTCGATCACCTTCCTGAGTTCCTCCACCTCGGCGGCAGTCTCGTCGCCCTCGCCGAGTTCCTTCTGGATCTGCCGCAACTGCTCGCGCAACACGTGCTCGCGCTGGCGCTCGTCGAACTTCGCCCGGGTCTTCTCGCCGATCTCCTTCGAGATCCTGAGCACTTGCACACGCGCCGACAGCAGGGCGATCACCTTGTCGAGGCGGCGAGCCAGATCGAAGGTTTCGAGGATGTCCTGCTTTTCCTCGGTCTTCACGTCCGTCAGGTTCGCGACCATGTCCGCGAGCAGCCCCGGCGACTCGATTCCCTGTACGACACGGGCGAGATCGTCGGGCACGTTTGGCAACAGCGCGATCGCGTCGATGGCCTGCTCCTTGAGCTGCAGGAAGCGCGCTTCGATGTCAGGCCCTTCCTCCGACGACTGCTCGATCATCGAGACACGCGCAACGAGGAACGGCCACCCGTCGAGAAACTCGAGCACCTGGAAACGCGACTGCCCCTGCACGATGAGATGATGCGCGCCTTCCTCTCCGGTGATGTAGCGCACGATCGGGCCGGCCGTACCGACCCAGTGAAGGTCCGAGGGCTCGACATCGGTCTTCTGCGGGTCGCGCTGAAGCACGAAACCGACCCACCGCTCGTTCTTGACCGCCTCCTGGGCGGCGGCGACGGAGGCCACACGGCCCACCGTCAGCGGCGCGAGCACGCCCGGAAACAGCACCGCATTGCGCATCGGAATCAGGATCAGCGCATCCTCGGGCAGAGGCTTGTGCGCATCGCCGGATTCCCTCGCGACGGCCGGAGCGTCACCTGGTCGATTGTCGCCCGCGCCGCTGCGGGCCTCATCTTCGGTCCGCACCTGCTGCAGTAGCGGCCAATGCTTCATGATGACTCCTTGAGCTTTCTGAAGGTCAGTATCAGGCATCCGTCGGCCAGCTCGCGCGGCCCAGGTTCCAGAGCATGCAGCGGCAGGGGAATCCTCCGTTCGAACCGGCCGTACGGAATCTCCACGCGATGAATGCGCGCCGCACGCGGCGCCGGGAAAGCGCGTATCCCCGCTACCGTGATGCCGTTCGGCGCGAGGCCGACGACGATCGAGTCGGCGGGCACGCCTGGCAATGCGATGTAGACGAACACCGCATCGACGCTTTCGACGACGTCGATCGGAGGTTCCCAGCAGCGCGGGGTGGTGGAGCCGGCCCGAAAGAACTGGCGATGCAGCCGCTCGGCCTCGTCCAGCATCGACAAAGCCTCATCCCACATCCAGGACGACAGATCGCGTGACTTCATGGCATTGAAACCCTATCGAGACAGTGCATGGGTGGCATTTCGGCCACGCCGTTCAGGAGGCCGCTTGCGTCTGCCGTCCGCTGCAGTACGCATCGGCCTCGCCCTTCGCATGCGGTGACGAACTCCGTACGCTTGTGTTCTGATAATAGCGCTCCAGACGATGCCCTCAAGCTTGCGGGCGGCCGAGAACTCCGACCCCTGCCATGACTGGCTGTCGCGATACCGGCCATATTGGCTGACGCCTTTTCCCGATTCGGCGCCGCGGCAGGTCGACAGCGGTTTGCGCGCCCCCGTTCCTTATGGCGCTCAATTGATGTCATCTGGCAATTCCCAAGCCCTCCTGGGAGCGTCCCATTGCGCGACACGGCAGTGGCGACCAGTCGCGTTCAATGCTCCCCGCGGCTGCGGCGTACGCGTGTGCGATTGTGACCGCCCTCCCATGCACTTCGTGCCGCCGCCATTTCCCGGATGGCAGAGGCCACCCGCTGGTTGATGGACCCCTTTGGCATCGTGCCCTTGGCATCGGGCACGCCGGCAGGCAGGCCGGTCAGGACGGACATCGCGTCATCGATGGTGCTGACGACGTGCACGTGGAACCGTCCCCTGCGTGCAGCTTCGACGACGTCCTCGCGCAACATGAGGTGGCGGACGCTGGCGGCCGGGATCACGACGCCCTGCTCACCGGTCAGTCCGCGCATGGAGCACAGATCAAAGAAACCTTCGATCTTCTCGTTGACCCCGCCGACGACCTGGGCCTCGCCGAACTGGTTCACCGATCCGGTTACGGCCAGGCTCTGGCGAATCGGCACATCGGCCAGGGCCGATAGTAGCGCACACAACTCCGCAAGCGATGCAGAATCCCCTTCGACTTGGGCGTAGGACTGCTCGAACACAAGGCTGGCTGACAGGGACAGGGGTTGGTGGCGCGCATAGCGGGCTGCGAGAAAGGCGGTAAGAATCATCACCCCCTTGGAATGGATCGCACCGCCCAGTTCGGTTTCGCGTTCGATGTCCACCACATCCCCTTCACCGAGTCTCGCGGTCGCGGTGATCCGCACGGGATGCCCGAACTGCTCGCCCGCCAGTTCGACGACGACGAGACCGTTGATCTGCCCCGCCCGCGAGCCCTCCGTGGAGATCAGCGTCGTTCCTTCCACCATCGATTCGAGAACCCGCTCCGCATAGCGGCCGAAACGCCTCGTGCGCGACGCGATTGCGCGCTCGACATACGCGTGCGTAACGAGTTCCCGCGCCGATTGCCGGGCGTGGAAATCCGCCTCACGCATCAGGTCGGCGAGTTTCCGCGTATATAGCGACAGCTTGCCGGAGTCCTCGGCCAGCCGTGCCCCCTGCTCCACCAGCAACGCAATCGCGCCGCGGTCGAACGGCAGCAGTTCGGCATTCCGTCCCAGCATCGCCAACAGATGCGCGTAGTACTGCACATTCTCGCTGGTCCGGGAAATCTCGTCGTCGAAGTCTGCGGCCACCTTGAACAGATCGGCGAAGTCCGCGTCATGCTCGTTTAGCAGGTAGAACACGCTGCGGTCCCCGACCAGAATTACCTTCACCTCGCACGAAACCGCCTCGGGCTCGAGCGTCACCGGAGAGTTCCAGCCCTGGGCCTCGGCCGGCGGCTCGATACGGATCTCGCGATTGCGCAGGACGCGCTTCAGCCCATCCCATGCGAAGGGCTGCGCGAACAGGCGCTCGGCGTCGATCACGAGATAGCCACCCCGGGCCCGATGCAGCGCCCCGGCGCAGATCATGCTGAAATTCGTCACCTGGTTGCCCATGTGCACGAAGTGCTCGATACGGCCGATGAGGTTACCGAATCCCGGATTGTCCTCATACACGACGGGCGCACCGGAGACGCCTGCGTTGTCGACCAGGAGCTTCACGTGGTAGCGGTGAAAGCGGCTGCCGGTATCCTCGTCGCGACCGTCTTCCTCCTCACCGCTGCTGCCCCAGTCGGTGTCGCTGTCGAGCAGGTCCTTGTGCACGGCATCGAGAAACGCCTGGACCTGCGGCAGATCCGCATGACGTTCGCGCAGATCGCGCGACAGGTGAGCCACCGTCGGCGCAAGTGCTTCGCGCTCAGCACGCCGGATTCCCTCGCGCAAGGCCTTGCGCCACCCCGGGAACTTCTCGAGCAGGTCGGCCAGTCGGTCACTCCACTCGCCGACCTTCGCCTCGACCGCGGTCTTCTCGTCCGGGGGCAGCACATCGAACGCCTCCGGCGACATCGGCTCCCCATCGCGGGTCGGCGCAAACACGAAACCTTCGGGTGTGCGCAGCAGCGAAAGCCCGGCCGCGGCGCATTCCTGACCCAGTTCGCGCAGGGCCGCCTCCTCGTGCTCCTTGTGCGCGTCCTGCAGGGCCTCGATGCGGTTCACGTGCGTCTCGCTGTCCACTGCCGCCTCGATGGCGGGACCGAGATCGCGCACCAGCGTCTGCATGTCGGTCCGGAACTCGCTTCCGCGCCCCGCCGGCAGCGTCAGGACCTGCGGCCGCTGCGGATCGTCGAAATTGTGCACATAGCACAGGTCCGGCGGCACTTCGCCCATCTCCGCGAGCTCCTTGAGCAACCGGAACACGATTGCATGTCGTCCCGTCCCGGACTCTCCGAGCACGAACACGTTGTAGCCCGGCTGGCGCATTGCGAGTCCGAAGCGCAGGGCTTCGTCGGCGCGGGCCTGTTCCAGTCCCTCGGGCAGATCCTCGAGCGTCGCCGTGCTCTCGAAGGCGAACACCCCCGGATCACACCGACTGCGCAACTGCTCGAAAGGGAGTATGTTCATGCGCGTCATCGAACCGTTCTCCTGGTTTCGTGTCCGATAAGGACCCCGATCAGCCTTGCACCGCGGACAGCCTGTGCCGATAATCGTATCAGGAAGCCGGCGCAAACCATCATCGCGCGTGCCCGCGACGCCATCGCGGCGCATATACCGACGCCTGCTGCCTGGCCGTGGTCAAGGACCGCGCACACCACGTCGGTCATCCTCACCATGACGATTAACCACCCGGCAGAACCATGAAAGCCATCCCCATCATCCCTGAAGGAGCAATCCGGCCCGTCCCGGAAGCATACGGGGTCGAAGCGCCGCCCGACGGTCCGCTGACCGATCGGCGCGGACGGGAGGTGCGCGACCTGCGCATCTCGGTCACCGATCGGTGCAATTTCCGTTGCGTCTATTGCATGCCGCGCTCCGTGTTCGGCAAGGACTACCCCTTCCTGCCGCGCAGGGACTTGCTGTCGTTCGAAGAGATCACCCGCATCGCGAAGGTGTTTGCGGCCCGCGGCGTGCGCAAGATCCGGATCACCGGGGGTGAACCGCTGCTGCGCAAACATCTCGAAAACCTGGTCGAACAGCTCGCCGCAATTCCCGGGATCGAACTGACCCTGACCACCAATGGCGTGCTGCTGCCGAGGATGGCACAGATTCTGAAGAACGCCGGCCTCCATCGGGTCACCGTGAGCCTCGACGCCATCGACGATGCCACGTTTCGCCGCATGAACGATGCGGACTACCCGGTCGCATCAGTACTTCAGGGCATCGACGCCGCAGTCGCTGCGGGACTCGGTCCGATCAAGGTGAACATGGTCGTGAAGCGCGGCGTGAACGATCACGGCGTGCTCGACATGGCGCGCCATTTCCGCGGCAGCGGCCACATCCTGCGCTTCATCGAATTCATGGACGTGGGCAGCTCCAACGGTTGGAAGATGGATGAGGTCGTGCCTTCGCGCGAAATCGTCCAGCGCATCGGCCAAGTCTTCCCGCTTGAACAGGCCGACCCCAACTACGTAGGCGAGGTCGCAGAGCGGTGGCGTTACTGCGACGGATCGGGTGAGATCGGGGTCATTTCGTCCGTCACCCAGGCTTTCTGCTCGAGCTGCACGCGTATCCGGCTGTCGACCGAAGGGAAACTCTATACCTGCCTCTTCGCGCACGCGGGTCACGACCTGCGGGATCTCCTGCGCACAGGCGCTTCGGACAGGGATCTCGACCGCGCCATCGCCCGTGTGTGGTCGGCTCGCGAGGATCGCTATTCGGAGATCCGCACCGCCAACACCACAAGGTCGCACAAGATCGAGATGTCGTATATCGGCGGTTAACAGGCGTTCATTCAGGCGCGCGCTGCCCGTCCGCTGTTGGGGCGTCCGCTTCCACCTCCGATTCCTCGAGCTGCACCGATTCGATCCTGTGGAAATGCGCGGTGATCTTGCGCGAGCTGACCTGTACGTCCTGGACATCGCGGTTGGCCTGCTCGATATGCCGCGCGAGCGCACCCATGCGCTCGTCGAAGCGGTTGAAATCCCTCGCCAGCTTCGCCAGGGCGTCCTTGATCACATGGATCTGCTTGCGCGTCTCCACATCCTTGAGCACTGCACGCGCCGTGTTGAGCACAGCCATCAGGGTCGTGGGTGACACCAGCCACACCCGCTTCACGAGGGCATGCGCCACCAGCTCCGGGTGATAGGCATGAATCTCGGCAAACACGGCCTCGGCCGGCAGGAACATGACCGCGCCATCGGACGTGACCTCCGGGATGATGTATTTCGCCGCAATCGCATCCACGTGGCGCCTGACGTCACTGCGGAACGCGGACTGCGCAAGCCGCCGGTCGACCTCGGACGTGGCCTGATCGAGCATGCGCTGATAGTTTTCCAGCGGAAACTTGGAATCGACCGCAACCATTCCGGTCGGTTCGGGAAGCATAAGCGCGCAATCGACGCGGGTGCCGTTGGGCAGCGTATGCTGGAACTCGAATGCATCGGGCGGAAGCATGTTGCGCACCAGCGCTTCGAGCTGCACCTCGCCGAATGCCCCCCGCGCGCGCTTGTCGCCCAGCAGTTCCTGCAGCCCGACGACATTGGTCGTCAGCCCGTCGATCTTCTTCTGCGCTTCGTCGATCGTGGCAAGCCGGGCCATGACGCTGGCGAAGGTTTCGTTGGTCTTGCGAAACCCTTCATCCAGGCGCTGGTTGACGTGCCCGGTGATGCCTTCGAGCCGCTCGTCAATCGTGCGTGAAAGCGCCTCCATGCGCGTCGACAGTTCCGCTGACGCTGCGCCCATGCCCTGCTGCAGAAGCTCTCGGTCGGCCCGCGCGTGGTCGGAGATGCGCGTGAGCAGATGTTCGAGCAGTTCGCCGCGCAGCCGTTCCTGTGCGGTGTCGATGCTGCCGCGCAGCTCCGCGAGCCGTTTGACGACGTCCTCACGCTGGACGCCGAGCTGCGTCTGCAGCCCCATGTTCAGCTTGTGCAGCGCCTCTGCGCTGGCCTGCAATTCACGACTCAGGGTCTGACGCACTCCCTCGGAGCCGCGCTCTGCCTGCGCGATGAAGCGATCGCTCTGATGTGCCAGACCCCGGTGCAGGTCATCGAGAAGCACCCTGTGCTGCGCCGCAAGCATTCCGGCCAAATCATCGCTGCGTACCGCCCGCTCCAGTCGTCCGACACGCGCGGCGATCCACAGCAGCAGCAGCAAGGCCACGGCCGGCAATATCAGCATGGCCATGGCCGGCTCAATGCCCATGTCGCGCAAGCTCTGCTCCAGATCCATCAGCTCCCCGGGGTTTCGTCCAGCAAGTCGATCGTCATGGCATGATAAAAGAAACAGCCCTGCAGCGACTCATAGCCGTGCAGGAGCAGAAAATCCCGCTGTGCGGCCGTCTCCACGCCCTCCGCGACCACCCGCAGATCGAGCGAATGAGTCATCGCGATGATCGTCTGCACGATCGTGGCGTCCTTGGGGTCGATGCCGATGTCCCTGTGGCAGTTCATGCCAGCGCGCGCAGACTCGCTAGCGGTGGCCTTGCAAGCAGCCCGCGTGTCCCGACCCAGCCGCCGATGACCACGCCGGTCGAACCGACCAGGACCCCCACCACCATCGGCAGGAGACTCGGCACGTAGGCCATCTTGAACACGTGGACGGCGATCGCCCACCCGATGATGCTCGCACCCATACCGGCCAGTACGCCGGCCACGGCCCCCAGCACCATGAACTCGGCCAGCAACGCCTGTCGTACTTGTGCATTGCGCGCACCAAGGGTACGCAGCATCGCAAGTTCGAAATCGCGTTCGTCGTGTGTCGCCTGCAGGGCAGCGTAAAGCACCATGAGGCCCGCAAGCACCGCGAACCCGAACACGAACTGGACGATCAGCACGAGCTTGTCGGTCACCGCCTGGACCTGCGCAATGACCGCGGCCACGTCGATGACCGTGAGATTCGGAAAGGCGTTGACCATTCCCGTCGTGAATGCATGCTCTCCGGGCGCCTGGTTGAAGCTCGTCACCAGACTCGCCGGATCTTCTTCCAGCATGCCTTCTGACGCGATGAAGAAGAAATTGACACGCATTGAGTCCCACTCGAGTTCGCGCACGCTGGTGATCGGCGCCTCCACCGGCCGGCCTGCGACGCTGAAGCGGACGCGGTCGCCGACCTTGAGATCGAACGTCTGCGCGAGTCCGGCCTCTACCGAGAACTGCGGCTCGCGGTCAGCACCGTGCCAGCGGCCAGCCGCAATCCTGTTCGTCGAGGGGAGTACGCTGGAGTAACTCAGGTTGAACTCCCGCTCCGCGAGGCGCTGCGTGCGCGATTCCTCGAAATCCTCGGCTCTGACCGGACGGTCGTTTATCGCGATCATTCGCCCGCGGATCATCGGGACAATCTCGGGCGGGGGGACGCCATTGTCGGCAAAGTATTCGGCAACCGCCCGGCGCTGGTCGGGCTGGATATTGATGATGAAGCGGTTCGGTGCATCCGGCGGCGTCATTTGGCGCCAGTTGTCGAGCAGGTCGCCGCGGATCAGGGTAAGCAACAGAAGCGCGGTCAGACCCAGTCCGAGTGCGCTCGCCTGAATCACGCTCCCGCCCATGCGCCGGTTCAGGGATGCGAGGCCGTAGCGCCAGCCGCCTCCGCGCAGGCTGCCCTGCCCCTTCAGTGCGGCCAGCAAACGGAGCACGCCCCAGGATGCCACCGCGAACAGTCCAAGCGCAGTCGAGAACCCGGCCGCGACCATCAATCCGAGCTGAGGATCACCCGCAATCCAGAATATCATCCCGAGGAGCACACCCGCGCCAAGTGTCCAGGCCAGACCACTCACGCGCTCGACACTCGTGAGCTCACGCCGCAGGACGCGCAATGTGGAGACCTTGCCCAGCCGCAACAGTTGCGGCAACACGAAACCGACCAGCAATGCGAGTCCGACCGCAAGTCCGTGCGCGAGGGGAAGCAGGGACGGCGCGGGCAGACGCACCTGCATCAGCTCTGCGAGCACCGCCACCAGCCCGAACTGCACCAGCCATCCGATTGCCGATCCGGCAAGCGCGGCCGCGAGGCCGAAGATGATGAACTCGCCGACAACGATACCGAGCACTTGCAACTGCCGTGCCCCGACGCAGCGCATCACTGCGCAGGCATCCAGATGCCGCCGCATGAAGCGGCCCGCAGAGAGTCCCACTGCCACTGCGGCGAGAATGACTGCCAACAGGGCCGCAAGGCGCAGGAAACGCTGAGCCTGGTCGAGGGCCCCGCGTACCTCCGGCCGCGCATTGTCGATCGTCTCCACCGCCTCACCACGGCCGAGCCGGCCAATTGCCCATCGCTCGTAGGCTTCGACCGCAGCCACGTCGCCGGCGACGTGCAGTCGCCACGTCGCACGACTGCCTTCCACCAGCAGGCCGGTGTCGTCCAGATCGGCAATGTTGAACATGGCACGCGGGAGCAGGCTGAAAAAATTCGCCCCGCGGTCGGACTCGAAACTCACCATCGCCCCGACCCGGAACTCGATCATGCCGAGCCCGACCCTGTCACCGACCGAAATCCCGAGCATCGCGAACATGCGCTCGTCGAGCCACACTTCACCGCGCGCCGGCACGCGCTCCGCGACCGCATCGGTCCGATTCGGTCCCGGTGCGATGCGTACCGAACCGCGCAGCGGGTAACCGGCTTCGACCACCTTCACACCGGCGAGCTGAGCTTCCTCCTCAGTGCTTACCATGCTCGTGAACAGGACCGTGCCGACCACGTCGAGGCCCCGCCCGCGCGCCTCCGCGATGAATGTCCGATCCCACGGATGATCCGCCCTCAGCAGCAAGTCACCTCCCAGCAGCTGGTTGGCTTCGCGGTCCAGTCCACGCGATACCCGGTCGGCGAGGAAACCCACGCTGGTCAGGCTGGTGACGGCGATGACGATGGCCAGCCCCAGCAGGTGCAGTTCGCCCGCACGCAGGTCGCGCAACATCATCCGGAATGCAAGCTGGAGGGTCTTCATGACTCGATGTGGACGGTCGCCATACCCGCCGGTTCAATCCGTGGTGCCCAATAGCGTTTCAACCAGCCTCACCCAGTATGCCGCACCGACCGGAATGATTTCGTCATTGAAGTCGTAGTGGGGGTTGTGCAGGGTGCACCCCCCCTCGCCAGGGCCGTTACCGATCCAAACGTAGCAGCCCGGTTTCCTTTCGAGGAAAAACGCAAAATCTTCCGCACCCATGCTCGGTCGCTCGTCGAGACTGACGTTCTCGGCACCGGCGAGGTCGCGCGCCACCCGTGCGCACAGCGCGGCCTCGCCGGCCGTATTGACCGTCGGAGGATAGCCGCGCCGGTACGTCATGTCGACCTGCACGTCATGAGCGGCGCCGATGCCGCGGCAAAGTGCCTCCAGACGCGCCTCGATGCGCGTCTGCACCGTCGTGCTGAACGCCCTGACCGTGCCGGACAGCTTCGCCCGGTCCGGGATCACGTTGTACGCCTCACCCGCGTGGAACATGGTCGTGGACACGACCGCAGCATCGAGCGGGTCCAGCGTGCGGCTGGTGATCGTCTGCATCGCCTGCACCAGGGCCGCCGCCGCCACAACCGGATCGTTTCCCAGATGCGGCATCGCCGCATGCGCCCCGCTCCCGAGGACCACGATATCGAAGCGATCCGCGCTCGCCATCGCCGGCCCGGCGTGGACGGCAAATCGCCCGGCCGGCATTCCGGGCCAGTTGTGCATGCCGAAGATCGATTCCAGCGGAAAGCGTTCGAACAGTCCATCCTCGATCATCGCCCGCGCGCCGGCCTCACCTTCCTCGGCCGGCTGGAAGATCAGGTACACCGTACCGTCGAAGTTGCGCTCTCGCGCCAGCACCTCGGCGGCCGCGAGCAGCATCGTGGTATGGCCGTCGTGCCCGCAGGCGTGCATGCGGCCGCGATGGCACGATCGGTGCGCAAAGGCGTTGCGCTCCTGAATCGGCAACGCATCCATGTCGGCACGCAAACCGATCGCGCGCAGCCCTCGTCCGTGCCGTACGACGCCGACCACGCCCGTGCGGCCGATTCCCCGATGAACCTCGATTCCCAGGGATTCGAGATGTCCGGCAACCAGTTCGGAGGTACGATGCTCGGCGAACGCGAGTTCCGGATGGGCATGGATCTCACGCCGAATACCGGTCAGCCGTGCATGCTCCTGCCGGATGGTTTCGATGACGCTCATGTTGCAGCCCTTGTCTTTGGCCAGGGTCTTCTCCCGGGTGTCGAACCACCGTGTGGTCGCCCCAATTTGTCGAAGCAGTGTCAGTCTATCTTCAACGCACAAGTCCATCACAAATGAAACTTTTCTACGCCGACCATTTCGTTCTGCCCTTGCCGACCGGGCATCGATTCCCGATGGAAAAATACTCGCGGCTACGCGCGCGTCTGCTCGCCGACGGGGCGTTCCGGGCGGACGATCTGCGCGTCGCCGAGGCGGCATGCGACGCCGAGCTTTTGCACGCACACGACCGTGACTATCTGCGGCGCGTCGCAAACGGGATGCTCGATGCAGCCGAGCAACGGCGCATCGGGTTTCCATGGTCGCCGGAAATGGTCGCACGTGCGCGCCGTTCTGCCGGTGCAACCATCGCTGCCTGCCGTGCGGCCCTTTTCGAACGTTGTGCGGCCAATCTCGCCGGAGGCACCCATCACGCCCACCGCGATTTCGGTTCCGGGTTCTGCGTATTCAACGACGCCGCCGTGGCGGCGCTGACGCTGCATGCGGAAGGCCGGGTGCGCAAGGTCGCGATCCTCGACTGCGATGTGCACCAGGGTGACGGCACGGCAAACATTCTTGCCGGCAACGCCGATTTTTTCACTTTCAGCATTCACGGCGAGAAGAATTTCCCGTTCCGCAAGGCACGCTCGGACGTCGACATCGGACTGCCCGACGGGACCGGGGACGAGGCCTATCTCGAAGCCTTGAACGGCGGGCTCGATGCCGTATTCGGCGCGATGACACCCGATCTGGCCATCTATCTCGCCGGGGCCGACCCTTACCGGGATGACCGCCTCGGCCGCCTCGCGTTGAGTTTCGACGGCCTGCGCCGCCGGGACGAGTCCGTTCTTGACCGGTGCCTGCAACGCAAGGTTCCGGTAGCCATCGCGATGGCGGGCGGCTATGCTCGCAACATCGACGATACGGTCGCGATCCACGCAAGCACGTTGCTCACCGCCGTTCAGCGCCTTGGAGCCCTCGCATGACCACGGACAACCCCCTCAACGAAGAGTCCCATATCGCACTCCTCATCGATGCAGACAACTGCCCTGCTTCCAAGATCCAGGTGATACTCGACGAGTTGGCGAAGTACGGCGTCACGAACATCCGTCGTGCCTATGGAAACTGGAAGAGCACCGGCCTGAAGAGCTGGGAGCAGGTGCTCCATGAATACGCGATTCAGCCGATCCAGCAATTCGCCTATACAAAGGGCAAGAACGCGACCGATAGCGCAATGATCATTGACGCGATGGATCTACTCTACGGCCGAAAGCTGGACGCCTTCTGCGTTGCCTCGTCGGATTCCGATTTCACCCCCCTGGTGATGCGCATCCGTGCCAACGGGCTCAAGGTGTTCGGATTCGGTGAAAAGAAGACACCCATGCCGTTCGTCAATGCCTGCTCCAGGTTTCTCTACCTGGAGAATCTGGGCACACCCGGCCAGGTGGAGGAGAAACCGGATTCCGCGGCGCAGAAGAAGACCGCAAAGGACCTGAAGGGCGATGCAAAGCTCGTGAACCTGCTGCGCAGCGGCATCGAGGCGGCAGCCGACGAGGACGGCTGGGCACCGCTTGGCGCCGTCGGCTCGCACATCGGCAATCAGACTTCGTTCGATCCGCGCAACTACGGCTACAGGAAACTGAGCGATCTCGTGAGCGAGATCGGCCTGTTCGAACTGAAGAAGGTCAATAACCATTTGTACCTGCGCGACAAGCGGGGGCCGAAGAAGCCCGCTGCCTGAACCCGGGCGGGATGCCATTCGCAGCCGACGGCGAGGCGCGGTTTCCCGCTGCGGTGGACGCCGAACGACGAAACAGACCGCAGGAGGGTCGGCCGGCGCAGCGCTATCAGCGCGTCTGCCGACGCGGAATCCTTCGCGACTTCGGCTGGTCCGACCCGGTTGTTTCGCGTCGATCAGGGCACGCAGAGCCCGGCGCAAGCGCCTTACAGCCGGGCTCAGGATCGGTCGGCACGCACCAGCGGGACCTGCCGCCCGCACGCGGCAGCGCTCAGACCACGCCCTGGGCCAGCATCGCGTCCGCAACCTTCACGAAACCCGCGATATTGGCTCCATCGGAATAGTTCACCGAACCGTCCGGACGCGTACCGTACTCGAGACACATGCGGTGGATGCCCTGCATGATCTCCAGCAGCCGCCCGTCGACCTCCTCGCGGGTCCAGGATATGCGCATCGCGTTCTGGCTCATTTCCAGCCCGGACGTCGCGACGCCACCGGCATTGCTGGCCTTGCCGGGCGCGTAAAGAACGCCGTTTTCCTCAAACACTCTCACGGCCTCGGCATTGCACGGCATGTTGGCGCCCTCGGCCACGCACACGACACCATTCCTGACCAACATGCGCGCATCGTCGCCGTCGATTTCATTCTGAGTGGCGCTCGGCAGGGCGATATCCACGGGTACGTTCCACGGACTTTTCCCCGCCGCGAACGGCAGCCCGAGGCGCTCGGCGTACTCGCTGACACGACCATAGTGGACATTCTTGACATCCATCAGCACCGCGAGCTTCTCCGGGGTAAAACCCTCCTCGTCGATGACCGTGCCGCTGGAGTCGGAACAGCTCACGATCTTGGCCCCCAGTTCCATTGCCTTTTCGATCGAGTATTGCGCAACGTTGCCCGACCCCGAAACCGCGACGCGCAGTCCCCTCATGGATCGGCCCACGTGGCGCAGCATCTCTTCGGCGAAGTACACGGTACCGTAGCCGGTCGCCTCGGGGCGGATCAGCGAACCGCCGAAACTCATGCCCTTGCCGGTAAACACGCAGCTCGACTTGTTCGAGAGCTTCTTCATCATGCCGGCCATGAAGCCGACCTCGCGGCCGCCAACCCCGATGTCGCCGGCAGGCACGTCGGTATCCGCCCCGATATGACGAAACAACTCGGTGATGAAGGCCTGGCAGAAATGCATCACCTCACGCGGACTCTTGCCCTTGGGGTCAAAGTCGGAGCCGCCCTTGCCACCGCCCATGGGCAGTGTGGTAAGCGCATTCTTGAAAGTCTGTTCGAACGCGAGAAACTTCAGCACCGACTGATTCACCGAGGGGTGAAAACGCAGGCCGCCCTTGTACGGACCGATCGCGGAGCTGTGCTGGATGCGGTAGCCGCGATTGACGTGAACCTCGCCGCCGTCGTCCAGCCACGATACCCGGAACTGGATGATGCGCTCGGGTTCGACCAGCCTGTCGAGCACTGCATGCTCAGCGTAACGGGGGTTCTCGGAGATGAACGGCCACAGGCTTTCCATGACCTCGACAACGGCCTGGAGGAACTCGGGCTGACCGGGGTTACGTTCATCGACGTAACTCAGAAACTCTTCAAGCGATTTGTAGCGCATGGTGAGCGAACTTCCTCCGCACGAATGGACAACCGAACCCCGCCTTTTCAACGGGAAACCGGACGATTTTCGCGGATTTTTCCTTCATTTGCACTAGTTCTGTGCAAAAAAGGCGAGAAAGCGGTGTATTTCTTCCACTATGGCGCCGTTGCGCACCAATGTGGAGCACGCGAGATCCGTCGCTGCACCAGTTCGATGCACCATGAATGCGTCAACGCACCAATTTACGGCATTTCGTCCACGTTGGACGACGTGATGCCGAACCGTCGCGACTCAGGGTTTGCATGGTGCAACACGCTCACTCGATTTCGATCCGCAGCGTGCGTCCGGCCCGCCGCTTACGCTCGGCGCTGATCAGGGCGGCGATGTCCGTGTTCGCATTCGACAGCGCCCAACTCTCCGCGGTAAGACCCCGGTCGCTCTCCTGCTCGAGATCGACGTCGGTCCGGAGCAGCCGCCTGACGACGGCGATATGGCCGTTGCGCGCTGCGAACATCAGTGCATTCGCCCGGTTCGGTGCGAGAAGGTCGGGATCCGCGCCCTTCGCGAGCAAGCGTTCGACCAGTTCGAGATGCCCCTCGAATGCCGCATACATCAAAGGCGTCCACCCGTCGTGGTTCAGCTCCGCTCCCGCATCGAGCAGCAGATCGACGACCTCGCCGTGATTGCGAAGAGCGGCCAGCATCAACGCAGAATCGCCGGCCAGGTTGCGGTGTGAGACTCTGGGCCGATACGGCAACAGGGCCGACACCGTCGCCGCATGCCCTTCGCGAGCCGCGAGAATGAGCAGGGTATTGCCCTGTTCGTCGATCGTCTCGGGATCGATGCCGCGATTGAGCAGATCAACCAGTTGGCGCGTGTCCCCGAGCCGAGCCGCGTTCAGCGAGTCCTCGTAGCTGTCCGCATGTGCAAGGGCGGTCAGGCCATACAGCACCAGTGCGAGCACCAGGCGGAACCACAGGGTTTCAGTTTGTCTTGGCATGCTGGAATAGTCGGAAGAAGTTCTCGGTCGTCGCCGCTTCGATGCGCGCCAGTGGTTCGCCACGCAGGCGCGCAATCTCTTCGGCCACATGAATGACCCAGGCGGGCTCGTTCGTCTTGCCACGATGGGGCACCGGCGCAAGATACGGCGCATCGGTCTCGATCAGGAGTCGATCGAGCGGAACGTATTGTGCCACCGCCTTCAGTTCCACCGCGTTACGGAATGTCACGATCCCCGAGAATGAAATGTAGAAACCGAGATTCAGGGCCGCTTCGGCCACCGCGCGCGACTCGGTGAAGCAGTGCATCACGCCGCCAGCCTGTTCGGCGCCCTCCTCGCGCATCAGGCGCAAGGTGTCCGATGCCGCAGCGCGCGTATGGACGATGAGCGGCTTGCCGCAGACACGCGCGGCGCGAATGTGGGTTCGGAATCGCGCGCGCTGCCACTCGGGTGCATCCTCATGCCAGTGATAATCCAGCCCCGTCTCCCCTATGGCCACCACCAGCGGATGGTCGGCGAGCGTGACGAGCCGGTCGACATCGGGCTCCTCGACCTCGGCATTGTCCGGATGCACGCCGACCGATGCGAAGAATCCGGCGTGCCGCTCGGCCAGCGCAAGCACGCTCGGAAAATCCTCCAGCCGGACATTCACGCACAGGACGTGAGCGACGCGATTGGCCGTCATGGCCGCGACGACGGCGTCCTCACGTTCTGCAAGCTCGGGAAAATCAAGGTGACAATGCGAATCTACGAACATGCAGACGGAGGGGCCTGTTACAAGGTATGCGTCGGCCGATTCGAACTGAGCAGGCCTGCGAGAATCGTCTCGATCCGGTTGCGCAAGCTCTTTCCCGACTCGTCCGCACTGAAATGCAGGCCTACGCCTTCGGTCTTGCCGCCTTGCGCGCCGTGCGGGGTCACCCACGCCACGGTCGCAGCAACCGGATACTTGGTCGGGTCATCCATCAACTGCAGCAGCATGAACACCTCGTCGCCGAGCGAGTATTTCTTGGGCGTCGGGACAAAAATGCCGCCGTTGGCCAGAAACGGCATGTAGGCTGCGTAGAGCGCAGATTTCGAGTTGATGTTCAGCGACAGCACGCTGGGGCGGGCAACGCCGGATTTTGCTGCTTCGCTCATGGTCGGGATCCGGTCAGGGCGCGCACGTAGCGCAGAAGCATGTCCTCAAGCATCAGCCGGGCATTGAGAGGGTGCTGCGCAACCCGGCGTATTCTGGAAAACTCATTGTAGCAGTTCACCACTGCAGCGACAGTGGCCCGCGTCGCCAGCGCGCTCAACAGGCCCTCCTCCCCGGGGAAGTACCGCACCTGGCCCCCGAGGCGCAGCGAAGCGATATCGGTCACCCAGCGCTGCATCCATTCGACGAGCTGGACCATCCCGAAACCGGCCGCGAGCGCCTCCTTCGACTTGAGCCATGTGTCCCAGTGTCCTGCGAGCCCGAGCGGGTCGCCGTCCGGCAGGCGCGCGACATCCCGCACGAAACGCGCCAGCAGTCCCCCCGCGCCGCGCGCGGCAAGGCGCTCCGCCTCCAGCGGCATCCCGCCGCATGCCGCG
>CAYOKH010000030.1:0-21315 GCA_964404505.1 uncultured Azoarcus sp.
GCCGTGGGTGAAATCGCGCGGCCGGACCTTGACGTGGAAGGTCGCGGCGGGGCCGTTGCCGTCACCCTGGGCGCCGTGGCAGCCGATGCAGCGGCGCTCATACACGTTGCGCCCGATGGCGATGAAGTCTTCCGACCGGGGCATGTTGCCGTGCGCCACCGAAACGCGCTGGGGCTCCCAGAGATCACGCCACATGCCGCGGTTGGTGCCGAGCTTCTGCAGGTAGGCGACCAGTGCGACGAGCTCGCGGGTTGGGCCGATGAGGCGCACGTCGTCGCCGTCGAATTCCGCATTGGGCGTGTGGATGACCGGGTAGTACGGGATCGGGAGGCTGCCGTCCGCGGAATGCACATACAGCAGGCCATCGCCATTCGGGGTCAGCGGAAGCTCCTCTTCGGACGAAAAGTCGAAGAAACGCTCGCTGACGGGATTGCGCTCGAGCGTGTGCCGGCCCTGCGCGTCGGTGATGATCGCGACGTGCTGGCGCGGGCGTTCGAACAGCCCCGCGAAGCGCGGCATGATCGAGTCCGGCACCACCATGCGCGGGTCCCAGAAGTGCGCGATGTGCCATTCGTCACTGTACTTGAGCCCGACGCGGGTCAGGTCCGGCCCGATGCGGCGCGTACCCCATAGGTGGGGCTTGTCCCAGTAGTACTCGCCGGCCTGGCTGACCGGCCCCCAGCGCTGCGCTTCCCCGGCGACCGGGCGTACGTACTGGGAGTGACAGTACCAGCAGCCCTCGCGGCGATAGACGTCGCGTCCGAGTTGTTCGAGCTCCGTGTAGTCGCTCGCCTCGCCGCGTACCCATTTGAGTTCCCCGAGGTCGGTGCGCACCGCCTTGATCACGTCCGGCATGCGCGACTGTGGTTCGAGCAGGGGCAACAGGCCCTGCACGAAGGCTGCCAGTCCGAGAAAGATGACGCCGGCCAGAAGCGAGACTATTCGTGCGTTCATGGCGTGCCCCCGTTCATGCGGGCGCCGTGCGCGGCGCGCCCGTGCCGGCGTGTACCGGTCGGGTCAGAACCGTGAGCATCAGGTTCAGGACGAGCAAGGTCATGCCGATGTCCATCGACAGGCCGGACATCGTCCGCACCAGCCAGTACGGTGCGATCAATCGCAGCGCGTCCATCCACTCTGTGCCGGCCATCAGCATGAAGCCGTGCTGCAGGCCCTGCGCCGACAAGGTCAGTCCCATCAGCGTGATGCCGATCGCGATCAGCCAGAACGACCAGTTGGCCATCCTGAACGACCACAACGGTCGTCCGGTGACGCGCGGCCATACGTAGATCAAGCCGCCCATCGCCCACATGACGAAAGTTCCGAATACGGTCAGATGCGAATGCGAGATCACGAAATCGGTGAAGTGGGTCGGAACCTGCAGGCTCCGCAGCGCTTCGACGGAGCCCTGGAAGCAACCGAACAGATACATCACTGCCCCGAGAATGAGGAACTTGGCGGGCAGGTTGGTGCTGAATTCGCGCCAGCGTCCGATCATCGTGCCGAAGAAATTCTGCAACACCACCCACACCGGGATGATCAGCAGCATCGAGGTGATGATCGCAATCGTCTCGGCCCAGTTGGCGATAGGACTGTACAGGTAGTGATGGATGCCGACGAACGGGTAGAACAGCGCAAGTGACCAGAATCCGACCAGCGAAAGCCTGTGGCTGTAAAGTGGATTGCGCACGCTCGCCGGCAGGAAATAGTAGATGATCACGTAGCCGGCCGGGGTGATCCAGAGGCCGACGATGTAATGGATGAACAGACCGTGGAAGGCGGCGCTGTTGATGCCCCAGATGTAATAGGGCAGCAGAGCGACGATGAGGATGAAGTTGAACACGGTCCAGATGAACGCCGCGAGCAGGTACCACAGGCTCACGTAGAGCTGCGGCTCGGTGCGGCGAGCGACGGTGAGCATGAACTGGATGCACAGGGTCGTGATCGACACCAGCAGCAGCGCGTCGATGAACCAGGGAAACTCGCCCGCCTCGAAACCTTGGTTCCAGCCGAACAGCAGCAGCAGCAGACCGATGATGAGGATGAGGTTCCAGCCCCACGCGAGCGCATAACCGAGGCGTTCACCGACCACGCGCACGCCGCACAGGCGCGGCACGATGTAATAGCACAGGCCGATGAACAGCGTCGAAAAGGCCCCGAAGATGACGCCATTGACATGCATCGGGCGCAGGCGTCCGAAACCGGCCTCCAGGGATGTTCCGAGGAAGCCGGGATAATTGAACATGGTCGAGATGGTGACGCCGATCGACGGGGTGATCAGCAGCCAGAACATTCCCCAGTACAGCCATAGCCGGATCAGGCGCTTGTCGATCAGGTCGTCGAGGTGCTTGAAGTTGTTGTTGTCGGCCATCGTCGTCTCCCTGCCCGCGCTGGTCGCGTGCGCACCGCCGGCAACTCACGTGCCGCTGCGCACCACAATCTCGCTATTGACGCCCCCGAGGCTGCTCGTCCGTCTGAGCCAGCCCCGGGGCGTGCCGCCGGAAACGCCCGGACGAAAGCTCAGTGCTCGCCGGCGTTGAGAACGCTACCCTTGTGGGACCAGTGCATGTAGGCTTCGAGCGCCTTCATCGCATCCGAATCAACCTCGATCATCGTCCCCTCGTTGGGCTTGTCGATGCACCAGTTCGTCATGTCCCGCAGCGTTGCGAACTCGCTCATCTGTTCCTGGAATTTCGGGAACTCGTGGGGGTTGGTGTCGCGGGTAAACGGATGACACATCGCGCACGCCATGCCGGTGTTCGACATGCTGATGCCCATTTCGCGCTGCAGTTCGCCGTCGCCGTGGAACAGTCGATCGCCGATCGCCACCTGCTCCATGAAGAGTTCGTGGAACACCGCAAGGTCCTTCTGCTCGTGATGTTCCTTGTGCGCCGATGCGGGCGGGGCAGTGACGAGCATTCCGCTCACCACGATCGCCGCCGTGACGGCGAACAGGCCTGTGCCGGTGGCGAGAACCGTCAGGCGCGTTCTTTTCTGTTTGTCTTTCGGTGTGTTCATGACCGATTCCTCCAACTGGCATGCATGCTTTCCACTGGCGCCGGTGATCTAGTCGGTGCCGCGATAGCGACCCGCCCACATCCGGTCCGCAACGCGTGGCTGCAAGGTGATCGTCGGGTTCTTCGTGACGGTGGTGTCTTCCGGTCGTCGCGCGAAGATGTGGTCCTGGCGTCGCCACATCATGTATTCGTGCTCCACCCGCTTGTCGCCGAAGTTCATCAGATCCCAGCCGACACCGTCGAAATGGTCGCCCGGGTCGGCCCGCGTCATCGGCGTGGTGAGATGCGGTACCCCTTCGGGTGCATACGGCCACGGCCACGACGTGGCAAGCATGCCGATGCTGCGCAGCGAGCCGATTTCGTTGTAGAGCACCTGGTGGGTATGGCCGTGGAAGCTCGTGACGTTGGCGTGCTCGCGCAGGATCTCCTGGACCTCGCGCCAGTCACGTGTCCAGAAGTTCCACGGCGGGTAGTACTCGTACAGCGGGGTATGGCTGAAGATGACCACGGGGCTGTCCTTGGGCCAGTCCGCCAATGTGGTCTGCAGCCATTCGCGCTGAGCCTTGCCCAGGCCCGCCCACGGGCCGGTCACGGAGTTGTCGAGTCCGGCCATGTGGCCCATGCGTTCTTCCGGCGTCATGTTGTTCACCGACCAGTAGTCGGGCGCAAAGCCGACACTGTTCAGACCGATGAACCGCACGCCCTTGTGGTCGAAGGTCCACGGCGACTCGCCGAACAGCTCGACCCAGGCCTTGCCCAGGTCGAGGTACCAGTCGTGCTCCCCGGGGATGTAGTGCATCGGAACCTTGATCTCGTCGAGAATCGCCTTGCCGAGCCGCAGTTCCACCGGGTCGCCGAGCTGTGCGACGTCGCCGCCGATGATGACGAAATCCACCGGCGGGTCGAGCGCATTGATTTCCTCGACCGCGCGCTTCGCCTTCTCGACAAAGCGCGTATTCACGTTTTCCGGATAAAGGTGCGTGTCCGAGATCCACGCAAACCGGAAATTGCTCATTGCGCCACCGGGCCCCTGCGCATATGCCATGTCCAGGGTGTTGATGATCGGCAGCCATAGGTTGGCAGTCGACAGGCCGGCCGCGGCACCGGCGAACATCAGCGACTTGTGGATGAAGATCCTGCGCGAAATACCCGGTGCGGTGATGCCCGGCTCGCGCAGCTGGCCATTCTTGCGGGCCTCGCGCAGCGCTTCGAGCCGATCCGCGTCGTGTTGTCGCTGCTCACGATCATGCTTGCTCATTGTTGTCTCCTCTGCTTGGTTCCGGCCGTCCATGCGGGATGGACCGGCGCCTGGCCCTTCATTTTTTCAACCCGAGAGAGAGCTCGACTGTTTCATTTGGGCCGACACTCACGGGTTGCTTCAACTCGCCGATGTGTTCATGGCGTGTGATCAGCGTGTATTCGCCGGGCGGAACGTCGGTGATGCTGAACGTGCCGTCCTCGGCGGTTACCGCGTAATACGGGTGGGTGAGCACATAGGCCCAGCCCTCCATCCAGCCGTGTGCGTCGCACTCGAAACGCGCGACTCCGGGGCGCGGCAGTTCGGTCCTGATCGTCATTCCCGCGTCGGGCAAGGCCAAGTTGAAGGCGGCGCGCCGCCCGTAGTAAGCCTTCGTGTTGTGGAGCACGGCGTCCGAGTTGTGTATGTCGATCGGCCCCGGACGTATCACCATCACGTGAGGCTTGAACATGCAGTCGAGATTGTCCATGACTGGCGTCTCCGTCGCGGCGTCCGCCGGCCACGCCTTGCCCCGCTCGATCGCTTCAAGATAGATCACGGCATTCCTGATGCCGTTGTCGGCCCCGCGTTCGACCAGTTGCCACTCCCGAATACCGCCGCATACTTCGCGATCCGAGGTCGGGACGATTCTGCGGGTTGGAATCGGACCCTCGTAGGTCACGCGGCCCTCGATCACCCCACCGTCGGCCACGCTGACCTCCTCGTAGGCGATCGCGGGCAGGCTCAGCGCCAGCGTGCACCAGACGCCGAACATCCACTTCCATATCGACATGTTCACCACGGTTCCTCCCTTTGTCGATTGCGGACGGGCAAGCGGCATGCCGCTCCGCAGTCCGTGCGATTCATGTCCGGCCATTCGTTCCGCCGGGCGCAGCCGATGCGCATGTGCCCGCTGACGTTTCCCTTGTATTCTTGTTGCGTTAGGGCTTTATTCAAGTGGAGGGCACAAAAAAAGGGAGACTTGTCCAACAACTGACACCGCGTCGGGGCGTGCCGGGAGTCGAGGAGCGAGTCGCGATGAATTGCCTGAAGGATTGGCCGGTTGCCGGCGAGGACGCTGCGCGGGAGTATCTGCATCGCATCTGCGGAGACGAAAGCGACTCTTGCCCGCGCTGCGGTTCCTCGAGAGTCTATCGCCTGCACTCGGGGCGCCGCCGCTGCCACCTGTGCCGATACACATTCTCGGAGTTTTCCGGGCGATGGCTCGCCTGCAGCCGGATCGACTGTCGCGACTGGATCGCGCTGGTCAGCCTCTTCGAAAGGGAGTCCTCACCGGAGGAGATCGCACGGGAACTGGGGCGTGCCTATGCGACCGCCTTCCACGCCGTCACGGTGATTCGCGCCGGAATCCTTGCCCACAGCAGCGCCGGCAACGTGCTGTCGAGGGACGATCCGCTCGCATTGCCGCACGTTTGCGCCCATCGGGGACACAAGGCGCTCGAGGTCGGGGGGCATGTACCGGTGTTCGGCATATGCGAGACGAGCGGATGGGTTGCGGTGCCGGCGCTTCTGAACACCAGCCCGGACCAGGTGCTGCGCCTGGCGGTGAAGAAGGTCCGGCGCGGCAGCATTGTCTACACCGGTCGGATTGGACGCTACGATGCGCTGATCTTCTCCATGCGCAGCCGTGGCAAGGCAGTGTCGCGCACGCCGTTTGCGTGCAGCCCCGCGTACATCGACCGCGCATCCGGATTCTGGGCTTATGCCCGTTCGCGCCTGACCGCGCATCGCGGCGTGTCTCCCGAGCATTTTCCGTTGTACCTCGAGGAACTCGCCTTTCGTTACAACCATCGCGATGCGGCGCTTGCGCCTATCCTGCTGCGCTACCTTTGCGATTTCGTTCCCCGCGCGGAGCATCATCACCCTGGATGGGGTGGCGACCCGGCGAGGCACGACAGGCGGAAGGAGTTCTAGACCATGCTTCCCGCGAAGTCCCTGGCGGCCCTCGTCATCATCGCGTCGACTGTCGCCGCATCGCCTGGCGATGTGGAGGAGATTGCGCCTCTGGTCGATTCGGACTGGCTTGCCGGGCGGCTCGGCGAGCGCGGGCTGGTCGTCCTCGATGTCCGCAATCCCTACGGTGGGGCCAACCGACAGACCTTCGAAATGGGTCACATACCGGGTGCGGTTTACAGCAACTACATTACGGATGCATGGCACGATCGGCGCACGCCGATACCCGCGACCCTGCCTCCGGTCGATCAGCTTGAACGCTTGCTCGGGCGACTCGGCATCAGCAACGAGACCCGCACGGTGATCGTCCACGGCGGCACGAATTCGTCCGATTTTAGCGCTGCGGCACGCGTCTACTGGCTCTTTCGCCTCGTCGGGCATGACCGCGTCAGCATCCTCGACGGGGGCCACCGCGCCTGGGTCGCGGGCGGCCATCCGCTCGAGGACGGCTGGAACGAAGCCGTTCCTGCCGTGTTCAGGGCCCGTTTCCAGGAGGCGATGCTCGCGACGACTGCGGAAGTGGAGGCGGCGGCCGCCCGCGGCGCCCAGCTTGTCGATGGTCGGGCACGCGATCTCTACGAGGGGCGCGAAAAAGCGCCGCTCGCGCAGCGTGCCGGTACCTTGCCAAATGCGAAGAATCTCGATCATCGCACTCTGGTCGATCCGGATAGCGGGCGCCTTGTCAGCCGCGAGGCCCTGCTCGCCCTGCTGGACAGGAGCGGGATCGGTCCCGCGCACGAGACCGTGACCTTCTGCAACGTCGGTCACTGGTCGGCGGCTGCCTGGTTCGTGCTGCACGCCGTGCTCGGCTACGAGAACGTCAGCCTGTACGACGGGTCGATGGTGGAATGGACGGCTGCCCCCGAGCGCGCGGTGATGGTGCCGGCTGCGACGGCGGTGAACTGAACGGGCTGGCTCCGGGCCGGTGCGGACGGGACCCCGAGGTCTTGAAATCGGCCGGGTGTGTGCCCATATGCAGTGCGTTCATCAGTAAACGGAGTCGAATCGATGTCGAGCGCACAAGCGGCCACTGCCCAGACCCTTAACTTCCAGGCAGAGGTGAAGCAACTGCTTCACCTGATGATCCATTCCCTGTACTCGAACCGGGAGATATTTCTTCGCGAATTGATCTCCAACGCCTCTGACGCGTGCGACAAGCTGCGCTTCGAAGCGCTGGACAAGCCCGAGCTGTTCGAGGGTGAAGGCAATCTCGCGATCCGGATCGGTTTCGACAAGGAGGCAAGAACCATCAGCGTTTCCGACAACGGCATCGGCATGAGCCGGGACGAGGTGATCACCCAGCTGGGCACGATCGCAAAGTCGGGCACCCGGGAATTCTTCAGCCAGCTCACCGGCGACCAGCAGAGGGATGCCAACCTCATCGGACAGTTCGGGGTCGGCTTTTATTCCGCATTCATCGTTGCGGACAGGGTCACGGTGCTGACGCGCCGCGCCGGTCTGCCCGCGGGCGCGGGCGTCAAGTGGGAATGCAGCATGTCCGGGGATACCGCCGGCGAATACACCGTCGATCACGTCGAGAAACCGGGCCGGGGTACCGAGATCACCCTGCACCTGCGAGAGGGTCAGGAAGATCTGCTGTCCGGCTGGCAGCTGCGCAGCCTGATTCGCAAGTACTCCGACCACATCATCCAGCCGATCGTGATGAAGAAGGAAGAGTGGGACAAGGAGACGGGCGAGCAGATAGTCACCGACGAGGACGAGACCGTCAATCAGGCCAGCGCGTTGTGGGCGCGGCCGAGGAGCGACATCAGCGACGACGAGTACAAGGCTTTCTACAAGCACGTCGGGCATGACTTCGACGAGCCGCTGGCGTGGACGCATGCGCGGGTCGAGGGCCGCCATGAATATACCCAGCTTCTGTACGTGCCCGCGCATGCACCCTTCGACCTGTGGGACCGCAATGCCCGCCACGGTATAAAGCTGTACGTGAAGCGCGTGTTCATCATGGACGATGCCGAAAAGTTGATGCCGACCTATCTGCGCTTCATTCGCGGGGTCGTCGATTCGGCCGATCTGCCGCTGAACGTGTCGCGCGAGATCCTGCAGGAGTCGAAGGACATCGACACGATTCGCGCCGGCTGCACGAAGAAGGTTCTCGGTCTGCTCGAGGATCTGGCCGGGAACGACAAGGATAAGTACGCGACCTTCTGGAAGGAGTTCGGCAGGGTCTTGAAGGAAGGTGTAGGAGAGGACTTCGCCAACAAGGAGAGGATCGCCGGCCTGCTGCGTTTCGCCTCCACGCACGCGGATACCCCGGAGGAGAGCGTGTCGCTGGCCGACTACGTCGGCCGCATGAAGGAAGGGCAGGAGAAGATCTACTACGTCACCGCGGAGTCGTTCAACGCTGCGAAGAACAGCCCGCATCTCGAGATCTTCCGCAAGAAGGGCATCGAGGTGCTGCTGCTTTCCGATCGCGTCGACGAGTGGGTCATCGGCAACCTGACCGAGTTCGACGGCAAGCCGCTGCAGTCGGTAGCCAAGGGTGGGCTGGACCTTGGCCAGCTCGAGGACGAGGCGGAGAAGAAGGAAGCGGAAAAGGCTGCCGACGAATTCAAGGATCTGCTGGAGAAGATGAAGGCGAGTCTTGGCGAGCGCGTCAAGGACGTGCGCGTGACCCACCGCCTCACCGATTCTCCCGCATGCCTGGTGGCCGACGAGCACGACCTCGGCATGAATCTCGCGCGCATCCTCAAGGCTGCCGGTCAGAGTGCGCCGGATTCCAAGCCCATACTCGAGATCAATGCCTCGCACCCGGCCGTGCTGCGCCTGAAGTACGAGGACAAGAGCTTCGACGACTGGGCCGCGGTGCTGTTCGATCAGGCCCTGCTCGCCGAGGGCGGCACGCTGGACGATCCGGCGACCTTCGTGAAGCGGATCAATCAGCTCATGCTGGCGATGAGCGACGGTCAGTAGGACGGGCTCGCCGCAGGTGCGAGAGACATGACACCGTGCATGGATGGTGCACGGCGTCTTTTTCGCCGGGTTCACTCGACCGTTATCGTGATCCGCTCCGACATGACCGGCGGCTCGTGCGGGATGTGGAGGTGATCACCCACCAGCAACTGCAGCTCGTGCCGGCCGGGGGGCAGTTCGAGTCTTACCTCGGTCTGTCCGCCGCCGAAATGGATGTGGCGCTCATCGGAAGGGATACCCTGGTCCATCGGCGGTAGCGGCGTGTTGAGCAGGAGATGGTGATGGCCGGTCTTGTGCATCTCCACGCCTGCAGGCGCAACACCCATGCCACGCATGCCGAAACGGACGGTGACCGGGCTCTTGAGCGTGGCGCCGTCCGTTGGCGCGATGAAGTACACCTCGGCGTCTTCCGGTGCCGGTGTCCGGGCGCCCGCCAGCGGTGTCGCTGCGAGCATGACGGCGGCCGCGGCGAGCAGAAATCCCGAACGCAGTGTTCCTGCGGTTCTCAATGCCATGATCGTGTCTCCTGACGGTGATGTGGAGTCGGAGCCCGGTTCGGAAATCGTTCTTGACGGCTCCAATCGAATTATAGGCGTACCCGCGGGGTACAGGACCGACGGACCGCGCCGAGGATGGCGTCCGCCGGATCGCCAGCCGGCGCTGTGCTGCAACGGTGTCAATTCCGGGGAACACTCAGGCGGTCGAGTCGCAGGCGCTGACGTGCGTCGAAAAGACGGCGCGCCGCAAGACTGACCGCCACCATGGTGCCGAATCCGGTTCCGCCCGCGATCAGGAACATCACCAGAATCTGGTACTTCACAGCCTCTACGGGTGGCGTGCCGGCGAGAATCTGGCCGGTCATCATTCCGGGCAGGCTGACGATGCCTGCGGCGGCCATGGCGTTGATGATCGGGATCATGCCCACGCGGATCGCCTCGCGCCGGGTATCCGAGATGGCCCGATTCCAGTCGTGGCCGAGTGCGAGGCGTGTTTCGATCACCGGCCGGCGCTGAGCGGCATCCTGGGTGAGCCGGTCCAGCCCCAGCGATATCCCGTTCATGGTATTGCCCAGAACCATGCCGAGCAGGGGTATTGCGTATTGCGGCGCATACCAGGGCGTCGTGCCGATCACCGCCACCAGTGCCATCACCGTGACCGCAAAGGACGAGACGAACATCGAAAGAGTACCCACGCCAAAGCCCCACCAGCCGATGAAACGGCGCTTCTGGCGTGCCATCACTTCACGTCCGGCCACGGCAAGCATCACGGCCGCCATGAGCGCCACCCACGCCAGGGCGGCATTGTCGAACAGGACCTTGAGCACCAGGCCGATCAGCAGCAACTGAACGGTGGTCCGCGCGGCCGATACCAGCAGCTGCCGCGCCACGCCGAGTCGCATGCGCAGGGAAAGTCCGGACAGGGCCAGGATCAGCAATGCGGCCACGCCCAGATCCAGCGGAGAAAGCGCGATCACGTTCATGTGCCGGTCTGCTCCCGCAGTCGTGCGTCGCTCAGGATGAAGCTGCGCTGTGCGACACGTTCCACCTGTCGCGGATCGTGGCTTACCCACAGCAGGGCGGCCTTTTCCCTCTTCCGATATTCGCCCAGGAGGGCTTCGACCCGCTTCGTGCTGTCCGCATCGAGGTTGCCGGTCGGTTCGTCGAGCAGCAGGACTTCCGGACGCAGGACCAGTACGCGCAGCAGTGCCAGCCGCTGGCGTTCTCCCGTGGAGCAGCGGGATACCTCCCAGTCCAGCGCCTCGCGTGGCAGGCCGAGTCGCTCCATCCCGTCGTCGTCGACCCGATCTTCGAAGTGGTCGCCGACGCGCTCGTCCCACCACTGGCTTTCAGCCGCGAGCAGCATGACCTTGCGCCGCCACCTCGGGGCGGGCAGGTCGGCGCATTGAACGTGGTCCACGCTGGCGTTGCCGGAATGCGGATCGAGGTCGGCAATGGCGCGCAGCAGCAAGGTCTTGCCGCTTCCCGAAGCACCCGTGATGCACACGCATTCGCCGGCTCCGATGCAAAGATCGATGGGGCCGACGTGGCGCGTGACGAGTTGATCGATGCGAAGCTCGGACAATATGAAACGATCCCGAAAGTCGGCGTACGTCGGCCCGGCGTCGATCATGGTCCGGGACGGTCCCGGATCGCCCGGAAATCGATCCGTGCCGGATCGGAAATGCGGAAGTGACGATGGTATCCGTTTGGGTCGATCAAGGGTATCTCCGGGCGAGGCGCGTGGCGTGCACGGGTTCCGGGGCAGTGGGTACGGGGCCAGGCTTGCATGAAGAGCGAAACTGTATAGAATTACAGTCATGAACGACCGCCTCATGCCCCTTCGCTTCATCTGCCCGCACTGCCACGCATCGGTCGATCCTCTTGCGATGGAGCGCGCCTGCAGCGAATTGGCGGAGTACCGGGTCTGCCCGGTCTGCGACGAGCCGGTTTTGGTTGCACTGCGCACGGTCTTGCCCGTTCCGGCGCCGGAAGGGCTTGGTCGGCCCGTGCGGAGAACGCCGGTCGACGACGGCGGGTCGTCGTCTCGGGTTCTGCTGTGAACAGCGCGGATGTCACGGCCGGGGTGTCGCAGCTCTCATGGCTCGAAGGCCTGAATCCGGCACAGCGCGAGGCGGTTTTGTGCGGTGCCGGAGACGATGCGACGCAGGCCGATCGGCCCCTGCTGGTGATTGCCGGTGCGGGATCGGGCAAGACGAAGACGCTCGCGCACCGGGTGGCACACCTGCTTGCCCGCGGCGCGGATGCGGGCGGCATTCTGCTGCTGACCTTTTCGCGGCGGGCCGCGGAAGAAATGGGACGGCGCGTGAAGCGCATCCTTGCGCTGCATGCGGGGCATCGAGCGGGCCGCTTCGAGAGCCCGCTGACCTGGTCCGGTACCTTCCACGGCGTCGGTGCCCGCCTGCTTCGCGAATATGCCTCGCACATCGGCCTCGATCCGGGATTCACCATTCACGATCGTTCCGACTCGGGGGACCTGATGAATCTGGTGCGACACGAACTCGGATTCTCGGCAAAGGCGAAACGCTTTCCGATGAAGGGGACCTGCCTGGCGATCTATTCGGGCGTGGTCAACACCCAGGCATCATTGGGCGAGGTTCTGCAGTCCGCCTTTCCGTGGTGTGTGGAATGGGATGCCGAACTGAGAGCTCTCTATCGCGGCTACGTCGAGGCCAAGCAGACTCAGCAGGTGCTCGATTACGACGATCTGTTGCTTTACTGGGCGCAGATGGTCGCCGAACCGGAACTCGCCCGCGAGCTCGGCGCACGCTTCACGCATGTGCTGGTCGATGAGTATCAGGACACGAACCGTCTGCAGGCGGCGATACTGCTCGCAATGAAGCCGGACGGTCGGGGGCTGACCGTGGTCGGGGACGATGCACAGTCGATCTACGCCTTTCGCGGCGCGAGCGTGCGCAATATTCTCGATTTCCCGGGTCACTTCGACCCACCTGCGAGACAGGTGACGCTGGAGCGCAACTACCGCTCGACGCGTCCCATACTCGAAGCGGCCAACGCGGTCATCGCGCGGGCGGCGGAACGCTACACCAAGGATTTGTGGAGCGATCGTGCGTCTTCGAGCAAACCGCAACTCGTATCCGTGCGTGATGAGGCAGACCAGGCCGCCTGCGTCGTCGAGCGGGTTTTGCTGCGGCGCGAAGAAGGCGTGAAGCTCAAGGCGCAGGCAGTACTCTTTCGTGCTTCACATCACAGCGCCGGGCTCGAGGTGGAACTGACCCGGCGCAACATCCCGTTCGTGAAGTTCGGGGGACTGAAGTTCCTCGAAGCGGCGCACGTCAAGGATGTGCTGGCAGTGATGCGTTGGGCGCAGAATCCGCGCGACCGCTTGTCCGGTTTTCGGGCAATCCAGTTGCTTGCCGGGGTCGGCCCGAAGACCGCTGGAGGGGTGCTCGACAATATCGCTGGATCGAATCCGGGTTGCCAATTGCTCGCCGACCAGCCCGTGCCCGAAGGTGTGCGCCGTGCGTGGCTGGAGTTTGCAGAACTGGTGGAAATTCTGCGGCAGGAAGGGGGGGCCTGGCCAGGCGCTTTCGAGCAGCTGTGTGGCTGGTACGAGAAGCAGATGGAGCGGATCTATGAGGATGCGGAGATCCGCCGCGCGGACGTCGCGCAGCTTGCGCGCATCGCCGCAACTTATCCCGCTCGCGAGCGCTTCCTGACCGAGCTCACCCTTGATCCGCCGGATGCCACCAGCGACGAGGCGGGCGCGCCCTTGCTCGACGAGGATTACCTCATCCTCTCGACCATTCATTCGGCGAAGGGGCGGGAATGGACGACAGTGACCGTGCTCAATGCGGTCGACGGCTGCATTCCTTCGGACATGTCGACAGGAACGTCGGCCCAGATCGAGGAAGAGCGGCGTCTGCTCTACGTTGCGATGACCCGTGCGAGGGATCAGCTCGAGATCATGCTGCCGCAGCGATTCCATCTCTCGGGCCAATCGGCGTTCGGTGACCGGCATGTGTATGCGAGCCGCACGCGCTTCGTCCCGAACGCGATATTGGGGTGTTTCGAACAGGTATCCTGGCCCGCGCCCGAAGCTCCTCCGCTCGCATCGGAGTCAGATCGACAGGCAGTTGACCTGACCGCCCGGATGCGGCGCATGTGGGACTGACTTCGGCACGGCGTGCCCTTCGCCCATGCGTGCTCCAGGGGTCAGTCAGGCGGGCGTTTCGGGCTTTTCCGGGCCGTGTCGGGATTTACCGGTGGTCGGACTTCCCCCGCTCGTTCATCGGGACCGCCCGCCTTCGTGGATTGCGTGACCTCATCGGCGGAATAAGGGCCCGTGTCGCGTGCACCGCTGCCATCGCCCGACACGTCTGGCCTCGGGGATGCCGCGGTTGCGGCGACCGAATCCGGAAAGACCGACGGACGATCCATCTGGCTTGCCGGGTTCGCCTGCCTGTGGCGTGTCAGAGCTTCTTCCCGCACCTCCGCCTGGACCCGTCTGAGCGTGGGGTAGGCCAGGGCATGGTAGAGCGGTATCGGCGAGACCGACCGGGAGAAGCCGTGCGCAATGACTGCAGTGGCCATCAGCGGAAGCAGCATCTGATGGTTTGCGGTCATCTCCATGACGATGACGAAGGAGGTGATCGGGGTCTGCGTCATCCCGGCGAGGAATGCCACCATGCCGAGGGTCAGGATCGCGGCACTCTGCTCGGGCGGCAGAAACAGCGCAATGTTGGCACCCAGTCCGGCACCGACCGCAAGCGCCGGCGCGAACACACCTCCCGGAATACGGCTGAGAAACGCGAGCCAGATGACGAACATCTTTGCGAGCAGGAAATAGACCGGCAGTTGCGCCGAGCCTTCCAGGGCTGCCTTGGTTTCGCCATAGCCGGTGCCGTAGGTCAGGCCACCGGTGGCAAGACCTACGATAGCGGTGCCCAATCCGCAGCCGGCGGCAAAGAGAATCGGCCTGGACGCCGAAAGTTCGCCCAGGCGTCCCGGAAGGCCGCGCGAGGAGGCGATCAGCGTGCGTGCGAATAACCCCCCGAGCAGTCCGCCCGTGGCACCGCAGGCGAGGATCGGCCAGATGCCGCCAGGCCAACCGAGTGAGGCCGGCGTGCGCCCGAAATAGGTGTAGGTTCCGAGTACCGCGAGTGACATCAGGCCGGCGAAGATCACAGAGGTCAACGTGGTGCTGTTGGCCTGGAAGGCGCGGTGACGGCACATCTCTTCGATGGCGAACATGATGCCGCCAAGCGGTGTGTTGAACGCGGCGGCAATCCCGGCGCCGCTGCCTGCGACGATGAGGTCGCGGCTCGAAGCGATGCGGTTCTTCTTTCGTCCTGCGAGCAAGTGCATGACCGCGGCGCCGACCTGCACGGAAGGGCCTTCGCGACCGATCGAACCCCCGGAAAGCAGGCCGCCGAGGGTGAGCATGATCTTGGCGATCGCGATCTTGAATGACAGCAGCTTGCGGCGAATCCGTCGATCGTCGGTGAGCGAGGCCGCTATCGCCTGGGGAATACCGCTGCCCATGGTTGCCGGAAAGAAGCGTAGCGCCAGCCAGGTCATCCCGGCGAAGCCGGCCGGTGCGATCACGAGCGTCAGCCAGGGCGTGACCGACATCATGCGGGCGTGCGATTCGATCGCGAGTTCCGCTCCGATCGCGAACAGGATCGCGAGCAGGCCGGCAAGCAGCGCCGCGCCGACGAGCAACCCGCGCATGCGCCAGCGCCTCAGGGACAACCAGGGAAGCGCGTAACGACGTCCGCCACGTCTGAACTGTCGAAACGTCTTGCTGCGGGTAAGGCTGTCCTTGTCCATCTGCACGCTTTCGGGGATGTGCGAGTCGGCCGCTCATGCGGATCATGGAATATGCGGGGTCACAAGGCCTTCGCCAGTGATCGATATTTCGTTACGATACGCGATACGGAAATATTTGCCCAATAAAGCGCCACCGGAGGCCGTTCATATGCCGCGCAAGCCTGCAACTCAATCGAATACAGAGGCCGGGGACTCGCGGCAAGTGTCGCCGCTTCAGGTTCTGCAGCGTTTCCGCGTCCTGATCAGAACGGCCCAGCGGCACTCCCAGTGGATTGAGCGCCAGAGCGGAATCACCGGTGCCCAGCTGTGGGCGATCCAGGAACTGTCGGAGAAGCCGGGGTTGAGAGTCGGAGAACTGGCGAACCTGATGGCGCTGCATCAGTCGACCGCGTCGAACATGATCGACAAGCTGGAATCGTCGGGCCTGGTGCGCAAGGAGCGCACCAGCGTCGATCAGCGCGTGGTTCGGCTCTATCTGACCGAAACCGGATCGGAACTGCTTTCCATCGCGCCGTCCCCCGCGCGTGGCGTACTGCCCGAAGCGTTGCGCCTGCTCAGCAACGACGATCTGACCTGTCTGCAGAGAGATCTCGATAACTTGCTGGAACAGATCAAGCACCTCGACGAGGGCTTCGGCATGCAGCCCCTGCCGTTTACCGAGTAGCGCAGAGCTATTGCTTTCTGGACAGCCGGCTCATTGCCTGCTCGAGGCCGGCGATCGTCATCGGGTACATGCGCTCCCCCATGATTCGAGCGATGATCTCTATGGACTTGCGATAGGGCCAGAGCCGCTCGGGCTCGGGGTTCAGCCATGCCGCCGAGGGCCACGTGTCGAGCATGCGGCGCAGCCAGGTCGCACCCGGTTCGTCGTTCATGTACTCGATCGAACCGTGCTGGTACACGATCTCGTACGGACTCATCGTCGCATCGCCGACGAAGATGAGCTTGTAGTCGGGACCGTACTTGTGGAGCAGATCGGTCACGGCGATTCGCTCCGTGTGGCGGCGATAGCCGTCACGCCAGACGTGCTCGTAGACGCAGTTGTGAAAGTAGAAATACTCGAGGTGCTTGAACTCGGTGCGGCATGCCGAGAACAGCGTCTCGCAGGCCTTGACATGATCGTCCATCGAGCCGCCCACGTCCAGGAAGAGCAGGACCTTCACCGAATTGTGCCGCTCCGGGCGCATCATCAGATCGAGCCAGCCGGCGTTTCGGGCCGTTGCCGAAATCGTCCGGTCCAGATCGAGTTCTTCCGCAGCACCTTCTCGCGCGAAGCGCCGCAAGCGACGCAATGCGACCTTGATGTTGCGTGTGCCCAGCTCGACCGAATCGTCCAGGTTCCGGTATTCCCGCTGCTCCCAGACCTTAACCGCGGTCCGGTTTCCGGCCGACTTGCCCCCGACGCGAATGCCTTCGGGATGATAGCCGCTGTTTCCGAACGGCGAGGTGCCGCCGGTGCCGATCCACTTGGAGCCACCCTGATGGCGTCCTTCCTGCTCCTCGAGCCTCTTGCGGAACTCGTCCATCAGCTTGCTCCAGCCAAGCATGTCCAGGTGCGCCTTGTCCTCAGGGCTGAGATGGCGTGCCGCCATGGCACGCAGCCATTCCTCGGGAAGCGCGACGTCCAGGCCGGGCAACTCGGCAATGCCGCCGAAGTACTGCCCGAAGGCATTGTCGAAACGGTCGTAGTGGGATTCGTCCTTGACCAGGCAGGTACGCGCGAAGAAATAGAAGTCGTCGATCGAATGGCCGCAGACACGCTCGTGCAACCCTTCGAGCAAGGTCAGGAATTCGCGCGTCGAAACCGGCAGTTTCTGTGACTTGAGGTGAAGGAAGAAGTCGATCAGCATGGACGGATCCTGATCAATCGGGCCATGCGGGCTTCAGCGATTGTGCCGCGCCATGGCAACGAGCCGCTCGAACAGATGCAGGTCCTGTTCGTTCTTGAGCAGGGCGCCCGCCAGCGGCGGAACCACGACCTTGTTGTCCTTCGACTTCAGCGCCTCGGGCGGAATATCCTCGGCGACAAGGAGCTTGAGCCAGTCCAGCAGTTCGGAGGTCGAGGGCTTCTTCTTCAGGCCTGGCACGTCGCGCAGCCCGAAGAACACCTCGAGCGCTTCGCGCAGGAGCGTCTTGCGGATGTCGGGGAAGTGGACGTCCACGATCCGTTGCATCGTCTCGCGATCGGGAAAGCGTATGTAGTGAAAGAAGCAGCGCCGCAGGAAGGCATCGGGCAGTTCCTTCTCGTTGTTCGAGGTAATGAAGACGATGGGACGGTGCAGTGCGCGAATGGTCTCGCGTGTCTCGTAGACGTGGAACTCCATGCGGTCGAGTTCACGCAGCAGGTCGTTCGGAAACTCGATGTCGGCCTTGTCGACTTCGTCGATCAGTACCACAGTCGGCGTATCCGCTTCGAACGCCTGCCACAGGATGCCTTTGACAATATAGTTGGAGATGTCCCGAACACGATCGTCGCCGAGTTGCGAGTCGCGCAGACGCGACACCGCATCGTACTCATACAGGCCTTGTTGCGCCTTGGTCGTGGACTTGATGTGCCACTGCAGCAGTGGCAATCCCAGGGCGCTTGCGACTTCCTCCGCGAGCATGGTCTTGCCCGTTCCGGGCTCGCCCTTTATCAGCAGTGGGCGCTGCAGCCTGATGCACGCATTGACTGCGAGCATCAGGTCCGGCGTGGTGACGTATCCCTGGCTACCTTCGAATTGCATGGTTCGATATCCTCGTGAGGTGCCCCAGTATAAGGCATGCGCCGCAGCGCTGCCCGACCCCCAACTGAAACGAGCGTTTGCATCGAGTCTACGTGCCGACGTAGAATTTTCCCGTCGTTTCAAATGACAATTCCAACAGAGGAGACAAAATGCAGGGACGACATATTCTGATCGGCATGGCGCTTGCCATGGCATCAGCCGGCGCCGTTGCGCTGGAGGGCGATGCGGAAGCTGCGCGCGACAAGCTTTCGATGTGCATCGGGTGCCACGGCATCCCCGGCTACCGGACGGCTTTCCCCGAGGTCTACCCGGTGCCGAAACTGGGGGGACAACACGCGCAATACATTGTCCGGGCGCTCCAGGCCTATCGTGACGAAACCCGGCGCCACCCGAGCATGCAGGCAATTGCGCGGGGTCTCACGGATCAGGACATGGCCGACCTTGCTGCCTATTTTTCGCGTCCGCAAGGAGGTGCCCGATGATGCGCAGGTCATGCTTCATCGGCATCGTCGTCATGGCTGTCGCAGCTTTTCCGGCTCACGCATGGAATGCGACGCGCGGCAAGGAGATCTCCACCGTCTGCGCGGCCTGCCACGGGGTGGACGGCAACAGTCCGACGCCTGACTTTCCCATCATAGCAGGACAGCATGCCGAGTACCTGTACCGGGCACTGCTGGACTACAAACTCGGCAACAGGACCGATCCGGTCATGCAGGGGCAGGTTGCCGAACTGTCGCGCAGTGACATGCGCGATCTTGCAGCGTACTTTTCCAGCCAGGAAGGCCTCTATCTGAAACGGTAGCGTTGTCAACGCCGCGGGCAGGCGAGCGCTCGATGGTTCCGCTCGCGGGAAGAGTTGCCCGCGCACTGCAACCGCATTGGGCTGCGGTCCCGCGGGCACGTGACTGCGCGGGCTGGTGCAGACCCGCCGGACTCAGGTATCGGCGTACTGGAGCAGCGGCGGGGTCGGGCAGTCCAGAGCCTGGCAGACGGCACGCAGCAGTTCGGCCTCGGCGGGGGTCACCTTGCCGTCGTGCATGATCGCGGTGGCACAGGCTTCGACAAGTTTCTTGCGGAACTCCGGTTTGGTGGCCGCCAGATCGGCGAGCGTGCGGTCCAGTTCCCGTACGTTCAGCGCCGCTGTCACCGACTCCATGTCCCATGGGCCATCCAGCGGTGCAATCGCAGTCGATGCAGCGAATGCGTCGGCCGCTGCAGCCGTCGAAGTGCCTCCGGCACGTGCGAGCAGGCCCAGCAGGCGCGCGGTGTCCGATTTCAGCGTCCTGAGCGATAGTGTTGCGGCGCCGCCGGCGCGCGAAGGGCGGAGTCCGGCATGAAGCAGTCTTCGCAGCACGTATTCGAACAGCGAGGTGCCTCCATCGGCGGCAATGAGCTTCTCCGCCGCTTGCAGAACCTGTTCCCGGGCTTCCGTACCCAGTTCGCCGAGTGCCGGCAGGGCGAGGTCGATCATCGGCAGACGCATCCCGCTGCCGCGACTTTGCAGCCATTGTGCATGCGCCCGGGTTTCGTCCCGCATGGCGGCGCCGAAGTGTTTCTCGACGATTGACAGCTGTGCGTCGCGGACATCCGATTCGCGCGAGACGAGCAGTGCAAAGACCACGGCACGTGCGCCGGCGGGCTGGTGCAGGGCGTTCAGGAGCGATTCGGGCAGTCCATCGATGAGTCGGTGGGTGTAGGTCACGTGCTCCGACTCGACGTTTCCGGTGCTGTCGGCGAACCCGGATGCGGTGAAGGCTGTGGCCAATGCGGGAGTCGGCCCCTCGGGAGGCATTCCCCGACCGCCCGGTGCCCCGGCCTTGAAAGTCGGGTCGATCCGCTGGATCCGGCTTTCGATCGGAGGGTGGGTGGCCAGCAGACGTGAAAAATGTGCGCTGCTGCCGAAGAACATGTGGCTTGCCTCTTCGGCCCGGGGATGATTGACTTCGGAACCGATGCCTGCGATCCGCTTGAGCGCGCCGGCGATACCCGCCGGGTTGCGCGTGAACTGCACTGCCGAAGCGTCCGCCAGATACTCGCGTTGCCGCGACACGCCGGCCTTGATGAGCTTGCCGAAGAGCACGCCCATGTAGCCGACGACGATGAGCGCGAGCCCGGCCATGATGATCGGGGCGGCGCCGCGATCCGAGCCGCGCGCGCTGCGCATCAGCACCCGTCCCACGAGGGTGAGCAGCAGTATCCCGTGCAACACTCCGATGAGCTTGAGGTTCAGACGCATGTCGCCATTCAGGATGTGACTGAACTCGTGTGCGACCACCCCCTGCAGTTCGTCGCGCGAAAGCTGCTCGAGGGTCCCGCGCGTGACCGCGACCACGGCCTCGCTGGGCCTGCTCCCGGCAGCGAAGGCGTTGATTCCCTGTTCCGCGTCGAGCACGTAGACCGGGGGCGCCGGAATGCCCGACGCGAGCGCCATTTCCTCGACGACGTTGATCAGCCGGCGTTCGAGGGGATCGGTGGTCGAGCGCGGCACGGCCCTTCCGCCCAGCTCTTCTGCGATCTTGGGGCCACCGTGGCGCGACAGTGCGAGCACCTTGTATGCGGACGCGAGCAGGATGATGCCCCCGACCGCTGCAGCGGTGACGAGAAGCAGTTCGGGATCCCACAGGGAAATGGGCTGTGCTTCCGTCTCGGGCGCGCCGAGGCCGAGTGCGATGACGACCGTGAAATAGACGGTCGCAATGATGCCGACGACGGCCAGCATGAACCAGAGCACCAGTAGCCTGCTGGTACGCCGGGCGTGATCCTGGGAAGCGAAAAAATCCATCGCTCAGGACGTGAAGTCGACCTTGACCGGCGCACGGGCCGTAGTGTCGTCCATCTGCCACTGCTCGGCGTACTTGAAGCCGAAGTTGTTCGCGACGAGGGAGTCGGGAAAGGATTCGCGCTTGATGTTGTAGCCCGTTACCGCATCGTTGTAGGCTTGCCGTGTGAATGCGATGCGGTTCTCGGTACTGGCCAGCTCCTCCTGCAGCAGGGCCATGTTTTGATTCGCCTTCAGGTCGGGATAGGCTTCGGCCAAGGCGAAGAAACGGGTCAGCATGCCGCCCAGCGCGGCTTCGGCGCCCATCAGTTCGCGCATCGCGCCGGCGTCGGCGGGATCC
>CAYOKH010000031.1:0-21313 GCA_964404505.1 uncultured Azoarcus sp.
CAATCGCGAAGAAGCGGAATTATGAACAACACCCGCAAACCCGTCAACCAAAACCGCACTCGCCCAACACCCCCACAAATCCAACATCGCACTCAAAACGCAAACCTGCCAAATAACCCGACACACAACCCCGGAGCATCCCGAAGGCACCACGCCGCGCCAGACGAACAACATGCAGTTCGGCGCCGGCCCGCCCATGTAGAATTGAGCGTTCGCGCGTTAGGGAATACTCCATGAAACAGTACCTGGAACTCATGCAGCATGTGCTCGCGCAGGGGCATCGCAAGACCGACCGGACCGGCACCGGCACGCTGTCCGTTTTCGGCTGGCAGATGCGCTTCAACCTCGACGCCGGTTTTCCGCTGCTGACCACGAAGAAGCTGCATACTCGTTCGATCATCCACGAACTGCTGTGGTTCCTGCAGGGCGACACCAATATCCGTTACCTGAAGGAAAACGGCGTGTCGATCTGGGACGACTGGGCCGACGAGAACGGCGATCTAGGGCCGGTTTACGGTAAGCAGTGGCGGCGCTGGCAGACGCCGGATGGCAAAAGTATCGACCAGATCTCGCAACTCATCGACGGGCTCAGGCGCAAGCCGGACTCGCGGCGTCACCTGGTTTCCGCATGGAATCCGGCGGAGATCGAGGGCATGGCCCTGCCGCCCTGCCATGCCCTGTTCCAGTTCTACGTTGCCGGCGACAGGCTTTCATGCCAGCTCTACCAGCGCAGCGCGGACATCTTTCTGGGCGTGCCGTTCAACATCGCATCCTACGCGCTGCTGACGATGATGGTGGCGCAGGTGTGCGGTCTGCGGCCCGGAGACTTCGTCTGGACCGGCGGCGACTGCCACCTCTACCTGAACCATCTCGATCAGGCGCGCGAGCAGTTGACCCGGGTACCCCGGCCCCTGCCGCAAATGAAAATCGCTCCCGCGGTCACGGACATATTCGGGTTCCGCTTCGAGGATTTCACGCTGGAAGGCTACGACCCGCATCCGCACATCCCGGCACCCGTGGCGGTATGACCCGGAAACCCGAACTTGTCCTCATCGCGGCGGTGGCACGCAACGGCACCATCGGCCGCGACAACACCCTGCCCTGGCGCCTCAAGGCGGATCTCGCACACTTCAAGGCCGTCACATCGGGACACCCGATCATGATGGGTCGCAAGACATGGGAATCACTCGGCCGCCCTCTGCCGGGCAGACGCAACGTGGTCCTCACACGCAATGCCGGATATCAGGCCAGCGGTGCCGAAGTCTTCACCGACCCGGCGGAGGCACTAACAGCCCTCGTCGCCGCGACAAGGATCTTCGTAATCGGCGGGGCAGAACTGTACTGTCAGATGCTCCCCGATGCCGACCGCCTGTTTCTGACCGAGATCCAGGCCGACGTCGAGGGCGACGCCCGCTTTCCGGAGGTCGACCGTCAGCTTTTCGAGGAGGTTCGGCGCGAGCCGCACCCGGCCGACGCGGACAACGAATTCGACTTCGATTTCGTCGAGTATCGACGGCGACGCTGAATCATCGGCCCCGCGAGACGGCGCATCGGCCCGCCTCCCTACTTCACGCAATCAACGTGATAACTGGTGACCCCGTCGTACTCCTGCCGGACCAGGCCGTGAATGTCGGTCTCGAACCCCGGAAACGCGGCGTTGAAGTCGCGAGCGAACCGCAGGTAGCGGACAATGGTCTCGTTGAAGCGCTCGCCCGGAATCAGCAGAGGGATACCCGGCGGATAAGGCGTGACGAGCATCGCGGTGACGCGCCCCTGGAGCGCATCGATCGGCACCCGCTCGATTTCCCTGTGCGCCATCTTGGCGAACGCGTCGGCCGGTTTCATCGCGGGCACCATGTCCGACAGGTACATCTCGGTGGTCGCCGTATCATTAAAAAAAGCCGTGTAGAAGCTGTGGATCCCGGCACACAGGTCCTTGAGCCCGACCCGCTCGTAGCGCGGATATTTTGCGATGAACTCGGGCATCACTCGCCACAGCGGCTGGTTGCCATCGTAGTCATCCTTGAACTGCTGCAGCTCGGTCACCAGGGTGTTCCAGCGCCCCTTGGTGATTCCGATAGTGAACATGATGAAGAACGAGTAAAGCCCGGTCTTCTCGACGATGATGCCGTGCTCCGCAAGGTAGCGGGTAAGAATGCCGGCCGGGATCCCCCATTCGGCAAAGTCTCCGTCCACATCCAGTCCCGGCGTGATGACCGTCGCCTTGATCGGATCGAGCATGTTGAAGCCCTCGGCCAAATTGCCGAAACCGTGCCAGCGCTCGCCCGCCTTGAGCATCCAGTCCTCGCGCTCGCCCATGCCCTCCTCGGGCAGATACTCCGGCCCCCAGACCTTGAACCACCAGTCCGCCAGTCCGAACTCGGCTTCGACCTGGCGCATCGCACGCCGGAATTCGACCGCTTCGGAGAGCGACTCATCGACCAGCGCGGGCCCGCCCGGGGGTTCCATCATCGCCGCAGCGACATCGCAGGAGGCGATGATCGCGTACTGCGGCGACGTCGAGCTGTGCATCAGATAAGCCTCGTTGAAAATGTCGCGATCGAGCCTCCGCGTCTCCGAGTCCTGAACCAGAATCTGCGAGGCCTGCGACAGGCCCGCGAGGAGCTTGTGCGTCGATTGGGTCGAAAACATCATCGACTCCTTGCATCGCGGCCGGTCGGCACCGATGGCGTGATAGTCGCCGTAGAAATCGTGGAAGGCGGCATGCGGCAGCCATGCCTCGTCGAAATGCAGGGTATCGACCTTCCCGTCCAGCATCTCCTTGATGGTCTCGACGTTGTACACGACACCATCGTAGGTGGACTGCGTGATCGTGAGGATGCGTGGCTTCTTGTCCTTCGCGTCGCGCGCGAACGGGTTCGCCTCGATCTTCCTGTGGATGTTCTCCATCGAGAACTCCTCGAGCGGGATCGGCCCGATGATGCCGTAGTGGTTGCGGGTCGGGGTGAGGAACACGGGCACCGCCCCGGTCATGATGATCGAGTGCAGAATCGACTTGTGACAATTGCGGTCGACCACGACGATATCGCCAGGCGCCACCGTCGTATGCCAGACCATCTTGTTCGAGGTCGACGTGCCGTTCGTGACGAAATACAGGTGGTCGCAATTGAAGATGCGTGCGGCGTTGCGCTCTGACGCGGCGACCGGTCCCGTGTGGTCCAGAAGCTGACCGAGTTCTTCGACCGCATTGCACACGTCGGCGCGCAGCAGATTTTCGCCGAAGAACTGGTGGAACATCTGCCCCACGGGACTCTTCAGAAACGCGACACCTCCCGAATGACCGGGGCAGTGCCATGAATACGATCCATCCGCGGCGTAGTGCGTCAGCGCACGAAAAAACGGCGGCGCGAGCGTGTCGAGGTAGTTGCGCGCTTCGCGAACGATGTAGCGTGCGACAAACTCGGGCGTGTCTTCGAACATGTGGATAAAACCGTGCATCTCGCGCAGCACGTCGTTCGGAATGTGGCGACTGGTGCGCGTTTCGCCGTGCAGGAAGATCGGGATGTCGGCATTGCGATGCCGAATCTCGACGACGAAGGCCCGCAGGTCGGCGATGGCCTTGTCCGACGCTTCCGGCGAGGAGAACTCCTCGTCGTCGATCGAGAGGATGAAGGCGGAACCCCGGCTTTGCTGCTGGGCAAACGAGGAAAGGTCCCCGTAGCTGGTGACACCCAGCACCTCGATGCCCTCCCCCTCGATGGCCTTCGCCAACGCGCGGATGCCGAGGCCGGAGGTGTTCTCCGAGCGGAAATCCTCGTCGATGATGATGATGGGAAAATGGAAGCGCATCCTCGTCTCCAGCATGTCGCCTTGCGGCAGAAGGGCGTGTTACCCGTGTAGTGATTGCACAAACCTGCCAGAAAAGCGCAAAGGGCCGTTCCCGGCCCTGGATCAAGCTTCTGCCGCGAACCCCGAAGGCTCAGATCTTGGGCAGTGTGACACCCTGCTGTCCTTGGTACTTCCCGCCGCGGTCACGGTAGGACGTCTCGCAAACCTCGTCGGATTCGAAGAACAGCATCTGCGCCACACCCTCGTTGGCGTATATCTTCGCCGGCAACGGTGTCGTGTTCGAAAACTCGAGGGTCACGTGCCCCTCCCACTCGGGCTCGAGCGGGGTGACATTCACGATGATGCCGCAGCGTGCGTAGGTGCTCTTGCCCAGACACACGGTCAGCACGTTGCGCGGAATGCGGAAATACTCGACCGTACGCGCAAGAGCGAACGAGTTCGGCGGGATGATGCATACGTCACCGACGAAGTCGACGAAATTGCGCGCGTCGAAATCCTTCGGGTCGACGATGGTGGAATTGATGTTGGTGAAGATCTTGAATTCATTTGCGCAGCGCACGTCATAGCCGTAGCTCGACGTCCCGTACGATACGATCTTGCCGTCGCCGTCATACCGCACGAGTTCCGCGGCAAACGGCTCGATCATCGCGTGCTGCTCCGCCATCCGACGGATCCACTTGTCTGACTTGATGGACATGGGCTGCGGTTTCCTCTGCGGCCAGGCTGACGAACGCCGGACTGGAAAATCCGCGTAGTTTAGGCCAAGCACCGCCGGACCGGAAGCGATCCGGCGGTGAATTTGTGCGAATGAATGGCGGGCAGCCTGCCGTATCGAGGCTGCTACGTGTTCTGAATCACGATGTTCGGGAACTTGTGGGTCATGTCCTTGGCCTTCTCGGCCACACGCACGGCCACCTTACGTGCGATGTCCCTATAGATTGCCGCAATGCGTCCGTCCGGATCAGCCACGACCGTCGGAATCCCGCTGTCGACCTCGACCCTGATCTGCAGATCGAGCGGCAGGGCTCCGAGGAAGGGCACCCCGTAATCGGCACAGAGCTTCTCCCCGCCACCCGCGCCGAAAATCGGCTCCTCGTGGCCGCACTTGGAACAGATATGGATACTCATGTTCTCCACCACCCCGACGATCGGGACGCCGACCTTCTCGAACATCTTCAGTCCCTTGCGCGCATCGAGGAGCGCGATGTCCTGCGGCGTGGTCACGATCACCACCCCCGTCACCGGCACGCTCTGCGACAGCGTGAGCTGGATGTCCCCCGTACCGGGGGGCATGTCGATGACGAGATAGTCCAGGTCCTTCCACTTGGTTTCCTTCAGCAACTGCGTCAGCGCCTGCGTCACCATGGGGCCCCGCCACACCATGGGCGTCTCGACATCGACAAGGAATCCGATCGACATCGCCTGCAGCCCGTGCGCCTCCAGCGGCTCCATGGTCTTGCCGTCGACCGACTGAGGACGCTGGTCGGAAATTCCCAGCATCAGGGGCTGCGACGGACCGTAGATGTCCGCGTCCAGGATCCCGACGCTAGCCCCCTCGGCTGCCAGCGCCAGCGCCAGATTCGCCGCCGTCGTGCTCTTCCCGACGCCACCCTTGCCCGAAGCCACCGCAATGATGTTCTTGACCCCGGGAAGCAGTTTCACCCCCTGTTGCACCGCGTGCGCGACGATGTTGCTGCGCACCTCGATATCGAGCTTCGCCAGCCCCTCCAGTCCGGAGAGCGCGTCCGTCAACAAGGCGCGGACGGAATCATGCTGGCTCCTGGCCGGATAGCCGAGTTCCACGGCAAACTGCACGTCGCCCCCCGAAACGGCGAGCCCCTTGATGCAACGCGATGAAACGAAGTCCTTGCCCGTGTTCGGGTCGATGGCGCTCTTCAGTGCTTCTGTTATGGATTCCGGAGTCAAACTCATGGCAGGTGATCCTCGGCTATGGAAACGACCCGTCGGCGGGTCTCGATGAAGCGAATGATACCGGAGCTTGCGCGCCGTCTCATCCATTGCCGCATCAGGGTCATCCCGGGCGCGGTAGAATTGCCCCTCCTGCCCGTTCTGACCAATTCCTCGCGAGGGCCCTGCACGCGTGTCCCGGCTGATCCTGTTCCTGCTCTCGACCTGCAGCATGCTGCTGGGCGCCTGCACCACGCTCGACCTGCCCGACACACCACCGGCGGCCGTCGAACCGATCCGCACCGAGAGCAGGCCCGATCCGGCGTGGCTCGACACGCGAGCACGCCTCGGTGTGACCCTGGGCGAGGAACATCGCGTCGACGTCCAGACCATGGATGACGGCGCGATGCTTCTTCGTCTGCCCGCGGCCGAGGGTTTCCCACGCGACAGTGCCGAGCCCACAGCGGCCCTGAAAGCCATGCTGGACGTCGTGGCGGCCGCGCTGGCCGACGCACCGGATACCGCCCTCAAGGTCCTCGGTCACACCGACAGCATCGGGAGCGAACTGTACAACCTTGAACTGTCGATCCGGCGTGCGGAAGCGGTGATGGAGTACCTGCGTGCCCGCAACATCGCCCTCGCGCGACTGCGCGCCGATGGACGGGGCGAGGCCGAGCCCATCGCCGACAATGCCACCGTCGAGGGTCGGGCAGTCAATCGCAGGGTCGAGATCATCGTCCGCCCCGTGGATTGACCCCATCAGGCGGGCGCCAGTGGCGCGGCATTTGCTAAACTTCTTCTTTTTCCGGCGAAGCACCCAACATGCCCCGCAAGATCCTCGTCTCCAACGCACTGCCCTACGCCAACGGCGACATCCACCTTGGCCACCTCGTGGGCTACATCCAGGCCGACGTCTGGGTGCGCTACCAGCGCATGCGGGGCAATGAAGTCCACTACGTCTGTGCCGACGATACCCACGGCACCCCGGTCATGCTGCGCGCGGAAAAGGAAGGCATCACCCCCGAACAGCTGATCGAACGGGTTCACGGCGAGCACCTGCGCGATTTCACCAACTTCGGCGTCGCGTTCGACAACTATCACTCGACCCACACACCCGAGAACCGTGCCTACGCCGAGGACATCTACGGAAAGCTCAAGGCCGCCGGCTTCATCGACACGAGGTCGATCGAGCAGTACTACGACCCGGTCAAACAGATGTTCCTGCCCGATCGCTTCATCAAGGGCGAATGTCCCAAGTGCGGCGCGGCCGACCAGTACGGCGACAACTGCGAAAGCTGCGGCGCAGCGTACGCCCCGACCGAACTGAAGAATCCGTATTCGGCCATCTCGGGCACCAGGCCGGAGCTGAAGTCGTCCGAACACTACTTCTTCCGGCTGTCCGACCCCCGTGCCGTTGCGTTCCTGCGCGAGTGGACGCGCGGCGTGAATGCGGCCGGCACGCGACGCCTGCAGCCGGAGGCTGCGAACAAGATGAAGGAGTGGCTCGGGGACGAGGGCGAGAACAGGCTCGCGGACTGGGATATCTCGCGTGATGCACCCTATTTCGGCTTCGAGATTCCGGACGCGCCGGGAAAATACTTCTACGTCTGGCTGGATGCGCCGATCGGCTATCTCGCAAGCTTTCGCAACCTCGCCGAGCGGCGCGGAGACATTCGCCTCGAGGACTACACCGACGCTGCCCGCGCCGAATCGGCCGGAACCGAAATGGTGCATTTCATCGGCAAGGACATCCTGTATTTTCATGCGCTTTTCTGGCCCGCAATGCTGCAGTTTGCGGGCTATCGGCCGCCGTCCCAGTTGTGCGTGAACGGCTTCCTGACGGTCGATGGCGCCAAGATGAGCAAGAGCCGCGGAACCTTCATCACCGCGCACTCCTACTGCAGCCAGAGCCTCGATCCGGAATGGTTGCGCTATTACTTCGCGGCAAAATCGAACGGCTCGATGGAAGACGTCGATCTCAGTCTCGACGACATGATCGCCAAAGTCAATTCCGACCTGGTCGGCAAGTACGTGAACATCGCCAGCCGCTGCGCCGGCTTCATCGTCAAGCGTTTCGACGGCAGGCTCGGCACGGTCGATCCGGAGCTGGCCGGCGAGTTCAGTGCCGCACTGGGCGCAGGGCTGATCGCCATGGCGTACGAGGAGCGCGACTTCGGTCGCGCGCTGCGGGAGATCATGCGCCTGGCGGATATCGCGAATCAGTACGTGAACGACCACAAACCCTGGGAACTCGCCAAACAGGACGACCAGGAAGCCCACCTGCAGACAGTGTGCACCACCGCGCTGACCGTGTTCCGCGACCTCACCCTGTACCTCAAACCGGTGTTGCCGGCGCTCGCCGAGAAGGTCGAAGCCTTCCTCGACATCCCGCCGCTCGCCTGGTCCGACGTCTGGGAAGCACTGCCGAGCGGCCACACGATCAAGCCGTACAAGCACATGATGACCCGTGTCGAACGCAAGCAGATCGATGCGCTGCTCGAAGCGAATCGCGAGTCGCTCGCCCCGGCATCGACCGAGGCGACGCAGACATCCTCGCACTCCGCGCAGCGGCACGCCGAGAAGCAGCTACATGCCGCCCAAGCGGCAGAGAGTGCGTCACCGTACGTTTCCATCGATGAGTTCGCGAAGGTGGACCTGCGCATCGCGAAGATCGTCAATGCCGAACACGTGAAGGGCGCGGACAAGCTCATCCGCCTGCAACTGGACATCGGCGAGGAGCGGCCGCGCCAGGTCTTCGCCGGAATCAGGTCGGCCTACGACCCGGCCGACCTCGTCGGTCGCCTCACCGTGATGGTCGCGAACCTCGCCCCGCGCAAGATGAAGTTCGGCATGAGCGAGGGCATGGTACTGGCCGCTTCGGGCGATGTCGATGTGAGTTCGGGGCTGTACATTCTTTCCCCCGATACCGGCGCCACCCCGGGCATGCGGGTCAGATAGCGTTGCAATCGTGCCGCTGACGGCTTTGAAGCGCCGGATCGTGCTTCGGCGCCGAGTTGCGCGCAGCGTTTGCAGGGACGCGACCCCGGGGTTTCCATGTCCAGAAATAAAACGGCCCGTCCGGGGAGAACGGGCGGGCCGCTGCGAGAACCGGTTCAGTGCCAGTTGTACTGAACCGAAACGCCCACGAAGGTCGTGTTCTGCTTGCGATCCTGGTTGACCGTCGTGCCGTCGGCAAACTCCCAGCCGCGCCACAGCCAGTCGTTGGTGCTCCAGCGGTCGTGGATCAGATCGACGCGCAGCGCCAGATCGCGTTGCAGCGCGTACTTGCCCGACAGCTTCAGGCTCGCCAGCGAGTACTTGACCTTGGGCAGATCGTCCGGATCGGTTGCGGCACGCAGGCCGTAGGAGTTGCGGTCGCGCGAGTACTGGAAGTCGGCACCCAATTCCAGCTTCTCGGTGGCCCGGCCGCGAAGCCCCACCCCCACCGCTTCACCGGACTGGCGCAGCGCCGCCTGCCAGGGCAGAGCGGCGCTCGTCTGGAGGCGGTTGACCGCACGCGAGTAGTCGCGCGTGACCCACGCGTGGCCCTGCCAGTCCTGCGAGATCGCGTACGACGCGTCCACCGAGAAGAAGTGCGCACGCCGCTTGTGCAGGCCCAGTTCGCGCCCGCCGTACTTGTCGCGCGAAATGTCGGCCAGGAACTGCAGCGACAGCGGCTCGGTCGGCATCCAGTCCAGGCGCAGGCGCACCGTGTCGCGATCGCGGTCGGCCAGATGCAGCGGCGCGACGAGATTGGTACCCATGCCCCCGCCCTCGACCAGATTGGTCATGAAGCGCGACCCGTCGCGTTCGCTGCGCACGTAGGCGAGCGAACCGTTGAGCGTCTGCGACAGCGAACGGCTCAGCGCCACCCGGTAGGTCATTTCCTCCGTGTTGCGGCGGAAGCTCACGCTCCTCACCTCCTGGGTGTTGCGCGTGCGCTTGTCGTAGCCCACATCGCCGGTGATGCGGAAGTTCTGCGGCAGGCGGTAGCTCGCCTCGACGTTGCCCTTCAACTGCCGAAGTTCGCGCGGGTGATTGAACCCCCCTCCGGTCGAGGTCAGCGGCACGTATTGCACCACCGGCGTCCTGTCGTCGCGGTCCTCGTACTTCAGGTTCGCGCGCAGCGTCAGGTCCGTCGTCGGCCGTGCCGAAATCCCCGCCTGCGCCAGCGTGGTCACGACCTTGCCGCCCAGGTTGGTCCGCCCGGAGATGTTGACCTGGCCGGGGAACAGTTCCATGAACGTGTCGTCCTGGGTGGCCACGCTGCGCGACACCTTGAACGTGCCGCGCGTGGTCGGCGTGAAGTTGTAGCCGCCCCCCAGATGGAACTGGTGCGCATGGTTGTCCGGCGGCAGCGAGATCGGGCTGAAGGCACCCACCGTCGCCGGAGGGGTTACCCACAGCGCCGTGTGGTCGTTGCGGAAGAACGAACCGTAATACCCTCCCGACAGCTGCAGCCGCTCGCCCGTATAGCCCAGCACCACATCGACCTGACGCATCTCGTAGTCGATCGGCTCGGCCAGGAACTGGGACGTACCGCGCCCGAACAGGCGATCGCCCTTCTTGGTCTCGTGCTTGAAGTTCACCTTCACGTCGAAACCGCTGCCGAGAATCTTCTCCCCGGCCAGGCCCACGCGCTCGCGTACCGTCTTGAGGCTCCTGTCGCGACCGGTCAAGGCTGCGATGTTGTTGATCACCTGGGTGTCGGATCCGATCCCGGCGAGCCCGGTGTTCACCGTATAGGGCGAGTAGCGCGGCAGCTTGCGGTAGTCGATGATGTAGCGCCAGTTGCCTTGCTGCTCGTGCTCGAAGCGCAGCCCGCGGCTCTGCAGCCCGAGGTTGCGCCCATCCAGGCGCAGCCACGTGCCGCTGTCGTCGTCGCGCCTGACCATGCGTACCTCGCCGATCGCATACAGCCCCATGTCCTTCAGGCCGCTGTACTGGCCGAAACGGGCCGCATCATCACTCAGGTAGCCCAGCCCGAAGCGCACCGAACTCTCCGGACGCATGTAGGAGGCCAGCTCCTCGTCGAGCGCATGCGCCGTCCCGAACCCCGCCGCCAGCGAGGCGGCGATGACGGTCAGGCCGAACGTGCGGACACTTTTCCGTGTGTTCATCTTCATTTCCTCCCCTGATCAGCGACGCAGCGAACGCGACGTGGTGACGCCCGCCGGATTGTTCGAGCCATGGATGTTGGTGTGGCAGTTCAGACACCCGCGCGCAAAGCTGACTCTTCCCGGATAGGCACCGGGATTCGGAGTGGGCTCGGGTATCGTGCCGCGGTGGCTGGTCGGCTCGTGGCACTGCTGGCACAGGAACGGTGAGCGCACCTTGAGCAGGTTGTCATTGACCGTGCCGTGCGGGTTGTGGCAGATCGTGCAGTCCTCGGCCACCGGCTGGTGGCTGTGGATGAACGGGCCGCGCTTCTCCATGTGGCACGAGTAGCAAGTCGCGTTGACGCTGTCGCGCACCATCATCTTCTCGCCCGCGCCGTGCGGGTTGTGGCAATCCGAACAGGCGACCTGTCCGTCACGGATCGCATGGTGCGAGGGACGGTTGACCTGGGCGCGCTGCTCGGTGTGGCAACTGAAGCACACCTCCGACTGGGCCTGCTTGTCGCGCACCACCTTGTCGTGCTGGGTGTGAATCTGGTGGCACGAGGTGCACGCAATGTCGCGCGAAGCATGCACGCCGCTTTGCCAGTGGATGCGCTCACCGCCCTGGTGGCAGTTCAGACACGCCTGGTTGCGCTCGACCACCGGCGTGGTCGAGCCCTTGCCCGAGCGCCCGAAGTAGCGATCCACCATATCGTCGGCCGGCGCCGACAGCAGGTGCCCGGCAAAGTCGCGGTCCGGCTTCGGCCGGCTCGTCTCGTCGGCCTCGCGGATGTTGCGGATGTGCCGATCGCTGTCGCCGTGACAACTCGTACAGGTCGGCGTGCGCGCGTCGGCCACCGTGCCGTGGCGCGTCTTGCCGATCGCCAGCACCGGAAACTCCTCGCCCTCGTCGTGACAGCGGGTACACACCGCATCCCCCGTGAGCACCATGTCCTCCCTCTCCCCCGACCCCTGGGCCAACACCGTGCCGCCCCCGCCAAGCAGCAACACGCCCAGCAGTACAGCCGGTACCCATCGCACGATGCTTGTTACGCCACTTTTCATACCGTTCTCCCCTTGCAGTGATGCTTCAGACCCGATGCCGGCGACCAGGCGGCCAGTCTCCGGAACACGTTCAGCGAACATCGAAATCGATGCCCCGAGGACCGCGACCCCCCGGCTCCGATTGCGCGATTCCGATGTGGCATTCGATGCAGATGGGTTCGGTATTCGTCCACGCAAAACCGGCGGCAGGGCCGCCGGTCAGCGCGAGAAGGATGCCAGCCCCCATGACACCCGGCAGCCACGGCGACGCGTGGCCAAGCCAGTCGGCGATCCTCCTGAACCTCTCCCTGATCATGACCGGAACCGCTCAGAGCGACATGATCCAATGCACCACATTCTTGATGACGTCGGGATCGGTCGTCGATACGGTTCCATGCTCTTCTTCCTGCCCGTCCACCTCGACCATGCTGGGTTCGGTGATGTGCTTGATCAAGGCCGCTTCGCCGTCTGCCTTGCCGCGGTACTTCTCCGCAACCTCCTTGTACGACGGACCATCCTTCTTGCGGTCGACAGCGTGACAGGTCATGCACTTGTCCTGCCTCAGCACGTTCTGGGCCGCGCGCGCATCGACCGCTTCTGCAGGCTGGTTCGCAGCAAGCACGATCAGTGCAAATGCGACGAGTGAAAGGCTCTTCATGATGATTCCTCCATACTTCTGTTGAATTTCGGCATTCGGCCGTTCCGGGTCGTTGTTCCCCGGAAATCCCGGCTGGCTGCAAGTTCTCGACGGGTTGCTCTTTCCCGCCTTTCAATGGTGGAAGTGTCTCCTGCCGCAGCACGGAAATAAATCGGCAGAGGCTTAAAGTTAGCGTAGGAATGCGCGTACGTCTATCGGACCATTCCTACACCGACATCACTTCCACATCATCTGGCAATGCTGAATGCACTCTATCGTGTGGGCACCGGAAGGCGGCGCGACGGGCCGGCAAACCGACCGAATCGCGGAATCACAGCCCAGAATCGCTTCATGCGCATCGGATAGGACATGGTCGAAATGCACATCTGCGGGCCGATCTGCCCCCTTGCCGCGGGGATTTCACTGCGAGTCCGCGCGGACGTCACTGTCGTGACGAACCCGAGGCGGGGCGACAGGAAATCCTCACATCACGAAAAGCATCGCACCGAACGATGCACTCGTACCCGAGCCGACGATTCATCCGCCGGATCAATTGTGCGCTCGCGGCAAGCTTCGGAACATTCCTACGCAACGCCTTCCCCCACGGATACCGGCTGCACGACCCTGAATCCGCGCGAAAGCCGGCTAGTCGTGGTTGTTCGGAAGGTAGTCCAGCAGATCATGATCGATCGCGTAGCGGATCAGTTCGGAAAGGCTCGCAAGTTTCATCTTCGCCATGATCCGCGTCTTGTGCGTGCTGATCGTCTTGACGCTGACGGACAGGTCATTGGCAATCTCGGTGATGCCCTTGCCGGAAATCAGCATCTGGAAGACCTGATACTCGCGGTCGGACAGCCGCGTATGGGGTTCGCCATCGACCGCACCGGGCATCAGTTCGCGTGCAAGTTGCTCCGCCATGGCCGGACTGAGATAAATGCCCCCGTTGATCACCTTTCTGATCACCGATACCAGATGCTCCGAGTCGTTTTCCTTCGTCACGTACCCGGACGCGCCCGCACGCAGCGCGCGCAACGCATACTGCCCTTCCTGATGCATGGTGAGGATCAGGATCGGCATTCGCGGCCTTTCGCTCTTGATCTGCTTGATCAGATCGAGCCCGCTCTTGCCCGGCATCGAGATATCGAGCAACAGGATGTCCCACTCCTGTTCCCGGACCTTCGCCAGAACCTCGTGTCCGTTGGACGCCTCACCCGCAACCACAATATCGTCGGCGTCGGACAGGATCATCTTCAGCCCGTCACGGATGATCGCGTGGTCGTCCGCAATCAGAACGCGTTTCATGCCTGCTGCTCCTCCTTGACCGGTCGCATCAGAGGAACCGTGACCTCGATCGACGTTCCATGCCCCGGTGCGCTCGCTATGCGAACCTCGCCGCCCAGGATGTAGGCCCGCTCCCGGATCCCGAGCAGTCCGAACGAGCGTGGCTTGCCGCGATCGGCCTGCTCCATGCCCCTGCCGTCATCCTCGACCCGCAGCGTCAGGCAATCGTCGACGACCCTCAGCGAAACCTGGACGCAGGATGCGTCGGCATGCCGCACCACGTTGGTCAGCGATTCCTGCAGGATGCGAAACAGCGCACTCGACGTATCGGCATCGATCTCCGGTTCGACTGCATCCAGGCGTCGCTCGACCTCGAGTCCGGTCTTCTTCGCGATGTCCTCGGCGAGCCACCCGACGGCGGCAAAAAGCCCGAGGTCGTCGAGCATGAGCGGCCTGAGTTCGGAGGTTATGCGTCTGACCGAGCCGATCGTCGTGTCGATCTGCTTCTGCAGGTTGACGACCCTGTCCGACAGTTCCGGATTGTCCGAACGCAGCCGGGCACCGATCCACGACAGGTTCATGCGCAGGCCGGTCAATTGTTGCCCGAGGTCGTCATGGAGCTCGCGTGCGATCCGCGTCCGTTCTTCCTCTCGGACCGATTCCAGGGACGCGGAAAGTTCGCGCAGTTGCCGGTTCGAGTTTCGCAGCTCCTCCTCGCGTTCGAGCCGCATCGTGATGTCGCGCAGGACTGCCGTGTACAGCTTCCTGCCCGATGTGCGCACCTGCGAGATCGAGGCGTCGACGATGATCTCTTCGCCGTCGGCGCACCGTGCGACGATTTCCGAGCGGTCTTCCTTCGCGCGAGCCATCTGGCCGCTTTCGCCGAACCGGGCGACATGCTTGCGATGCTCGTGGCGGAAGCGTTCCGGAATGAATCGATCGAGCCTGCTTCCCAGCGCATCGGCGGCCGCGCATCCGAACATCCTCTCCGCGGCGGGGTTGAACAGGATGATGCGCCCGCTCTCGTCCATGGTGACGATCGCATCCATGGCCGAGCTGATGATGCCCTCGAGACTGGCTTCCCTCTCCCGCAACGATTCGGCCAGACCCTCCTCGCGGATCAGCTCGCGCGCAAATGCGTAAGCGGCCAGCCCGAGAAGCAGTACCACGCCCACCATGCCCGCGATGATCAGCGCAGCCTGATCGCGCCAGTCCTCGAGAATGCTGTCCTCGCTGACCGCAATCGTCGTCACCAGCGGAAAACCCTCGACGACGTGCGTCGCGACGAGGCGCGGAGAGTCCCCCCCGGTGCGAACCACGGAACGGTTCGGATTGTGGTTCAGGGTCGGGAAAACTTCATCTTCCGCATGAGATCGTCCGAGTCGTTCTTCGACGTGCGATTCGCCGTAAAGCAGCGTCCCGTCTCTCCGAAACAGTCTGATCGCACTGCTGTCGTGGGGCTTGATCGACCGGTAGAAAGCATCGAAATAGCTCAGCGGGACCGATGCAGCCACGACACCGGCGTAGCCGCCGGCCGCATCCGCCAATCCCCGGCTGACGAAGATCGACCATTCACCGTCCACGCGGTTGCGCAGAGGCTTGTCGATGAAGGACCCGGGGTGCGTACCGTCGCGATGTGCGACGACATAGTCGCGGTCGCCGAGCGGAAGGCCGATCGGGTCGCTCAGTGCCGAATAGCGAACCCGTCCGTCGAGCCCGACGACAAAGAGCGAACGCACCTGTGTCGCACCGGAAATGCGCGCGCCCAGCAATGTGTTGACGCTCGCGGCATCCAGCGGCGAATCCCCGGAAAGTTCCCGGGCCAGGCGTTCGGCCGTCCCCTGGAGGATGAGGTCTACGCTCTGGAAGGTGCGCGTGGTCTGTTCGGAGAGAATGACGCTGAGGGCGGCCAGATGCCGTTCGGCATTCTCGATCTGCCGTGCGCGCGCATCCCACAGGGTCAGTGCCGTCATGATGACGAGAACCGTGGCCGCGACGAGCCAGAACCAGAGGACGGCCAGGGCTGGCCGCCCGTGCTGACCATCACGTACCAATTTCACCCCAGTCATCCCCCGATCCGCGATGCACCGCACTCTTGCCGCGCGCAGCGCACCAAGACTACCCGACCGGATACTACATCATTCAGTCCTGAATGGCCTCAGGCGGGTCCGAGGGACGGCGAAAACATGCCAGTGCTGCAGCGGCCCGTCCGGGGAGAACGGGCGGGCCGCTGCGAGAACCGGTTCAGTGCCAGTTGTACTGAACCGAAACGCCCACGAAGGTCGTGTTCTGCTTGCGATCCTGGTTGACCGTCGTGCCGTCGGCAAACTCCCAGCCGCGCCACAGCCAGTCGTTGGTGCTCCAGCGGTCGTGGATCAGATCGACGCGCAGCGCCAGATCGCGTTGCAGCGCGTACTTGCCCGACAGCTTCAGGCTCGCCAGCGAGTACTTGACCTTGGGCAGATCGTCCGGATCGGTTGCGGCACGCAGGCCGTAGGAGTTGCGGTCGCGCGAGTACTGGAAGTCGGCACCCAATTCCAGCTTCTCGGTGGCCCGGCCGCGAAGCCCCACCCCCACCGCTTCACCGGACTGGCGCAGCGCCGCCTGCCAGGGCAGAGCGGCGCTCGTCTGGAGGCGGTTGACCGCACGCGAGTAGTCGCGCGTGACCCACGCGTGGCCCTGCCAGTCCTGCGAGATCGCGTACGACGCGTCCACCGAGAAGAAGTGCGCACGCCGCTTGTGCAGGCCCAGTTCGCGCCCGCCGTACTTGTCGCGCGAAATGTCGGCCAGGAACTGCAGCGACAGCGGCTCGGTCGGCATCCAGTCCAGGCGCAGGCGCACCGTGTCGCGATCGCGGTCGGCCAGATGCAGCGGCGCGACGAGATTGGTACCCATGCCCCCGCCCTCGACCAGATTGGTCATGAAGCGCGACCCGTCGCGTTCGCTGCGCACGTAGGCGAGCGAACCGTTGAGCGTCTGCGACAGCGAACGGCTCAGCGCCACCCGGTAGGTCATTTCCTCCGTGTTGCGGCGGAAGCTCACGCTCCTCACCTCCTGGGTGTTGCGCGTGCGCTTGTCGTAGCCCACATCGCCGGTGATGCGGAAGTTCTGCGGCAGGCGGTAGCTCGCCTCGACGTTGCCCTTCAACTGCCGAAGTTCGCGCGGGTGATTGAACCCCCCTCCGGTCGAGGTCAGCGGCACGTATTGCACCACCGGCGTCCTGTCGTCGCGGTCCTCGTACTTCAGGTTCGCGCGCAGCGTCAGGTCCGTCGTCGGCCGTGCCGAAATCCCCGCCTGCGCCAGCGTGGTCACGACCTTGCCGCCCAGGTTGGTCCGCCCGGAGATGTTGACCTGGCCGGGGAACAGTTCCATGAACGTGTCGTCCTGGGTGGCCACGCTGCGCGACACCTTGAACGTGCCGCGCGTGGTCGGCGTGAAGTTGTAGCCGCCCCCCAGATGGAACTGGTGCGCATGGTTGTCCGGCGGCAGCGAGATCGGGCTGAAGGCACCCACCGTCGCCGGAGGGGTTACCCACAGCGCCGTGTGGTCGTTGCGGAAGAACGAACCGTAATACCCTCCCGACAGCTGCAGCCGCTCGCCCGTATAGCCCAGCACCACATCGACCTGACGCATCTCGTAGTCGATCGGCTCGGCCAGGAACTGGGACGTACCGCGCCCGAACAGGCGATCGCCCTTCTTGGTCTCGTGCTTGAAGTTCACCTTCACGTCGAAACCGCTGCCGAGAATCTTCTCCCCGGCCAGGCCCACGCGCTCGCGTACCGTCTTGAGGCTCCTGTCGCGACCGGTCAAGGCTGCGATGTTGTTGATCACCTGGGTGTCGGATCCGATCCCGGCGAGCCCGGTGTTCACCGTATAGGGCGAGTAGCGCGGCAGCTTGCGGTAGTCGATGATGTAGCGCCAGTTGCCTTGCTGCTCGTGCTCGAAGCGCAGCCCGCGGCTCTGCAGCCCGAGGTTGCGCCCATCCAGGCGCAGCCACGTGCCGCTGTCGTCGTCGCGCCTGACCATGCGTACCTCGCCGATCGCATACAGCCCCATGTCCTTCAGGCCGCTGTACTGGCCGAAACGGGCCGCATCATCACTCAGGTAGCCCAGCCCGAAGCGCACCGAACTCTCCGGACGCATGTAGGAGGCCAGCTCCTCGTCGAGCGCATGCGCCGTCCCGAACCCCGCCGCCAGCGAGGCGGCGATGACGGTCAGGCCGAACGTGCGGACACTTTTCCGTGTGTTCATCTTCATTTCCTCCCCTGATCAGCGACGCAGCGAACGCGACGTGGTGACGCCCGCCGGATTGTTCGAGCCATGGATGTTGGTGTGGCAGTTCAGACACCCGCGCGCAAAGCTGACTCTTCCCGGATAGGCACCGGGATTCGGAGTGGGCTCGGGTATCGTGCCGCGGTGGCTGGTCGGCTCGTGGCACTGCTGGCACAGGAACGGTGAGCGCACCTTGAGCAGGTTGTCATTGACCGTGCCGTGCGGGTTGTGGCAGATCGTGCAGTCCTCGGCCACCGGCTGGTGGCTGTGGATGAACGGGCCGCGCTTCTCCATGTGGCACGAGTAGCAAGTCGCGTTGACGCTGTCGCGCACCATCATCTTCTCGCCCGCGCCGTGCGGGTTGTGGCAATCCGAACAGGCGACCTGTCCGTCACGGATCGCATGGTGCGAGGGACGGTTGACCTGGGCGCGCTGCTCGGTGTGGCAACTGAAGCACACCTCCGACTGGGCCTGCTTGTCGCGCACCACCTTGTCGTGCTGGGTGTGAATCTGGTGGCACGAGGTGCACGCAATGTCGCGCGAAGCATGCACGCCGCTTTGCCAGTGGATGCGCTCACCGCCCTGGTGGCAGTTCAGACACGCCTGGTTGCGCTCGACCACCGGCGTGGTCGAGCCCTTGCCCGAGCGCCCGAAGTAGCGATCCACCATATCGTCGGCCGGCGCCGACAGCAGGTGCCCGGCAAAGTCGCGGTCCGGCTTCGGCCGGCTCGTCTCGTCGGCCTCGCGGATGTTGCGGATGTGCCGATCGCTGTCGCCGTGACAACTCGTACAGGTCGGCGTGCGCGCGTCGGCCACCGTGCCGTGGCGCGTCTTGCCGATCGCCAGCACCGGAAACTCCTCGCCCTCGTCGTGACAGCGGGTACACACCGCATCCCCCGTGAGCACCATGTCCTCCCTCTCCCCCGACCCCTGGGCCAACACCGTGCCGCCCCCGCCAAGCAGCAACACGCCCAGCAGTACAGCCGGTACCCATCGCACGATGCGATTCGAATCCACACTCATCTGATGATCCCCCCTTCGTTGTCGCACTGCTTTCGGGGACCGCGCGATCCTGGCTGCGCTCGCACGATCCCGTTCCACGTGTTCCGAAGCGCATGAACCGCGGGGCGGGATCGTCCCGTTCCGCCCGCACGGCGCATCACTGGCGCACTTCAGCTCGCGCGTTCTCCACCAAGTCCGATCGGCAGGCCTGCGCCTGCTCGAAACATTGCCCTCATTCGTCTTACGCAGGGTCTCGACACGCGGAATCCGCCGGGTCTCGTTCTGCGTCTAATACTAATGGGTTAGGAAATTAGTCATTTTGGCCCGGCCGACTCTTGACATTAGTCAACGACAGGCCAAATTCAAGTTGAGGTTCAACTATTCCCATTCGACTTTCCGGAAAGGTTCCAGAAACGGGATGCTTCGCATCCGCAGGCACGCGTCCGGGCCTTGCGCATAATCGACGGCAGTTTGAACAGCCCCGCGGATCGCAGGGTCACGATGAGCCCGCACGCGGCATGCACTACTCCGCAGTAGCGGAACTGGAGGACATCGATGCAGGAACGATCCGATTCGGCTCACATCACACGCCATCTGCTGATCCATGGCCGTGTTCAGGGCGTGTATTACCGTGCCAGTGCCCAGACCGAGGCGCTGCGCCTGGGGCTGCACGGCTGGGTACGCAACCGCGTCGCCGGTGAGGTCGAGGCCGTCGTATCCGGCCCTGAAAAGGCTGTCGCGGCCTTCATCGGGTGGGCGAGAACAGGGCCCCCTGCGGCAAGGGTGGAACGGGTGGAGATTTCGGAGACCGACGCACCCGAGCCGGGGCCGTTCGCGCTGCGTCCGACCGAATAGGGACGCGCCTGCGCCTGAATCGCCGTCCATGGCAGCAACAAGCTGCGGGCCTCAGGTCGGATAAACGACGTCCACCGCATCGGCAGGGAGCCACTCGCGCAGGCTGTCGATCAGCGCGTCATCGAGTCGCACGCGCCAGCCGTCTCCGAACGGCAGTTCCGCCTCGGCAGCATCGTTGCGATAGCACACGCGGATTCGCGATCCACCGTTGCGAAACGGCATCAGCAGCGATTCCAGCCGTTCGATCGCGCCGGCAGCGCCGCCTGACGCGCCGACTTCGCCATTGATGCGCAATCGGAGCTCACCCGAGAAGCGGTTGCGCGCGTCCGCGAGGGTCATCAGCCGGTCGGCGATGATGCGCAGGCCGCCCGAGAATTCGTCGTTGCTGACCTTGCCTTCGACCACCAGCACCTCGTCGGTGACGATCTTGCCGCGGCTGGCCTCGAGCACCTCCGAATACACCACCACCTCGCGCGGCGCCGTTCCGTCGTCCAGCAGCACGAAAGCCATCTTGCCGCGGCTGCCCATCTTGCTGCGCATCTCCATCACCACGCCGGCGAGCATGGCCGAATCGCGCGATGGCTCGAGCTGGGCCAGCGTGCGACGCACGAAACGGCGCACCTCGGCGCGGAAGGCATTGAACGGGTGGCCCGACAGAAAGAAACCGATCGCGGTCTTTTCTTCCTTGAGGCGCTCGCGCTCGTTCCACGGGCGCACCCTGACATACTGGACCGCCTGCCCCGCCGCTTCGGGGATCAGATCGAAGAGGCCACCTTGAAGGGCATTGGCGGCCGTCTGTTCGGCCGCGTCCATCGCAATCCCGACCGAGGCCAGCAACTTGGCACGATCACCGTCGAGGGCATCGAAGGCGCCAGCGCGAATCAGCGCTTCGACCACCCGCCGGTTAACGGCGCGCCGGTCCACCCGGTCACAGAAGTCGAAGAGATCGCGGAACGGTCCAGCGCTCGCGCGTGCGGCCAGGATGGCGCGCACCGCCGGTTCGCCCGCACCCTTGACCGCACCCAGCCCGTAGCGAACGACCTTTCGATCGACCGGCACGAAACGGTAGTCGGAGGCGTTGACGTCCGGCGGCAAAACGGTCAGCCCGTTGGCCACCGCGTCTTCGTAGAAGATCCGGATGGTGTCGGTGTTGTCCAGGTCCGCCGACATGGTGGCGGCCATGAAGGCCGCGCAATGGTGAGCCTTGAGCCACGCCGTCTGATAGGTCACCACGGCGTAGGCGGCCGTGTGCGACTTGTTGAAGCCGTATTCGGCGAACTTTTCCATCAGGTCGAAGAGCTGTGTCGCGAGTTGCTCGTCGTAGCCCTTCGCGCATGCTCCGGCGCGCATGATCTCGCGATGCCTGGCCATTTCCTCGGCCTTCTTCTTGCCCATCGCGCGGCGC